>JAUZSK010000084.1 GCA_030949565.1 Enterobacterales bacterium
TTTCTGGTGGTGCAGATTCCTATAGTATGCTGGATCTTCTACTTCACATGCAGCGAGTCGCACCAATTAAGTTTGATCTTGTCGCCGTCAACCTTGACCAAAAACAACCAGGTTTTCCCGAAGAAATTTTGCCTAACTACCTCAAATCCATCGGAGTTGAGTATAAAATAATCGAACAAGACACCTACTCTATCGTCAAAGATAAGATCCCCGAGGGTTCAACTACCTGCGGACTATGCTCACGATTAAGGCGAGCCATCTTGTATAAAGCCGCACAACAACTTGGCGCTAACAAATTAGCCTTGGGTCACCATGCAGATGATAGAGTAGAAACCTTATTTTTAAATATGTTTCACGGAGGGCGTTTAAAATCAATGCCTCCCAAACTGATTTCAGATGATGGTCAAAATATTATCATTAGACCGCTAGCCTATTGTCGAGAAAAAGACATTAAAGCCTATGCGGAGCACAAGCAGTATCCAATTATCCCTTGCAACCTCTGCGGCTCTCAGGCTAATTTACAACGACAAAATATCAAACAAATGTTACATCAATGGGATATGCAACAAAGCGACCGAGTCAATAATATAGCACGAGCGATTGGCCATATTAGCCCAAGCCACTTAGCGGATCCATCGCACTATGACTTTGCAAGCTTAGAAACTAAACAACAGACACAATCTGAGCGAATCGCGGCAATAGTCGCTACTAAAAAAGATATCACTGCAATCGATATTCAGCAAGTGTAATCTATTACTTGCTTTAGCACTACTTGAGCAAAGATGCTGAAGCGCCTTTTAGCGATGCAATCGGTTAAAACGAACAAACAGTAATGCTCCGATCATGGTTAAACACAAGGGCAGCAATAAAGCATAACGCCCTGATGTTGCGCTAAGGCTTTCTAGCCATTGATATAGCGAAACACCAACAACCGGTGCAATTAAAC
The DNA here is from genome assembly GCA_030949565.1 of Enterobacterales bacterium. Classification (GTDB taxonomy): domain Bacteria; phylum Pseudomonadota; class Gammaproteobacteria; order Enterobacterales; family Kangiellaceae. Next base: position 947 of record JAUZSK010000084.1, read on the forward strand.
CTCTTAACCCTGTTAGGCTGACGTGGATCGCCATGTAGTCCATCGGGTTTTCCTTTGAATCTAAGTTCCCCTGCTTAACAAAATCATTATGACCTAAATTCCAACCGATAATACCGCCAGCTAAAGCGAACCCATAGATAAAAGAAGCCAAATAAAATAAATGTGGAAAATTCACAATCTGAGCGGTAGCGAAAAGACTAAGCGAAACAACAAAGACCCAGCTATGGATGCTGCGGAAAGCAAAAATATGTGACCTATCCAACAACCTAGCCCACCAAGCGACAAAAATAGGTATCAAGGCTAAAGGAATGGCGGTCGTTAACAGTATTTGTTCCAATTGCAACAACTCGGTTTGTTCATTGAAATAAATGATTAAAGGCGCCATAAACATCAGATTGCCCATTCCTAGCAAGAACATTGCTAACATGTAGTGAGCAAACGCTTTGTTGTTTTTTAATAGGTTAATCATGCGCTTAAGAGAGACTTTCTTCTCAGCTTTGTTCTCACGTTCTATTTCCTTTTGCTGATGACGTACGGCTAACAAACGATATTGTACGGCTCCCCAAAGCGATAATATGGCAAAAATAGCAAACAAAATTCTAAAATAGCTAAACTGCCAATCTAACAACCAGCCAGCAATTATTGATGTGACCGACATGATTATTGCAGCCAGAGTAGCCAATTTAGCCGTTACCTTGCCGCGGATATGACGCGGATAATTAGCTCGCCAAATATTTGACCGTATCGTTAATATGCCAGACCAAAGCATTCGAGAGGTGATATAAATCAGCAGGAAAATGACTAACCCTAAGCTGGTAAAAGGCGTAACAGACATGAACAAACCTGATATACAAAAAAGAATCGCCAGATTGGATACTAATCTAGCTTTGCTGCGCCCCAAGCTTAAAGACACCCAATAAAAGCTTAAAAGGTTTGCAAAAAACGGCGCACCCGTTGCGATTGCCACTGACACGTTAAGCCATCCGTCACTCACTAGCCCTTGAAATCCATTTTTAATCACAATACCAATTACGCTACCTTCAAGCAGAGCCGCAACCAGGGCTAAACTAGCCCAAGTATTCCATTCCACATGAATACGTGTTTTTAAACTGACTTTTTTGCCTGACAAACCTGACGAAGGCATTAGGTGATTTTTCACATTAAATTCAACTGAGTAAAAAGAAGCTCAATCATAAAGGCTTAATCTAAGATTACAAGCGACTTTATGGACTATAAGCAAAACAAACTAGACAGGCAGAATAAACACTATCGCAGTCTAAAGTCAGTCGTCTTATACGACTATGTACCAGTTTGTTGTATTAGAAATCTATTTTGTGATCAAATTAATGATTAAGCCTCAGAGATAGTGCTTCGCTGTTCAATTGCCTGCTGCATTGCCCTAATAAACTGGTCTATGGAAGATTCACTAAATAGTGATTTGCTATAGGTTAACCGAAACTGCAATCGACTTTGAATCACTCCGGCTTCAATATAGAGCATGTAGCAAAGATGATTCTCTTTTGCTATACCTGCAACGCCCGGCAGATCTGCTTGTGGTTTAAATGGCGCATTTTCGGGTATAAAAGCATCTAGTTGACCGACATAGTTAAAAAACAAGGGGGGATTAGGGTGCGCAATAATTTGTGGATGCTGCATCTGATAACGTAGGATATTATAAGCGATCTTATTTTTAGGCAATGCCTCGATTTGTTTTTGTATCGAATTTAAAAATATCGAGTTAGGGGCACTGGACAGTAAATGTTGCCTGTCTAGTTTAGGCTGTTGCCTGTCGTTTTTGAACTGATCTATGGTTTGACTGCGTTCCTCAGAAGAATTATCCAATGTTGCATCAAACAAGGAATCAGATTGAAGCACAATAGGGTAAACACTATTTAGCCAACCCACGGTTCGTGACAGAGGTCTCTCCATGGACTGATTTTCTCGCCCATGACTACAGGTGGATAAGGTGATTCTAGTGTGCCCAGTCCATTGATTAATTGCCTGATAAAAACAGGCGATTAAAAAATTTTGAATCGGCATTTTAGTCTGCAAGGGTAACTCGGTCAGTAGTGCTTTAGTAACCCTAGACGATAGCTCAAAGCTTTTTACTCGAGCACTTTGTTCATCCGCATAATGTGATTGTTTGGGGGCTACTATTACCTGTGCGTCAAGTGATATATTTTCAAGCAGGTTAGGCGTTGGTGTTAAAGGTAGACGTTGCCAATAGTCTAATTCTTTTTCAAAGGAATCACTTAGCGTTAATTGCTCAATATAAGAAACCCAATCCTTTACTGATGTTGTTTTATTGCCTAACTCTACTTTTTTTTCTTGGATAATCAACTGGTAAGCAAGCAATAGATCTTCAAATATAATGCGCGAAGAAACCATGTCTAATAACAAATGATGAAAAACCAGCACTAGATGTCCGATGCTGGACGATGTTTGAAAATATCCCATGCGCAATAACGGAGCGCTAGATAAACTAATAGACTGGTGCATTCGATTGATTTGTTGTTGAATGTTTGTTTGTTGTTGTAGCGTTTCTAGGGTTTGAAAATTTGCATGAGTGAGAATTTTATCAAGCTCCAGAAATGCTATATCTACACAACGTTGCTGCCACTGATTAGTTGCATTTTTCTCAAAACTCACACGTAAATTATCATGTTGCTCCAGCACAGAATGCAAGGCTAGCGATAAAGCGATAATATCTAGCGGTTGATTAACATCAAAACTAAATGTGCGATTCCAGTGATTCGGTTTAATAAAGTCATCCCTAAAAAATTTGATTTGTCTTGGTAGTAAGTTGTAGGCACCAGAAATTTTTTGTTTAGAATTAACGGCTTTTTTAATAGGTTTAATAACACGAGTTAGGTGAGCTATTGTGGGAGAAATAAACAAATCATCCATTTCAAATCCCATACCTTCCAACTCAGCTAGGCTCACAAACTGAATGGCCATCAAGCTATCGCCACCTAAATCAAAAAAGCTGCTATTAATACTGATTTTATCCTGTGGTATTGATAATATTCTACTCCAAATTAACCGAAGACTTTTTTCTTCTGACTTGGTGGCGGCAATAAAACCTTGTTCTTCTGGCAACAAATCGGCTACTTCCGGCAAATTAAAACGACATAGTTTACCGCTAGGTGAGCGAGGAATGCTGGTAATGGGGATAAATACAGAGGGTCTCATATAATCAGGCAAATGCTTTGCTAAATTAGATTTAATCTGTTTTAAATTAAAGCCCCATTCAGCTGAATCTTGCAAAATAGATTCCCCGATGGAAAGGTAGGCAATTAATTGATGTTGTGATTCAGCTGAGTGATCGACTCGTAACTCTCTGGTTACTACTGCAACATCTTTAACACTTTCTACTTGAATAATTATCTGCTCTATTTCACCTAACTCAACACGGTATCCGCGAATTTTCACCTGTTGATCTTTGCGGCCTATATACTCTAAGTCACCTGAAAAATCCCATCGAACAAGATCACCTGTCGCATAAACTCTATTTGAATCGCCGCCAATATCTACATAATCAATAAAGTTATCCTGCGTTATACCTTTATCATTTAGGTAGCCTTTGGCAACACCCTTACCTCCAATATAAAGCTCTCCTACCACGCCTCTCGGTACAATGTTTAATCTAGAATCGAGTACCAACAACAAGGTATCTGATAACGCCTGACCGATAGTTACTGGATGGCCATCGTTGCTAATTTCCTTATAGCTCGCGTAAATGCAGGCTTCGGTAGGCCCATAAAAATTATAAAGATGTGCCCTGTTAGTTGACCCACTTTGATAAAATAGCCGTTTTAAACCCTCAGTCAAGACTTCACTCGGCCGCAACAAAATGCTTAACACTATCCAAGCATCTATTTTTATCCTCGTTAATCAACACCCTCAATAAAGATGGTACTAGACAACTGATGGAGACCTTTTCATTTTTAATTAGCGTCAATAAATACTGTGGGTTATTACTTGATTTTTGTTCCGCAACAACCAACCTCGAGCCACTAATCAAGGGTAAAAATATTTCTGCAACAGACACATCAAAACTATAATCTGTACGTTGCAGCATAGCGTCGTCAGCATTAAGATTAAAATAATCACTCAACCAATTTAAACGACAGCTAAGATTACAATGAGTTAACATGACACCTTTTGGTCGCCCCGTTGACCCCGAAGTGTAAATAACATAGGCTAAATCATTGGAGTCAATGGTTTTATTTAAATTTTCAACCAAAAGCGGGTCAACCAAGTTAACAGAGGCTTCATCGTAACTAAAAACCAACTGTTCCATTTGATTGCTACTAATAAAATTTTTGTTTTTACCATCATGAATCAACAATCCTATTTGAGCTTGCTGCACAATTATTTCTTTACGCTTTTTGGGGTAACTTTTAGGTAAAGGCACATAAAAATGACCCGCTTTTAATACCGCAATTAAACTTATAATAAGCTCTACGCTACGCTCAAACTCGATGGCTATGGCTGCATTTTTCTGTGGTACCATTTCAATAATATGATGTGCTAAGCGGTTAGCTTGTTGATTTATATTTTTATAAGTATAGCGAGTACCAGAATCGACTAACGCAATTTCGTTTTCTGATTGAGCAACTTGATGCTCAAAAAGTTCAACGATATTTGAACCAAAACCCTGTTGACCTAACGATGATTTCTTGCCAAAAGCGTTATTCAGAATGTGTTGTTGCTGTGACGTATTCAGGAGTTCAAAATGACTGATATTTCGCTCTGGATGGTCAAGTATTTGATGAATAATGGATTCAATATGCTGCATTGCTTGATCAATGAATTAGGCGTTCAAAAGTGCTATGGTACTTCAAACCACAATCCAATACGATTTTCAATTAATTCATAGGATAAAGAAAAATCATCGTTAACGTCATAATAATCAGTATCCTGAGGTTGACTATCAATTCCATCAAGATCCAAATTAAATAGTCTTGAAACAGTTTGCGCCATCGAAAGATTAAAAACCTCTGATCATCAGTGTCACGACTGAGCTTGGCGAGACGGCCGCTGCCGGTGCCGAGCGCCGGATAGTTTTGGTGTGATTTGTCTTCCTTTCGCACTTGATGAACTCGTTTAAGCAGCTCGATATAACTAGGGTTACTTTTCATATCAACACGAATAGGCAGGATATTGACAAAAAAACCAAAGAAATGTTTATAGCCTCTGGGACGAATGTTGTAACCGGATAACCAACTAAAATATCTTCTAACTGATAATAGCGATGAACAAAAATACTAAAGACACACACTAAAATATTAAATAGCGTGGTTCTTTGTTGTTTACTATGCGCTTTTAAGCGTTGAGACAATGACTCACTTAAATCAAAGTATACTCGCTCCCCTCGACGGTCATCTTTAGCGGCTAATTGCTTACCATAAGTGGCAACTTGGCAGCAGGGGTTGCACCAGCTAATCGCTGCTGCCAATGCTGCTGATCGGCTAACCATTTTTCTTGGTCTACCTTTGCTAAGTTGTCATCGATATAGTCTTGCCAACTACGTTTGCTAGATTGATATTTTTTTACGAGTCCTTGCTGACCTTGGTTGTAGGCGATGGACAAGGACTCCAAATAAAGTATTGCCGAACGTCCATCAGACACAATATGCGGTACCATACCAATGAAATAAAACACATCTGAAGCTACCTTTATTAGACAGGCACGAGTAATAGGAAACTTTTTAAGGTCAATCGGAGTATTCAGTTTTTGAGACAATATGTCTTTTGCCTGTCTATTTATCACATCAGTCTCATTAAGCTTTCCCTCAGAAATATCGATAAATTCAGGTTGGTAAATACCCTCTTTATCAACACATTGGAAAGGTATCCCCTGTTGCTCGGTAAAATAGACCTTCAATGTATCAAAATAATCAATCACCATGGGAGTAGCATCGAGAAAACGCTGGATATCTAACGCTCCTTTCAGTTTTACTTTAACACAGGTGTTATAGGAGGTATTACTCGGATGCAAACACTGCTCTATCCAAAGACCAAGCTGCTGCTTAGTTAATGGGAAGGTATTTTTCATTAGATCTTTGATAGTTAATAAACTCACAGGTTACTGTATAAAGATATGGCTGGAATTGGTTGGCTAAGCTAGAATCACTGCTTATACAATTAATTCTGCCCGTCTATTTTTGGTTTTTTGTTGATTGCTTTTAGTATCCGGTATAAAAGAGCTAACCGCTGCTGGTTTTCTACGGCTTAAATGTATCGGTTTACTTGGCTTTACTCCACACGGAGACCCATCCCAATAGCGATAGCTAACGTTTAGGTCAGTTAGTCGTATTTCACTTAAGCTCACCGTTTTCGCATCATCGCGATGCATACACAAAGAAAAGGCTTGATCAGTAGCATGATGACATTGATGGAAAGCTAATAATTCATCTCTACCAATTGACTTTAATTGATTAAATTGCTGCTGCCGATAGCTAACCACGGCACCATTCGACCAACTAGAAGAACTAATAAATTGCGGTAACGCGAGTATCTCAAGCTGTTGACTATCCCAGCAGAACTGCCATTGTTGCAGATGATTAATAAAAATGAATGTAAAGGGCTTAAATTGGTTTAAATCTTGGTCTAAAAAGTAGTTATGGACCTCTTGTAGATTGCTTGTTGCGGCTAAATCCTTAACAATTTTTCCACGGCTCACCTTTAAAATACTGGTAGGCCCGGAAGTTGATTTAGTCAGATGGGATAATTGACTGCATGCCTGATTTTTCGCTATTTTGGGATAGGCATTGAGTAATCCAATAAATACTCCACGCTGATTAACACTTAACCAGCTGCCGCCAGCATCTGGGTCAATCGGCATAATCACTTGGGCGTTTGAATAAGAAACTATTTCGGGTAACCTAGCGCGAGAACGGCTATTCATCTCATCTCGACTAAAATAAATCACAAGTTTATCGTTATCTTTAAACCAACTTAATGAGCACATCGTAAAGCTCTCTTAAGCAGTTTCAGTTGAACGATGGAAGACCTTTAGAGTTTCCTCGGCCATTGATACGGAGGATTTTTTTTGCTCAGATTTTATCCTTTTCTCATTCTCAAATCGAATGGTCGACGGGGCTTTACCAAAACCGGCATTAATTTCTATTTGATTTAACTGCAATATTATACCAATAATCGCAAGATGATGCGTAGTATGACTATGTAACATCTGTAATTCACGGGTTTGATTGCTTCTTAAATAATCCTCTGAATCTTCAATGGTTACCGAATTCTTAACCAATAATGGTTGAGACTGAAATCGACTCACCTCATTGAGCTGCTCAATGACCTTTTCAATCTGAAATAAGCCTTTAGATAATAGTTGCTCAGTCTCTGGATTTCGCTCTCGATGGTCATAATCAATCATTCCTCTCCCAAGCCCAAGGCAAAAAGCTTGATAAAAATCAAGTAAATGACGTACATGAGAACCAATAGAGGCACCTTTTATATTAGGTATAGTTTTCCGGTAAATAGGATCACGCGAATTACGCAAGACCGTTAATTGCTCTTTCAGTTGCCATAATATAGATTGGTTGGCTTTGAAATAAAATTTAGAATTTGTCAATTTTTCAACCATTTGTTATTTTTGCATGATTGCGTATACCATAGACCCTTGTTTCGCCCTATTGTTACAAACGAATTCCATCTAAGAATAGTTACCTAGCAACTTAATTAGCAACTCAATTAGCCCAACTCAATAACTCAATTAGACAGTCAACCAATAGTCAATGTCTCACAGTATAAAATAGTTAATTTCCTACAAGAGTTTAAGAAATAGCCTACATACGATTAGTTACGAACGGTTTATGATTGGCGCTAGGGATGATTTTTAAGGAAAAATTATGGCAGTTAAACGAAGTGAGATCGTTGATTCGAATACCGCAGGCTATTATCATTTAATGACCCGATGTGTGCGACGTGCCTATCTTTGTGGAAAAGATGCAAAGACAGGACAAAGTTTTGAGCATCGGCGAGAATGGATTGAAAATAGAATATTGCAATTAGCAGAAATATTTTCTATAGAAATATACGCTTATGCTGTAATGAGCAACCATTACCATATCGTTGTCTATAGTGATCCTAAACTTCCCGAAAAATGGTCGGATGAAGAAGTTGCAAGACGCTGGTTACAAGCCTTTCCTGGAAAGTTAGAAAGTCCTCAGTTTCAACATTTAAGGCAGGCTAAAATACGGGCTATCACTGAAGATAAACAACTTCTCTCCTCCTATCGACAACGGCTAGGAAGTCTATCTTGGTTTATGAAACAAATTAATGAACCTATCGCTAAGCGCAGCAATCGAGAAGACTCTGTTACTGGACATTTTTGGGAAGCTCGTTTTAAGTCCCAAGCACTTCTAGACGATGCAGCCTTATTAACTTGTATGGCCTACGTCGATCTTAATCCTATTCGAGCAAAAACCTGTAATTCACTCAAGGCTAGTAAACATACCAGCATAAAAAATCGAATAAAAAATCTTTCCGAAGATAATCTCCAGCAACAAATAAAACCTCTTGCAGGCCCCCTGTGTCAGACTAGTTGTCGCCTCTAATATTTTACTTAGAGGTACAAAAAATGAGAGCAAAATTTAGTCAATCGTTTAAAATACAAGCCGTAGAGAAGGTATTGAGTCGTTCCAATGGGACAACGATGTCACAAGTAGCCAATGATTTACAGGTAAGCCTATCCTCATTGAATAAGTGGATAGTACAGTCACGAGAGCAAGCATTAGAGCCGGGAACAGAAGTTGGATTAATGAGTCAATCAAAAGAAAAAAGACCTCAAGATTGGAGTTTACAAGAACGCCTTCAAATTATCATTCAATGTGATGGGTTAAGCGATGAAGAGGCCAGTTCAATTTGTCGCGAGCAAGGTCTCCATCGACATATCATTTGAGCCAGTGGAAAAAGGATTTCACCTCTAGCCAAGTCGTTCAGTCCCCAACAGAAAAAGCGAAGCTGAAAGCGTTGAAAAATGAAAACAAATCGCTTAAAAGAGAAGTTCATCGCAAGGATAAAGCGCTCGCTGAAACGGCGGCCTTGTTAGTCCTCCAAAAAAAAGTCAATGCGATTTGGGGAAACGACGAGGACAACTTACAATGAGCAGTGAGCGAGAGGCGATCCTATCATTAATAACCGAAGCGTGTGACGCTGGTGCTCGACAATCTAAAGCGTGTGATATCATTGGTATTAGTGCCAAAACATTCCAACGTTGGCGCCAATCAGCAAACCAGATTGATGGACGACTAGAGCGCAATCACGAGCCCAAAAACAAGCTAAATGAGTTAGAGCGACAGCAAATTTTAGCCATTGCGAATGAAGATAAGTATGCGGATTTACCTCCGAGTAAAATCGTACCATTGCTAGCGGACGAAGGGTGCTATATCGCTTCCGAGAGCACATTTTATCGGGTGCTTAAAGCCGCTAAACAGTTAAAGCACCGAGAAAAAAGTAAACAAAAAACCGCCGAAGCAAGCCCCGGGCTCTCACGGCAACGAAGCCGAATCAAATCTATAGTTGGGATATCACCTACTTGCCAACTCAAGTGCGAGGCGTGTTCTTGTACCTCTATCTGGTACTGGATATTTATAGCCGGAAAATTGTTGGCTGGCAGGTTTATCAGAATGAATCGAGCGCCTTAGCGGCAGACTTAATGACGGCTATTTGTGAGCAAGAAAACATCCAGAAAAATCAAGTGGTATTGCACTCAGATAACGGCAGTCCGATGAAAGGAGCAACCCTGCTGGCAACGCTGCAAGAGTTAGGGATCATTCCATCATTTAGTCGTCCATCGGTGAGCAATGATAACCCCTATTCAGAATCTGCATTTCGAACATTAAAATACCGACCGAACTATCCAGAGAGCCCCTTCGATGGCTTACTCTCTGCAAGATGCTGGGTGGCTGAATTTATCGCTTGGTATAACAAAGAGCACTTGCATAGTGCGATCAAATTTGTGACACCGGAGCAGCGTCACAATGGCGAGGATATTAAGATACTAAAAGCCAGACATGAAGTTTATCAACGAGCTAAGAAAAACAATCCGATCCGTTGGAGTGGTGAGACAAGAAACTGGCAACCTGTCGGTGAGGTCTACTTAAATCCAGATAAGCCAAAATTAGTGGAACAAATCAACAGGGCGGCATAAATTTATAACTTTAGGCGACAACTAGCTTGAAAAACACCGCAGGAGAGGTTAAAAATACGACAAGTATATTGAATTTACAAGAATATATAGATCTCGTTGAGTGGGCTGGAAAATCTATAATCAGCCAAGAGATCATTCCCGCACCTTCCAATATTAATACAACTCTATCACAGCTCAATCTGCAAACGAATAGCTGGGTAGGGCGAGTAAAATATTATGGTTCTCACTATGCTAATTTTGTTGGAAAACTTGAATTGCTTCAACAAAAAGCCCAAAAACTAAAGAAGAAATGGCTCAAAGGATTTAAGCCCGTAAAGGAATTGGCTATTTAATAGCTAGGCTTCTCATTCTAAAAATGCTTTCATTGTGATTGAGAGATTGTACTTTCTTGCTAAATCTTCAATTAGCCTATATTCTTAATGAAAAATTAAATTTCCGGCCAATTTATTCCAGATATATCAATTAATTAACTGAAATAGTAGAGATTCACTTCGACGCTTATTAATAACCTAGTTAGTGTCTGTCTAATTACTTCCATTTTTAAATATTGCCTGTCTAGTTATAATGTCTAATGACTAAACAGTTACTTTTAAAAGGCATTTTAATATTAATTTTATTGTTTTAGCTCAACCTTTAGTCCCTCTGTCGAATCACCAAATAACATCGTAAGGTAGCCTTTTGTAGGTTCAAAACACAAGACATCGCTTTCCTATTTCCATTGATATCACCGATCATCAAATTGAAAGCCGAACCTTTACAGATGCTTTGAGTTCCATTTCTATCGGTCCTTTTAAAATGCCCCCTAGCATCAGCGAAATCAATCCAAAACGCGCCTCGTTTTTTTATTAAAACATAAGAGATCATCTTTAGAGTCGCCGTTAAAGTCTCCCACATAGAGTTTGATATTTCCTGATATTCTACACCAAGAGCGATCAAGCCCCCGAATATTTATTACTCTACTCCAATCCGTGCCAGAAAATATTTGGCGACCATTACTATAATCGATCCATGAACCGCCCTTAGCATTTTGACAAAGAAGATCATCAAATCCATCACCGTTAAAATCACCTATATAAAGTTTTCTATTTTGATTAATCTGACACCAAGCCCGATCTATGGCTCCCCGCTGGCTCGTTCTACTCCAATCGGTTCCGTTAAAAAGGCCACGGGTATTAGCGAAATCGATCCAAGACTTCCCATCACTTTGATGACACAGCAGATCATCACGTCCATCACCGTTAAAATCACCGATATAAAGTTTTCTATTATGATTAATCTGACACCAAGCAGCAGCTGATCCTGCTGTCGTTTGTACTCTTTGCCAATCTGTTCCTTGAAAAGTACCCTGAGTGTTGGCAAAGTCAATCCAATTTTTACCATTGCTTTGATGACACAATAAATCATCCTTCCCATCACCGTTAAAATCACCGACAAAAAGTTTACTTTTGTTCGATAGACGACACCAAGAACGGTCATTAGACGGTGGCGTGTTACTTCTCTGCCAATTGATTTTTCTATATTCACCACCTCGATAGGAATAGTCTATCCAAGTATCGCCGTTAGCATTCTGTAATAAAAGATCGCTACTTCCATCGCCATTGAAGTCACCGGTGTACACACGCGATCTTATACTAGAATAGGAGTAACCAGGTTCAAATGGTAGTTGCCCTAATAGCCCAGCACGATAAATTCTGATAAGATTTCCACCAAATATTTTTTTTAATTCTACGATGCTAAAATCAGCTATACCATCGCCATTGTTATCCTTACGCATATAGGTGGCAAGAATTTTCCAACGATTAGTTTGTTCAGCATTGGCGTCCACATAAAAAGAATTTCCCGTTGGTTCCCAATAGTCAACCCTTGAATCAGAGGCAATGGATATATGATCAATCATCTGGATGGGCTTGCCATCCCAAGATGTTAAGGGTGCACAATTATGGTTCTTTAATTCCATTAATTGCACAGATAAATCTAAAAAGGACGCGTTTCCGGGTAAAAAACTGGCAATTGGCATGATCCCAATTGAGCCTCCTGTCGAGGCGATTAAACAGGTATCTTCTATCGTTTTATTTCTTTCGGACGAGAAATATTGGTTTAGGTTGGCGTGGTTGGCTAACACCGGCACAGCTCGATTTCGGCGCTTTGAATAGTCCAAAGAAAGATTAACCACATCAACAACTGTTTGATGTCTAGAATGTGAAACATCTAGAATAACGCCATTTTCCAACGCGTATCGAGCTAACCAACGACCATAACGAGTTAATCCAGGGTCAATATTCTCACTGTGAACCCCGGCATATTGCTCTCCACTATCGTAAAGATTACGATTCTCGCCAGGGCTATATTCTAATTGCATAATTCTTAAACCATTGTCAATCCATTGTTGAGCACTATTGATTAGGAGGCTATAATCGGCAGCGCGTTCAGCGCTGCCATTACCGCCGTTAAAGTCAATCTTCCATAGTTTTTGCTGATAGATTAAGTTTTCTATCTCAGAATCATTAATCTGAGCAGAGGTTAAGTCAGCGCTCGTTAGAACAAAGTGACGAGTCGATTTTAATCGTTCATAACGTTGAATATGTTGATCAAATCCAGAGGACGCATTCGCTAAGCGGTTAGAAATGATATTGATTGAGGTATCACTATAAATATCCAGATAGTTTTTTGTAGAATCTCTATACGCAGGAGATAAGAGTCCATCGACGATTGGTACTTCATCAAACAATGACTCTATTTCTTCAGAGATTTCTTGGGCCAATCCTGCGGAAGAATTAACTGCTAGTAAAAAGATAAAGCTAAAAATAACTTGGTGCTTACACATTGTATAACTCCTTGAACAATTTTATTTATGAACAAGATAAAACTGCATCTCCAAGTTATTCATCCTACATTATTAAGATATAATTTGAAATCAATTTAATGACTAATCCAATTTTTTAGACTATCGAGGATCTGTATCTAATTCCGATAAGTTTCGTCGCAGACGATACGCCATACTATTCAATACGCAATCTAAATTTACAACGAATACCATTGGGAAAGTAGTTTAAAAAGGATCGCTTTTACTATAAGCTGAATTCAAGTAATCAAAACCTTACGAGTAGATCAAAATAATATCGATAAACGTTTGTCTGATTAGGCTAGGCGAAGGGGATAGATTGGTTGAGTTATCTTGTCAAATAGATTCTTCTAGAAATTAATTTATTCAACAATATTATCCGCCAACATATTGATCAGTTCATCAACTTCAATAAGCGCACTCATGTATTCGACCACCATACCGGCGAACCATGGACGCTTTGAGTTTCTTGAAGACCATCGGATATCGTCGGGAGAAAGATTCTTAGCATCATCAACGCTATGACAAGCAATAGCCCATTGTGAATTATCCAACACAATTAGAAAACGATAATCAGGTTGATCAGCTTGCTCTCGCTCAGGCATTAAAAAACGCTGTGTATCCACCACCAATAGATTACCTCTTTCATTTGGTACAAGACCTAAAAACCAATCGGGAGTTCCAACCAGAGGAGTAATGTCTTGCCCTGCTAAGTCAACAATTCCACCAAGCTTAACCAAAGGGACCGCCATGGGTAGTTGATTAACTTCAAACACAAGGGTCTGAAAGACCGAACCTAGCTCCTCTTTAAGTGGCGTGTTTTCACGATGTTCAAAGGAGGATTCCATCGCAGCAATCAATTGCCGATTTTCTATTTCATTACCTTGTTCCGTGGATTTGCTTTGCTCGTTAGAACTTTTACCCTTAATGTCTATCTGTGATGAAACTTGCTGTGTCGCCTGCGGAATCTTTGCCAACGCGATTTGAGAGAGAAGTTTTTCTACATTCTTTAATCTTGGATCTTTCTCGATATCGTTGTTTTCCAAAAACTTGGTGTTAGTAATTTTATTTGTTTCGTGAATAACCACTGGCGGGGTATTTGTAGGGGTGATTGACTTTATGCTTTTTGGACTCAACAAATTAATTGATTTTGGCTGTTGCTCTTCAGTGATGCTTTGCTTAATCACCGAGGCTACTTCTTCAAAGGAGCCTTTGTCCGCTTTCTTGTGACTAGGATTTTTCTTTTCTTGCTTACTTGTAATCAGTCTTATCGATGAACTTTGATCTTTATTTTTACTCTTTATTGTCGCATTAGATTTTTTTCGAGAAAGGTTATTTTCTACCGGTTTCTCATTATCTCGATTCGACTCCAGGAATTTTTCATCTTTTAGTCGATGCTCATCATTTAACCTGGAACTATCAACCAACATGCTAGCCACATAGCTTTCAAGCTCTGTTTGAGGCTCAGTTACTGTAGGTTTTTTTAATTTCATATTGATAATTAACAACTAATTTATTCATTGACGATTGGTTATGCAACTTTAGCTTGTTCGCTCATCGCTAAAAGAGTTTCAGCCAATTTTTTATAGGCACCAACACCATGAGTCCTAGGAAATAAGTGACTCGGCGTTCTATGAGCGCTGGAAGCGTCGCGGAATTTGGTGTCAACAGGTATCCAGCGATCCCACAAATGTATTCCAAACTCGTCTCGCATGTTTCTAAGAGCCTTAACCGATGCGCGTGTACGTCTGTCGAACATGGTTGGCACGATTTTATATTCTATACTATGGTGCTGCGCTTTGATCACCATATTAAGCGTGTCCATCATTCTTTGTAGTCCTTTAATCGCTAAGAATTCAGTTTGCACAGGAACTAATAGCAATTGGCAAGCGGCCAGAGCATTAATCATCAAAATCCCCAAAATTGGAGGACAATCGATTAGTACATAATCGTAATCATCTTTTAAAAGTGATAATACTTTAGTTACAACCAATCCCATGCCGTCCCTTTGACTAAATTTCTTGTCAAGTGTTGCCAAACTAAGGGAAGCCGGCATAAGGCTCAATGATTCATTAGGTAACTCTATGATGGTATCTCTAGCTTGTTGTGCGCTATCCGGTTTATTGGCAAACCAGCTGAATAAATTATTATCTAGAGTTTCACTATCGTAGCCAAAATAAGACGTTAAAGAAGCATGAGGGTCGCAATCCAACATTAATACTCGAAAACCTTTTTCCGCTAAGATTCCAGCCAAAGCTGCAACGGAGGTAGTTTTTCCAACACCACCTTTTTGGTTTGCGATTGTCCAGATTTTCACATTTCACCTCTCAGTTTTATGGTCTTAACGTCTAACATTATTGACCTTCTTGGTCTGACTTTTTGGCTTTATCATTAGCCCCGCGAATAAGGATGCCAC
The DNA here is from genome assembly GCA_030949565.1 of Enterobacterales bacterium. GTDB lineage: Bacteria > Pseudomonadota > Gammaproteobacteria > Enterobacterales > Kangiellaceae. The sequence goes on from JAUZSK010000084.1 coordinate 16,378, forward strand.
CACCTGGTAATTTTATTATCTTATACTTTGGTTCTTGCTCTTTTTCTGTTTCCTTAGTGATAGTGTCGTCCAACTGACTAGCATCTTTAACATCTTTCACTATAGGTTCAACTCGCTGTTTTCTTGAAATTGAAATAACGACTCGCCTATTTTCTCGGCGCCCTTCAACAGTCGAATTATCTTCGATAGGTTGAAACTCGCCATGACCTTGTACACTTAAACGATTTGGTTGTACTTTGTATTTTTGTAATTTTCTAACCACAGCAACCGCTCTGGCACTAGACAACTCCCAGTTTGAAGGGAATTTTTCGGTTTCAATCGGTATGTTATCGGTGTGGCCATGCACTAAAATAAGCTGCTGATTATCATTTAAGTGTTTTGCAACCTCTTCCATTAGTGGATCAGACTCAGTATTAAGAACATCGCTACCAGAAGGAAATAACAAGGCACTTTTTAGAACAATGTTGATCCAATTTTTATCGGTTTTAATTTCTGCAAGGTCTTGATCAATTAAATCTCCGAGACTCGCCTCTAAACCTTTTTGAAGGTCCTTAAATTCCTCCACTGACGCTAAATTAGCCTCTTCAACCGCAGGTGCTTCAGTCTCTTTTTCGGGGCTATCAATGTTTTGTTCCTGATCACCGGTAACGGGCGTTAAACTTTTAGTCGGCTCGCCAATTGAAATAATTTCTGGCCCAGAAGTCTGTTGATCAAAAACACCTTCCAGAGTTTGAGATAGGATTTTATATTTACTCGCATTAACTTGAGATATTGAATATAAAACAACAAAAAATGCAAATAGCAGAGTAATAAAATCCGCATAGGAGATCAGCCAGCGGTCAGTCGCCTGGTCGTCAAAATCAACATTGTTTCTAATTCTTCGCATAATTTATTAAGTTGTTTCAATGGTTTTCAGCCATCCTGTTTAAAAACTTTTATTCCTGTTTGATTTCTAAAGTAGTCCATTTATTTTTCAATGTAACCATCTAGTTTCATTAGTATCACTCTCGGGTTCTCGCCTTCAGCAATACAAGCAATACCTTCCAAAATCATTTCCTTATACTGTGATCTTTGAGAGATTACCGCACGTAATTTATGATAAATAGGTATATAGATTAAATTGGCAAATCCTACACCATAAATAGTCGCGACAAAAGCTGTGGCAATGCCTGTTCCTAATAATTCAGGATTGGATAAATTACTCATAACGTGTATTAATCCTAATACCGCACCAATTATTCCGATAGTCGGTGAATAGCCGCCTAGAGATTCATAGACCTTTGAGGCGCTCAGTAACTCTTTAGTTTCAACATCCAGTTCAACATACATAGCACTACGGATTGCTTCTGGCTCGTTTCCATCAATCAACATATTCAATCCTTTTAATATATAAGGATCTGACTTCTGATCGATGCTTCTTTCCAAGCCTAACAAACCATCTTTACGAGCGATATGACTCCAATGAGTAACCTGGTTGACTCCTTCTTTCATTGGCTGAATTGGGGTTTTGAATACCCAACCTAGAATTCTAATGGCTTTTTTAAAAATTCTTAAATGAGTTTGAATCATTACCGCACCAATCGATCCGCCAACTACAATGACTAAAGCAGCAGGATTGAAAATGGCTGAAAGGCTACCACCATCAATTATTTGACCGCCTAATATGGCGCCTATCGCAACGACAAGACCTATAATGGTTAAACGATCCATTAAATTTCCTTCATTAGTTCTGACGCCATATTTTCAAGCGCTAGTTCACGATCTGATAATCCCGCTCGCGTCACCGACATTGGCATACCATAAACCACACAGGATGCTTCATTTTGGACCCAAATTTTTCCTCCTTTAGCTTTAATTAGCTTGCTTCCTTCGGTTCCGTCAGAGCCCATTCCTGTTAGCACTAATGCGAATAATTTTTGACCGAATATTTTTGATGCAGAGCCAAAAGACAAATCGACACTGGGAGAAAACGGTACTCTAGAATCAGCTGGTCTTATTCGAATTCTTGCGTTATTAGTACTACCTTCGAAGACCATTTGTTTTCCACCGGGTGCAATATATACATGACCTGGCTTTAGTGTCATGCCATCGGTTGCTTCATAAACCGAAAGCTTACATATTCCATTAAGACGAGCCGCAAAAGCCCCAGTAAAAGTTCCAGGCATATGCTGTGTTACCGTAATAGGGCAAGGGAAATTTTGTGGCAAGGGTACCAATAATTTTTGTAACGCAACCGGACCACCTGTGGATGCACCGATAGCCAACAAATTATATATTCCATTACCACTGGTATTTTTAGCTTTATAGGTTGGAAATATTTTTGGCTTGATAGGCCGACTGGTGATTTGCTTAATTACAGACGCGCCTGAAATTTGTCCTAGTTCTCTTATTTTAGATTGCAATAAAGTAACTAAACTATCATTATCATTGGCAAGCGACTCATAAGATTTCAACAAAAAGTCGGTTGCTCCTGCATCAAGAGCATCAAGGGTTATTTTGGCATTATCGTAGGTTAAAGAGGAAAGCATTAGTACTTTAGCATCACAAACTTTAACAATTTGTTTGAGCGCAGTCACACCATCCATAACAGGCATTTCAACATCGAGAGTTATAACATCAGGTTTCAATTCTTGTGCTTTTTCAATAGCCTCTTTGCCATTATGGGCTACACCAATCACTTTGATATCGTGTGCACTGGTTAGAATTGCGCCTACTCTACGACAAAAAAATTGAGAGTCATCAACAATTAATACTTTAATTGTCATCTCAAGAGGCCTAGCTTAATATTGGTCACTATGGCATTACCCAATATATCTTCCTTACCTAACATAGCCGCTCTACCCAACATAGTGTTTTAATAAACTTGGAATATCCAGTATTAATGCAATTTTACCATCACTGGTGATGGTCGCTCCCGCCATACCGGGAGTACCTTGAAGTGATTTACCAAGTGGTTTAATCACAACCTCTTCTTGTCCAACTAAAGAGTCAACCACAAAACCAACCGTTTGTGTACCAACCTGTGCTAGTACAACATGGCCTTGACGCTCTCTTTGTTCGTTAGAATACTGATGGGTTAGCATTTCATTTAGGAAAAATAAAGGCAACGCTTTTTCTCGAACAACGATCATAAGTTGACCATCAACGGTGTTAGTTTTAGTTAAATTAAGGTGAAATATTTCATTAACGGCCGTTAATGGAAAAGCGAAGGCTTGCTCGCCTATTTTAACCATTAAAGTCGGTAAGATAGCTAAAGTCAAAGGCACCTTAATCAGAATTTTGGTGCCTTTACCAAGTTCTGATTCTATATCCAAGGAGCCATTTAATTGAGTGATTTTAGTTTTAACCACATCCATTCCCACGCCTCTACCCGAAATATCGGAAATTTCCTTTTTAGTAGAAAAACCGGCGTGAAAAATCAAGTTAAAGCATTCTGTATCGGTTAACCGTGCGGCTTGCTCTTTATCCATTAATCCCTTATCAACCGCTATGCCGCGCAAAATATCTGCATCCATACCTTTACCATCATCTGCGATGGTTAACATAATATGGTCGCCTTCCTGGGCTGCAGATAATGTAATGGTACCTTGACGTGTTTTTCCCACATTAGCTCGTTCGTCTGGCATTTCTATACCATGATCAACCGAATTTCTAACTAAATGAACTAAAGGATCGGCTAATGCTTCTACCAGATTTTTGTCTAGATCAGTCTCTTCACCAATCATAGTTAAGTTTATTTCTTTCTTGAGGCTTCTGGCTAAGTCACGAACCACACGCGGAAATCGGCCGAATACTTTTTTAATAGGTTGCATCCGCGTTTTCATAACGGCGCCTTGTAGGTCAGCGGTTACAATATCAAGCGTTGATACCGCTTTATTTAAATCTTCACCCGAAAGCTCTGCCGCAACGGTTTTTAATCGGTTTCTGGCAAGCACAAGCTCACCAACCATATTCATGATGTCATCCAGACGTTTAGTATCGACACGTACGGTCGCCTCGGTCACAATCGCTGTAGTTTTCTTAGGGACAGGTTTAGCGGCGGGATTTGTTGTGGTTTTTACCCTAGCCGCAGGCTACTTTTTACCGCTGGTTTTTGAGCGGGCTTGGATTTTTCGATCTTTTTAACGGCGACGGGTTTTTTCCGGTTTAGCCACCGAGCCACTTGCTGGTCCATTGCCAGCGCCATGGAGTTCATCTAATAGAGCCTCAAACTCACTATCATCAATTAAATCACCAGTCTTTTTATCAGATTTCTGAGTATTTTTGGCCGTTGTAGAGGCGCTACTTGTTACACTGGATATTTTCCCTTTACCGTGTAGCTCATCAAGTAATGCTTCAAACTCGTCATCGGTAATATCGTCGCTTGACTCAGCTTTGTTTGCCACTGCTAGCGGTTCAACAACTTTAACCGGACCATCGCCATGAAGCTCGTTGAGTAGGGATTCAAACTCTTCATCAGTTATATCATCGTTACTGCCACTACCTATTGCTGCGGATGGTTCAACCACTTCAGCCTTAGATTCTGCTGCTAGGGATTGATTTAGTTCATCAATTAAAGCATCGAATTCTTGCTCTAAATCCTGCTCTGTGCTCTCAGTTTCAATTTCATCTGGTGTTTTAGTTGATTCTGAGGTTTCTGATTCTGAGGTTTCTGATTCTGAGGTTTCTGATTCTACTTGTGCGAAGGTGCCTAATTGATGTAAAAAACTCAGCCGATGCATCTTGCGGTACTTCCCCTGCGCGAACGGCGTCAAACATTTCATTAACTAAATCTAATGATTGTAGAATATGGTCCATCAATTCTGCATCGGCAACTCGATCACCATTTCTTAAAATATCAAATATGTTTTCAGTGATGTGGCAGATATCCACTAAGGCTTTTAAGTTTAAAAAGCCGGCGCCACCCTTAACAGTATGAAACCCACGAAAAATCCCATTCAGTAGATCCATATTCTGTGGGTCATTTTCCAACGCCACTAACTGTTCAGACATGGCCTCAAGAATTTCCCCAGCTTCAATTAGGAAATCTTGAAGTATCTCTTCATCTGCTTCAAAAAAAGACATGAGGAACTCCCTTAAAAACCTAGGCTAGACAATAGGTCATCAACTTCATCCTGACCGTTTACCACATCGTCTCTTTTGCTAATATCGACCACCGGTCCTTCGACACCTTTTTTAACTGATGTTTTGTCTTTGGCTTGGTTATAGCCGTCCATACTACCGAACATTTTTATAATATTAATCATGCTTTCCTCAACATCATGAACCAAGGTAATCACCTGTCGAATCACTTGACCGGTTAAATCTTGATAATCCTGCGCCATTAGTACATCATTAAGATCGGCATGCAGTAAGTTGGCGTCATCTTTATTTTTTTGCAAGTGCAGCTCAATTCGTTTACATAGTTTTCGAAATTCTCCAGGCGCCAATTCCCGACTATAAAGCTTTTGCCATTCACCCAGTAAATCGCTCGCATCTTTTGCCATATTATTGGATAGTTCGGTGCAACCTTCACCTTATCCATGGTTTTATTGGCAGCCTCTTCCGTTTTCTCAATCACATAATTGAGTCGTTCTTTCGCATCAGGAATTTCTGATGCTGCTATATCTGTAATACGCGAATCCATTTGAAAATTAGTCAGGGCTTCATGTAAATTTCGTGTAAGCTTGCCGATTTCGACAAATAGGTCTTCATCACCGTCGGTCGCTAAAGAATCGATAAGTTCTTGGGCATCCTCTATCTCGTTATTTTCAAGATGTGCTAATAAATCTCGGGTCTGCTCGATAGTTACCGCTAATTGCTCTTTATCTGATAATTTTGACATCAATATTTCCTTATGGCGTGGCCTTAGCCATCAATACGTTCGAATATTTTTTGTAATTTTTCATCGAGTGTTGCGGCTGTAAATGGTTTAACAATATAACCATTGACTCCCGCTTGAGCAGCTTCAATAATCTGCTCTCTTTTTGATTCCGCAGTGACCATTAAAACCGGCATTGTTTTAAGCTTGTCATCGGCACGCACCGCCTTAAGCAGATCGATACCCTGCATTCCTGGCATATTCCAATCAGTCACTAAAAAATCAAAGTTCCCGGATTGCAACATAGGTAACGCGGTATTGCCATCATCGGCTTCCTGAGTATTGGTAAAGCCCAGATCTCGCAATAGATTTTTGATGATTCTTCTCATTGTTGAAAAATCATCAACAATTAAGATTTTCATGTTCTTATCCAAGATAAATCTCCGTTTGAAATGGTTATTTTTTTGATTTTGAAGGTTGCGACCGCTAAAAAGCCTTCAAATCGACATTTATGGCCGTGTTACAACAGTTTACTTACTGTAAATCTAGTCTATAAAAGCTATTTCTTCCAATCTTTTAGCCGAGATTGTAATCTAAGCATGGCCTGACTATTTATTTGACTAATGCGTGATTCACTAACACCAATAACTTCGCCTATTTCCTTTAAATTTAGCTCTTCATCGTAGTAAAGTGCTAATACCAGTTTTTCTCGTTCGGGAAGTGATGAAATAGCATCCGTTAATGAATTTCTAAAGTCCTCTCGCTGGATTCTCTCTAATGGGGTTTGACTGGTATCAGAAAGCCCTTGAGAAAAATAATCCTCATCAACTCCCATCCCATCAAAATCCATCATGTGACCATTTGCAACATCCATTAGCATTTGACGATATTCATGTACCTCCACTCCTAATCGTTTAGCAACTTCGGTATCACGAGCATCTCGCCCAGTAGTTTGTTCAATTTCTTTAATCACGCTGGCAATAGCGCGAGCGTTTTTATGAACAGAACGCGGCACCCAATCGCCGCGCCTTATTTCATCAATCATTGAGCCACGAATTCGAATGCCAGCAAATGTCTCAAAACTTGCCCCTTTGCTAGCGTCAAAGTTACCTCTAGCTTCTAACAACCCTAACATTCCGGCCTGCAGCATATCTTCTAGCTGAACACTCGAAGGTAGTCTAGCCATTAAATGATGGGCGATTCGTTTAACTAACGGTGCATAACGCACCGCAAAGTCGTCATCCTGAATTTTTTTGTAGGTATCAGCTCCGCTCACATTCCAGCCTTAACTGACCATCTGTTGGTCTAATCGATCGTGAATTTGCATTTGTAGCCCTTCTTCATCTGTTTGTATTTTGTTCGCAACTTAGGACACTAAGCGCTCCATAAAAAATTCAATGTTACCGCTCGCATTTTTTGGCACTGGCCATTGTTGAACCTTTTTAGCCAAACTTTTAATTGCAAGTGCTGCGGGGCTTCTTGGAAAAGCATCAATTAATGGTTTTTGCTTCTTGACTGACTTTCGAACATTATCATCGAAAGGGATCGACCCAAGATAATCTAGAGTGACATCTAAAAACCGATTACATACACTACTTAAGGTGGTAAACAGCGCCCGTCCCTCTTGGCTATTTTGAACCATATTGGCAAGTACATGAAAACGAACAATCTGGTGGTCGCGATTAAGCACCTTCATCAGCGCATAAACGTCAGTAATTGACGTTGGCTCATCGCACACCACTGCAAGCACTTCTTGTGATGCTTGAACAAAATTGACTACCATATCCGTGATACCGGCAGCTGTATCAACAATCAAAAAATCCAGATCTTGCCCGATGTCGCTAAATGCTTGAATGATGCCAGCATGTTGCACTGAGGATAATTCCGCCATGTTTTTAGTACCGGAAGAGGCTGGAATAATTTGTAAACCGGACGGTCCTTGAATCACAATATCTTTAAGTTCACATTGACCTTCAAGTACGTCGGCTAGGTTTTTTTCGGCTTTAAGACCAAGCATAATATCAACATTTGCCAGACCGAGATCCGCATCAAGCAACATGACTTTTTGTCCAAGCTTAGATAGAGCGATGGCTAAATTAACGGATACATTGCTTTTACCCACCCCACCTTTGCCGCCAGTGACAGCAATCACCCTAACCGCTTTTGACGCCGCTTGATAACCAATATCGTTTATATAACTCAAACAGACTACTCCTAATGATCGAAATGTCACTTAAGTGAACTATTTTTTTACTCACTCTTAAATAAGAATAGACCATATTCACTTCATTACTGAGTTAAGATGAAGTAAATTGATCTATTTTATGATATTTTACCTGTTGATCCTGTGCTAGCTGCCATTCTTCAGGATTGCTGCCAAATTTATTGGTCAGCCATACCGCTTTGGATACTAAATGGTGGTTTCTAGCCTGCCGCATATCCTCTGGCACTCTTTGCCCATCGGTGGTAAAACTGACTGCTATTTCATTTTCAATTACAAGACTTAAAACCTCGCCTAAACTAGTCGCTTCATCTAACTTAGTGACAATAACGCTATAAGGAGAGTAGCGTTGAAATAGCTTAAGAGACTCCTTTAGTACCATAAGTTGATTGGTCGCTGGCATCAACAGAAAACGTTTTATATTGCGCCCAGTGTGCTGTAATGAATCAAGTTGTTTAGCGATCGCTTGGTCTTTTTTGGAATAACCGGCGGTATCAATGAGAATCAATTTTTTGTGTCTAAAATGATTTAACAGGTGGTTAATTGGACGTTTTGCGGATACGCTGACCATAGGTATATCCAACAGCTTGGCAAAATTAGATAGTCTTTGAGGGGCTGATATTCGATAGTCGTCAGCCGAAATCAATGCCACAGATGAAGCGCCATGTTTAATCGCAAATCTGGCGGCGATTTTAGCGATAGTAGTGGTTTTTCCAGCCCCCGTCGGTCCCATAAAAGCGTAAATGCCGCCCTCTTCCATAAGATTATCAGAACCAACCTTAATTGATTTGGCGAGTAACGCCAGAAAATTTTGCCAACTGCACTCGACATCCTGCTGATTTTTAACCAAAGGTAGCAGCCGACTGGTTATAGCGGGACTAATCCCCAAGCTACTAAAACGCCTTGTCAGCATTGCTTTAACCGGTTGTTTTTCTGTAAATCGCTCCCAGCCCAATCCCTTTAATTGCTCAGACATCATACTTCGCATAAGACCCAGCTCTTCTCGCATGGCTACAAGTCCTGGGTCGGTTGACCATTCAACCAAATCTGGCACTAGGCTCTCGGCTGTGGCACGACTGGCTGGTAGAGGATTCTCATTTTGCAAAAACTGCCCTGCAAAACTATCAGATTCATTAGCAATATTGTTAGTTTTCGTTCTTCCTTCAGGCATCAATTCTGAATTAAAAGCACGCAATGTTTTTTCAAATAGTTCAGGCTCTACTAAACCGCTTGTCGTATTTTGTTGTACGCCTTCTTTTTTTTCTTTATTAGTAATTAAACCACCTTCAGGATTATGTTTTGGTGTTGCTGCGACGCTAGAAGGTAACAAATTTTCGTCATAATCCAAAGCGGCGATGACTTCAACCCCGCTGGCGGTTTTCTGGCTTGATAGTATAGCGGCATCATCACCAAAAGCTTCGCTCACTTGACGCAGTGCATTGCGCATATTTTTGCTATAAAACCGTCTAATTTTCATAATTCATTTCTACCTAATTTATAAATATTGATATCTTTGTTAGCAAAATCTTACTGGTTACCAACATTAGCAATTACCTTGATCTGTTTGTTATCAGGAATTTCTTGATAACTCAAAACATGTAATCCTTTAATTCCAAATCGGGCAAACTTAGCTAATGATGGTCTGAGCGTAGGGGCCACCAATAAAATAGCGGCGTGTCCGGCGGCTTCTTGTTGAGCCACAATCTGCTTAAGTGAGCTTTGAATTCTGTCTGCCAATCCAGGTTCAATCCCAACACCATCTTCTGCACTGGATGTAATTGACTGCTGTAACATCTGTTCTAGATCTGGGGCTAATGTCATTACTGGAATTTCGTTCTGTAAACCGTTAATGTTCTGCACAATAAGCCGACTTAATGACACACGAACTGCCGCAGTTAAAATGGATGGGTCCTGACTGCGGCTAGCATATTCAGCTAGGGTCTCGGCAATGGTTCTTAAGTCTCTTACGGGTACCTGTTCAACCAGTAGATTTTGCAATACTTTGACTAATGTTCCGAGAGACACGACATCCGGCACTAAAGTTTCAGCTAATTTAGGTGCTGTTTTCGCCAAAGCTTTCAGCATTTGCTCAGCTTCTTCATGGCCAAATAATTCTGCGGCATGAGACTGCAATAGATGACTCAAATGGGTTGCGATAACCGTACTGGAATCAACCACCGTATAGCCTAAAGCCTGTGCGTTGTCTCTTTGTGAAGATTCAATCCAAACAGCATCTAGCCCAAAAGCAGGATCTTTTGCTTCAATTCCTTCAAGTTTCCCAAATACCTGTCCAGGGTTAATGGCTAGTTCTTTTTCCGGAAAAACTTCCGCGTCGCCAACCGTTGCCCCCTGAATTTCTATTCGATAGGCGTTGGGTGAAAGATCTAGATTATCTCGAATATGAACTGAAGAAACCAAGAAACCAAGCTCTTGCGAAACTTTTTTACGTACACCTTTAATGCGGCCCATTAACTTGCCATCCTGTGCTGGGTCCACCATAGGAATCAAGCGATAACCTACTTCAAGCCCGACTTGGTCTACGGGTGGCACATCATCCCAACTGAGCTCTTTCACCTTGGTTTCTTCAACTGGATCTTGTGCCGCTATTTCCAGTTCTTGTTGGCTAGCTTGTTGTTGCTTTTGATCGATTAAGTAACTACCACCTAGACAAATGGCTGAAATGAAAAGAAATGGGATATGAGGCATTCCAGGAATAACACCCATGATAAAAATAACCCCTCCAGTCACTAAAAGGACTTTGGGGTTCATAATTAGCTGAGTTACTAACATTTCACCCATATTATGAGCCGTATTTTGGCGAGTAACCATAATAGCGGCTGAAGTAGATAACAACAGTCCTGGCACTTGAGCAACGAGTCCATCACCAATGGTCAGCAAGGCGTAATATTGCATGGCGGTAGAAAAGTCTAGTCCATGCTGTCCTATGCCTACCGCAACTCCACCGATAATATTAATAAACAAGATTAATAAACCCGCAACAGCGTCGCCCCGAACAAACTTAGAGGCGCCATCCATCGCACCGTAGAAATCAGCTTCCTGACCGACTTCCATCCGCCGGTGCCGTGCTTCTTCTTGAGATAATAAACCAGCATTAAGATCTGCATCGATGGCCATCTGTTTTCCTGGCATGGCATCTAATGTGAATCTAGCGCTAACTTCAGAAATTCTACCTGCGCCCTTGGTGACAACAACAAAGTTAATGATCACAAGAATAGCAAAAACAACTAAACCAACCGCATAATTCCCACCAATCACCACCGAACCAAAAGATTCGATAACTGACCCAGCTGCGCCAGGCCCGTTATGCCCATTCATCAATACAACTCTTGTAGAAGCGACATTAAGAGCTAATCTCATTAATGTTGCAACCAGTAAAATGGTTGGAAAAACGGCAAAATCAAGTGGTCGTTGCGCATAAACTGCTGCCAGTACCACCACCAAAGCAAGAGAAATGTTAAAAGTAAACAACAGATCCAACATGAAAGTTGGAATGGGTAAGGTCATCATTGCCAGCAAAGACAATAGAAGGATCGGAGTCCCCAATGGAGGAATTCGACTCGCTGGTAATTTCTGTACTAAAGTGTCTGCCATAGTCTAAAAGTGTCAAAAAATTAGCCAAATTATTGTGTATTACTAATGATGCAATATTCGAGCCCATTTGTTGATGGCTGTTAAACTAGTTATTTATGGCTTGTAAAAAATTCCTTTTAGCTAGTATTGAAACTCTTTTGGGGTATCTATCTTACCGAGATTTTCAGGCCTTGGTCCTTTCCCATCCCTAAAGCTTTTAAGTTGGAATACAAAAGCTAATACCTGCGCTACGGACAGGTACAAGCCTTGAGGAACCTCTTGATTAATTTCTGTTGTATGATAAAGAGCTCTCGCTAAAGGAGGCATCGGTAATATCTGAACATCGTTAGCAATAGCAACTTTCCTTATCTGAAGCGCCATCAAATCAGCTCCCTTAGCGACCACAATCGGCGCGCCTGATTTAAGCACATCATATTTTAACGCAACCGAATAATGTTCCGGATTGGTCACGACAACATCAGCTTCTGGAACCGCTTCCATCATACGTTGCTGTGAAATTTCTCGCTGTTTCTGTTTGATTTTACCTTTTAATTCAGGTTTCCCTTCAGAATCTTTGTATTCATCTTTAACCTCCTGTTTGGACATTTTTAATTCTTTGCCATGATTCCAAATTTGATAAGGCACATCAATAAAGGCAATTAATAATAATGAAAATGAAAGAAAGAAAAAGCTTTGGCTGACTATATCCATCGCTGTAGCAATACTCGACTCAACATTTCCATTACCTAGTTCTACGAGTGATGGAAAAGCGGCGGACAATACAAAATAACCGACAATGAAAACCACTGAAACCTTGGCTAATGCTTTGGTTAATTCAATTAAAGCATGAGTTCCTAACATCCTTTTTAGACCCTTAGCCGGCGACATTCGATTGGCTTTTGGAGCAAGAACTTCTGTACTGAAAGAAATTCCTCCTAATGCCATAGGTGATACCAAGCCGATAATAAAGAGAATAAAGAAAAAAGGAGCGAAGGTGAAAAAAGCGGCGGAAGCGAGATCGGTTACCGCTGCAAGCATCATTTTTGGATTATAAATATAACGTCTATCTGGAGTAAAAGCTTGAATCGCTATATTAGCGATATTTCGACCAAAGGAAGATGAATAGGCATAAAGCGTGATAGCACTTGTCATTAATAATAGTGCCGTAGTCAGCTCTTTGGAGCGTGCTATCTGACCTTTTTTGCGCGCGTCCTTTAGCTTTTTCGCCGTGGGCGCTTCTTCGCGGTCATCTGAACTATCTTCAGCCATGTTTTAACACTCTATTTGTACCATTTCACAAATCAATAGGGTTGATCGAGATAATTGGCGTTCAAAATGCGGTAAGAAAAAACTAAGACTCATCCAAACTAATATTAATCCGGCTAACATTGTCATCGGAAAGCCTACCGCAAAAACATTAATTTGTGGCGCAGCACGAGTCATCACACCAAAGGCAATATTAACGATCAACAAAGAAGCGATGGATACTATAGCCATCACGAGCGCAGCTGCAAAAATCCACTTAGTCCAGTTCACTAGTTGCCAAAACATACCCGCTAAACTTTGAGAACTACCTATAGGGAAAGAACTAAAACTTTCAACGACAAGGCGGATCATAATTAAGTGGCCATTCATGGATAAAAATAATAGTGTTGTTAGCATCAAAAATAATTGCCCTAATGCTGGCACACTATTTCCGTTAGCGGGATCGATGAGAGAAGCAAAACCTAACCCTGATTGCATCGCAATAATTTGCGATCCGATGACAAATGTTTCAAGCATCAATCGTGAAACAAAGCCTAAAGCGATACCGATTAAACTTTGCTCTGCGACCAGGATAAATGCCTGAAAACTAAATAGATCAACACCTGTATAAGCGGGTATTACAGGAACAATGATAACCGTCACGGCTAAGGCTAGCAACATGCGAAAACGAGCAGGTATATTTCTTGAACTAATAACGCTTAATGTCATTAAAAAGCCTGATAATCGCGCAAAAGGCAGTATATAAGAAGACATAATCTCCAGTATCTGCTCTGCGTTAATTGCAATCATCGATACCATCCAACGAAAAAAAACCGTTAACCAATCAATTCTGGAATAGACAAATAGAGGTCGGTGGTAAAATTAATTAAAGATGAAAAAATCCAATTGCCCAAGAACATCATAGCCCCCAAGGTAACAAGTAGCCTTGGTAAAAAAAGATAAAGTCTGTTCGTTAATACTGGTGGCAGCCTGAAATATAGCAACAATTAGACCAACAATTAGCCCCGGAAGAACTACCACAGCGGCTAAAATTATTATCATATAAAGTGCGCTTCTAAAAATTTCCACTACGACTTCTGGTGACATTAAATATCCCCTAATTTAAATTTATCAACTAGACAACTACTAGCTAATTCTTTGATCTACTTTTGTCAGTTAAAACTATTGGCCAGGGTACCAACGACCAATGCCCAACCATCAATCAATACAAATAGCATGATCTTAAACGGTAACGAAATAATCAGTGGCGATAACATCATCATTCCCATTGCCATTAAAATACTGGCTATCACAAGATCGATCACTAGGAATGGGATAAAAAGTATAAAACCTATCTGAAACGCTGTCTTCAACTCACTGATAATGAAGGATGGAACTAATACCTTAAAGGGTGGAAGTTCATTTTCTTCAATCGCTGGAGTACCTGATAGATCCATAAATAAGACTAAATCTGATTCTCTAATTTGACCGAACATAAATTCTGCAAACGGTTTTTGAGCTTTTTCGATTGCCTCTGAAGAAGTTATAGTCTCATTAATATAAGGCTGCACAGCCTTCTCATTGACCTCCTCAATCACCGGAGACATGATAAAAAATGTTAGAAATAAACTTAGCCCTATAACAATTTGATTGCTAGGCGTTTGCTGCATACCCAAGGCTTGTCTCAATATCGCAAATACCACTGTCACTCGAATAAATGAGGTCATCATCATGACAATAGCGGGAATAAACGTCAGTAAAGTCATTAACCCTAGAATTTGTAGAGTGACGCTGTACTCTTGATTACCAGAGGCGTTGGTTTCTACGGATAAAATGGGTATCCCCGTGTCCGCTAACAGGTGTGGCGCTACAAAAAATTGTAGAATTAAGAAAGCCAAGCAGACTATACGAGAAGGCTTCTTCATTTTAGTTAGCATTCGAATCACTTTTTGAAGACTTTGAATGTTTGGATGCTTGGTTTAATTGGATTACTTTTCCTGAAAGTATTTGCGAAAATAAATTACTAAAGCCTGGTTGTTTGCTATGCTCTTCTTGGCCGAACTTGTTTTTTTGTTCAATCTCTCCGAGCGAGGTGATATTTTGGTTAGTTACACCCAAAAAGAATTGCTGCGACCCAACTTCTACCACCAAAAGTTTTTCTTTGCTTCCAATCATTTGGCTTTCTAATATTTTTATTTTCCCGCTAGTCGATGAGAAATTAGTGAATTTTCTAAATATGAAAGCCAAAACAAATATTACCAACAAAATTACTAGCAAACCAAAAAACATTGGTAAAATACTGTCCGACGGAGTAAAACTATCTAACTTTTCGGTAGCGACAGCGGCTTTTACATTGAACGCAGTCAGTATTAAAAGTGAATATTTAACCAGGGTGGATAGATTTAATAAGACTTTCATCATTAGCTCGCTAATTTATTTTAGTTTTTGAATGCGTTCGTGCGGACTCATTACATCGGTTAACCTTATGCCATACTTCTCATTAATCACAACCACTTCACCGTGTGCAATAAGGGTTCCGTTAACCATGACATCTAAAGGTTCACCTGCCAAACGATCCAACTCAACAACTGAGCCTTGAGTCAGTTGTAAAAGATTTCTGATTGGTATTTGCGTGCGACCAACTTCCATCGACAAAGAAACGGGAATATCTAAAATAACATCTAGCTTCTCATTCTCGATGGTGTTTGCGACTTCTGATGTTTCCTCCAAATTCTCTGGAGTTACCGCTTCTGCTTCAATTTGTTCGCTCATTATTTCACCCTAATCATTGGTTAACGATTTTAACTCTACTATTCATCTAGTCTATAAATTAATCATCTAGCATTGACCGCATAATATGTTCACGTGATATTTCTTCTTCTATCTTTACTGCCATATAGCCATTAGACTGACCATAACTGGCCCTAAAACAAGGCATATCATGGGCTTTAATGACAATATGTTCTGGCATTTCTATGGGTATGACATCACCCTCTTTAAACTCCATTACATCTTTTAAACTGACTTCCGTTTCACCGAGTGAACTCGATAATTCAACCTCTGCAGTTAAAATTTCTTCCTTTAGCGCATCGGTCCAACGTTCGTCACCCTCATCTCGATCACTTTGAATACCGGCATCTAACTTCTCACGAATAGGCTCTAACATGGAGTAAGGCATGGTGACATGAAAATTACCACCGCCACCATCTAACTCAATATTGAAGCTACAAACACAGACAACTTCACTCGGGCTAACAATAGTGGCTAAGGCGGGATTAACTTCAGAATCCATATACTCAAAATCAACCTTCATTACCGGAGACCATGCTTCTTTTAAGTCGATAAATGCTTGATCCAGCAATAATTGTATAATTCTTCTTTCGGTTGGGGTAAATTCTCGACCTTCTATTTTGGTATGAAATCGACCATCTCCACCGAAAAATTATCCACTAAAATGAAAACTAGTTTGGCTTCTAAGGTAAACAGAGCCGTGCCTCGCAAGGGTCGTATTTTGACCATGTTAAGGCTAGTAGGTACAAATAAACTATGGATGTACTCACTAAATTTAATCATTTGAATGCCGTTAACAGAAATATCAGCACTGCGTCGCATCATGTTAAATAGGCTGATCCTCATGTGTCTAGCAAACCGTTCATTAACCATTTCTAGAGATGGCATTCTGCCGCGAACAATTCGATCTTGACTTGAAAAATCATAATTTCGTGCTTCCGAGGGGATCCAGAGCTTCATCTTCGAGCTCTACATCGCCATCATCCACACCATGCAGTAACGCATCAATTTCGTCTTGACTTAATAGATCTGACATATCATCTCTTATCTAATAGGATATTGAATTTTTTAATTATCGTTATCAATTGGCTCATGATCATTTATTGCATAACAAAGCTAACAAATAATACTTTCTCTATAGTGCTTTCGCCGGTAATATCTTTTAGCGTTTTCTGCACTGTTTCCAATGCTTCCTGCTGTAATTTAATCCGACCTTCCGGGAGCTTTAAATCGTCGGCCTTTTTTTGACTGACTAGCATTAAAATATCATTCTTTAGTTGAGGCATATGCTGCTTAACAAGATCTTTTGCCGCTGACGACCTTACCAAAAAATTCAATTTAATTTGAATCGTTCGACTTCGCTTGGCTCCGGGTAGATTGGCAGTTATTGCATTAGGTACGCCTACATATATTGCTTCTTGGGGTTCAACAACCTCTTCGGTTGCTGCCTCATCAGTGGCAGCCTCTTCAGAGTCGCCACCAAGAAGAAAAAATGCCGCCGCACCGCCGCCAATTAAAACAACCGCAGCAATGATTATAATCATCTTCTTACTTCCGCCACCTTGGTTCTCGCCATCGACGTCTAGTTCTAAATCTTGGTCATCATTAGCCATTTGTATTCTCCAAAAAATTCATAATAAAAGGTTTCATTGATTCAATTTGAGTATGGCCAATAAATAGATATTTTGCACAAACATTCATTCCGTTACAAAGCATGGTAAGCTAAATTTTCGACTAATGCTTATACCTATGCAAAACATATACCAAATAAAACAGGATATTTTTCAGTATAAATATCAACAAGTTAGGTTAGACTATTGGTTCGCCGATAGAGAGATGTCGAATTATTGACGCTTTCATGCTATAAAAATCGGATATCGAGGCTGTTCAAAATTCGCAGGTATGTTTTAGCGCCAATATTTAGCGCCTAATTTATTTATAGAGCCACTGGGTAGCAGTGTTGGTTTTCAACTAGTTCTATATATAAGCATCTAGCAATCCCTGGCGCACAATCGTAGCTGCGGTTTCGGTGCTTTCAATGCTCGATGAATTTTCCTGCCGGTGACCATTACCATAGGAGGCTTGTTTTTCTTGTTGGTTCTGTTGCTCTACTTGAGTATCCCCTAAAGAAATACCTTGTTCCGCTAAAAGCTCTTTTAGCTTCGCTAAGTTTGCTTCAATCAAATCTTTGGCCTGCCCATTGTTGACATGAAAAATAACATTAGTTTCGCCATTTTGATTGTGTAGTTTGACCGTTAGGGGACCTAACTCTGGCGGGTCCAACATAATTTCAGCGCTATTCGACGCCTGTTGAACCATCCACTGTACTCGCATTGCCAAGTTAGGGGTGAAATTTCGTCCCAACACTAGGCTATTCTGGATCCCCATTAAATTACTGGCGCTAGAGGCGGAGTTGGCTTGTAGTGCTGTTGCGGCAAGACTATCCAGGCTTTCACTCATAGCAAAACTCTGAGCACTAGCATTTAACGGATTTTGCGCCGCATTCAAGTTATTTAGCTGATCTAAGGATAGGCCTTGAGCGGAAGGTGGCACCGTAGCCGGCGGTTTTGCTTTAAGCGATGAATCGTTGCTTTGTTGAAGCAGATTTCCTATTTTTTCCGATTGATTTAAATTGTTATTCTGTTTGCTAAATATTTGAGCTTGCAGTTCCTTCTCACTTAGCGAATCAATGCCAACCTTGGGATCAAGTTTAACACTATCCAATAAATCTTGGGGTATTGATGAGTTGCTAGCGGCAAACTTAACACTGTTTTGCTGTCCAAAAATTTTACCTTCTGCCTTGTTGTTAGCATCTATTTGAATATCTTTGGATAGTATGCCTAGCTGTTCAAAATAACTCTTGGCTTGAGTATTCACCTTTTTAGCAAGCTGTGTCTGTGCCTCAGAAAAAGGTAACTCAGGCTTCACTAAACTGGCTTTAGTTAATGCGTCTATAGATTCTTTGAATTGACTAGTAGGCATTACATTAGCTTCGTTTAATCTCTGAGTAGTAGCCGATTCCAGTTCTATGCTTTGCTTAATTTGCCGAGATGTCATATTTTGAAATTGGCTTAATTTTTGTGCTTGAGGGACTAAATCTGCATCCAAATTTAGCGGCGTTTTAGCATTATCCGATGAATTAAGATTTGAAATTATAGAAGCTTCAAGACTACTTTTACCCGATACTTCTTTAACAGATAAAATAACGCCTTTAGACGAGTCAATGGATGGCGAAGATTGACTAGGCAGCACACCAGCCTCTATTGTTAAATTTAGCTTTAGATCAAGTGTTGGCTGTGGATTCAAAAGGTTTGGTTGAGACTCGACTATAGATACGTCTTCAGCGCCATCTTTATTGGAGTTAATTAAAGGCTTTTTATCCTTCAAAACAGTTGACTCGGTTTTGCCAGCCTCCTCTATTCGCTCTATTTTTGAAGCTCTTTCCACCGGCTTTCTCTCAATAACACCGTCTTTGCCTGACAAAGGTGATTTTCTGTTCGGCAATATTTTGCCGCTTATCGGCAATATCAGCCTCTCTGGATTGCCGTATTTGATTGAATTGCTGCTTAAAGCTTTCTTTATTCTGATTGTTCGCCGGATCGGAATTTAAAGATACCTGACTAGACGCAGCCGGTGTAATAGCGCCATTTACGGGTCTTTTTGGAATGTTCTTAGATGCAATATCGCCTAAAATTTCCAAATTAGAATGTGGCATAGGTAAATTCTCCGTTTGCATAGCGATCATTGAGGCAACAACTAGCTTGATTACTGCAAATCTAGTGCCAATGCTTCACACTAATGAAGAATAAGAGTTCGATTGATCTGAAGAATATTTATAGCATCTGCATAATGGGATGTATTTTTTACAAAAACATCTGTTTTAATTCAGTGTGAACAGCATCAAACAGACAGCGTAGTTGTTCAATTGAAAAATCTTTTGAGGTCAGCGATTCTTGTCTGGCAAGAGTTTCGACTTTTTCACAATAATCAGCAAATAACATGGCGCCCACATTACGACTACTGCCTTTTAAACTATGTGCCATACGGTAAATTTCATTCTGCTGTTTTACGATGTCTAAGCTGGCCCATTCAGCTATCTTATTTTGGCTGTCTTGGATATAGGAGGTGATCAATAATTTCATATCATCCCCCATAATTTCAGTTAAATCCTGCAACATTTTTTTATCGACATTTCCAGTCACATTAACCATCCTTATTTTTTACAGGTTTCTAGTCCAAGAATAAATAGCGATCACTTTGCTACCTTGTTCCAAATATTCAATAGAATCGCATAATTTAAATAACAAGGGTAATCCTCTACCACTATAGTTTTTTTCATTGGCTTTTGTAAGTTTAGTTAAATCAAAACCGCTACCACTATCACTCAACTCAAACACTAATTGCCCGCCGTTTTCTGTAGGTTGATGATCGACGGATAAAGTTACAAAACCATCTTTCAATTGTTCGAGAGTTTCGGTGCGTTTTTGGTAGTATTGAGCAAAACCGTCACCCGATTGCTTCATTGAAGAAGATAATTCAAGTACACCATGGTCTAAGGCGTTATTATACAGTTCGGACAAAAGCGTAAAGATCTTGGCTCGATGTGGGATCAATTCATTACAGGTTACGAGTGTTTGCAGAAATAATGGAATAGGGTCAAAATTGGCTAAGGATTGACCTCTTAAAGTTAAGCTCAATTGAGAATTACAGGTACCAGTATCCTTTCTCTCTGAAGAGTCTAGCTTGGTTAACTTATCCGCTATATAAACAGGCGAAGATACCTCTAGCAGGCTTAAATCATCGGTGGGGTCGCTAGCCCCACAAAATGCCTCAACCTTTTTAATCAGTGCTTGGCAAATATTATTTTCTTGAATATGCTGTTCAATGGTTTGGTATAGTTTTGCCTCTCCAAACATTTCATCTTGGGCATTAACTGCCTCGATAATACCATCGGTAATTACAATAAGCTTGTGATGCTTAGTAAATTCAAAACTCTGGTAAGTCACTTCAAATTTCTCTGGCGATTGGATTCCTATCGGCAGATGCGTTGAGTGTATTTTTGTGATTTCCTTACTTTTTTTGTCGAGCAAGTAGGTATCAGGTGCACCGGCATTCCATATGGTTAGACGTTCATCCAAAGAATCTATGTCAAAAACAATGACACAACAGAAAACGCCCCTAGGCAATACATTAAATAATCGAGAATTCATTTCGATCATCATATCCCCTAATTGAAAAACCTTTCGCGGTCATACCATAGAATATTTCGGAAGCAGGCATTGCGCCTATAGCGGCCGGCAATCCATGCCCTGTAAAATCCGCCAACATTAAACGCATTCCTCCCATTGGTAATTCTGCCGCCAACATAAGGTCACCATTAAAAATAGACATGGGAGACAAATGGTAATTAATATTGTCTGACTCAAGACTACCTCGGTGTACAATATTATTAAAAATGCGCTTGGCGGCTTCTTGCTCTTGTACTAGATGACGGTGGTGGAACTGTATTTTGGCTTTTTGATCATCGACAGTCGAATAAAGATTAATTATGCGCTCGAAGGCTGCAATTTTTGCTTGAATAATGACTTTATTGATAGGTTTAGAAACGAAATCATCGCCGCCTGATTCGATACACTTAGCAAGGTCACTGGCTTCTGTCAAAGAGGTCAGGAATATAATAGGAAACCAAGACTGCGTGTTTTCTTTCTTGATAATTCTAGCAACTTCATAGCCATCAAATTTAGGCATGAGTACGTCAAGAAAAACAAAGTCAGGTTGATGTTGGTTAAACTGTATGACGGCTTGCTCACCATCTTCAGCTAAAATGACGTGATGGCCTAAATTCTCAATGACTTTTGAGAGTATAAGCCGCTCAATATGATTATCATCAGCGATCAGTATCTTCATAGAAGCAATTTTCTATGCTATTAGGCGATTTTAAATAGCTGTTCGAAATTTGATATCGTCAATATCTTTTTAATATCCTGATTACAGCCGGTCAATTGAATATTTGATGAATCGCCCCCGCAATGGTCACGCAGCAACAATAGCATACCTAAGGCTGAGCTATCCAAATAGGTGGTTGAACTCAAGTCTACCGTAATCTGCGGAGGAACTGGGGAAACTTTCTCGTAGGCAGCTCTAAAGGCCTGATGAGCGTTAAAATCAAAGCGACCATCTATTGTAATATCTAAAGACCGACCGTCTGAAGATGTGACAGAAGTAACTGCCATATTCTTACCCTCCGCGATTAAGCGATGTAATATTTAATATCTAAATTAATAATAGTTCAAAATCAACTCAAAGATAAATTATTTAAGCGATATTTTGACCTTGCATATCTCTAGTGGTTGTTCGAATGGACACTAAGAAACACCTAGTTAAAAGACTTAATACCGCGATAGTTTAGCAGATATACTATTGATTATTAACAATATATTCAGCTATTTTGTTTAGTGGTAGAACCTTTGCCGCCGCATCAATTGCCACCGCAGCGCCAGGCATACCCCACACCACACTAGAATCTTCGTCTTGAGCAATCGTCATAGCTCCAATTGAGCGTAAATTTTTAAGCCCGATAGCGCCATCTTTTCCCATTCCTGTCAACAAAATTCCTAAACTACGAGCTATTTTCAGGTCAACAATCGAGTTAAAAAGTACCTCCACTGAGGGTTTATGACGGTTAACTTTATCACCATCATCCAAAACGCCCCATAATTCTCCTGATTTTTTTTCAACTCGTAGGTGGTGACTACCGGGTGCAAGATAAGCATAGCCGGGAGAAAGTAGAGTAGACGACCTAAGCTCCCTAACCTTCATCACGGATTCCCTATTTAATCGTTTAGCATAGGATGTTGAAAAGGTGTCTGGTATATGCTGCGCCATGACGATAGGTGGAAGATTATCAGGCAGGCATGTGATCACTTCTCTAATAGCCTCTGTCCCACCAGTTGATGCGCCTATGGTGATCAATTCATAGCGCCCACTCATCTTCTTCGCTTTAATCGGCTTTAGACCGGAGCTTTTGCCTTTTTCAAGCGCCAGTGTATTACAGCCTGATGCAGCGATGATTTTTTCAATTAACTCATCGGCCAACTCAGTGAGTTTATTTTTAACATCGGTAGTGGGTTTAGCAATAAAATCGAAAGCACCGGTTTCGAGAGCATCAATGGTTATATCAGCGCCGGCTTGAGTTAAAGTAGAAACCATGATGACCGGCATAGGTCTTAAACGCATGATATTTTTTAAAAAGGTTATGCCGTCCATTTCCGGCATTTCCACATCTAAAGTGATCACATCTGGCGCGTGCTTTTTTATTTTTTCGCGCGCGTCAATCGGATTTTCAGCCGTAGCGACCACTTCAATCTGCTCGCATGATTGTAGTATTTCAGTCAACAAAACTCGTATAAAAGCCGAATCATCAACAATTAATACTTTAATCTTTCCATTCATAGTTTAATCTCGACTAATTGACAGAGTAACTTAACTATTAGTTCAATCGAATAGCTCGACTTCACCTTGGGTTGGTTGATGAGTGATTTTTTCAAAGTAATCAACATCCCTTGTTTCAACCGTTTTATTATGTTGATTCAATAATTTTTTCATCTTTACTTTGCCTGTTTTTGGTATATACATCACTTTTCTTGGATAGATTCCACCAACATCTTCAGCAAGCAATTTCAACCCTTCAATCTGAATATAATTTTTAACAAAAAGAATATTCTTTTTACCAACATCCGTTATACCCGATATCACTTTTCCACCACCAAATATTTTCACTTCCAAATTTTCTCTTTTACCACCATTACGCAAGATATCATTAATCATCTGTTCCATCGCAAAATTACCATACCGAGCAGCTTCTGACTCTTCAACGGGACTTGCAGTATTACTCACCGGCAACATAAAATGATTCATACCGCCCAGCCCAGCGATTGGGTCACGAATACAGGCGGCAATACAAGATCCAAGAATGGTTGTGATAGCCTCATCATGTCCGGTAACATAAAATTCGCCGGGAAGTATTTTTGCGGTGGACAATCCTGTATGTTTATCCCAATAACGATTAATGTGATTAAATTCTTGCCAGCAAGAAGGCAGGTTTTCTCTTTCATAACCGACAGCCATTAATCAAGTTTCCTAAATATTGTTTTACCACAATTTTTAAACAATTTTCGATTTTCGCCTAGACTTTCTGAATGCCCCAAAATCAAACATCCTTTTGGTTCCAATAGATCATAATATCGTTGGATTAACTTTTCTTGGGTTGGTTTATCAAAATAAATTAAAACATTACGACAAATAATCAACTGAAAAGGACCTTTCATTGGCCAATCAGCCATTAGATTTAATTGTTTGAAATGTATGGACTGCTTCAATTTATGATGAACTTGCTTTTGGTTAGGGCTACATTTGTCGGTTTTGCAAAACCATTTTTGATAGGCTTCTGCGACGGGTTCTAATTTATCAAGAGAATAGATGCCGTCTTTACCGCTATCTATCACATTAGTATCTAAATCAGTGGCTAGAATTTTAAAATCAACATTACTCGGCTTATCTTGTAGATGTTCCCACACCATGGCTAATGTGTAGGGCTCTTCACCGGTAGAGCAACCAGCTGACCAGAATCTAATTCGATTGGTATTTTTAGCAAATATTTCAGGAAAAAAGACACCCGTCAAATACTCGAAATGATGGTCTTCTCTAAAAAAATGAGTCAGGTTTGTGGTCAGTGCATTGACAAATTCTCGTTGCTCATCCTTGTCCTGCTTAACAAATTCTAAATACTGGTGAAAATCGACTAATGCCAATTTTCGAAGCCTCCTGGCTAGCCGAGAATAAACCATATCTTGTTTACGATCGGATAGACTAATCCCAGATACCTTGTAGATCATTCGAACAACACGCTCAAAATCACTTGGTCTATATAGGAATTCTCTATGCTTTTTATTATTCTCAGCGACTGACAAAAGAGCACCTCCTTATAGGAACAACTGCACTGGGATTAAGAGCGATAGCTCTTAAAACTCTTCCCACTCATCGTTCACTACGGGTGCTTTAGCTTTATCCGCAGCATTTGAAACCGGGGAAACTATTTTAGCATTTTTAACACCGCTTTCCTCGCCGGTTTTAAAGAAACTCATTAACTCAAGCATATTGCCAGCCTGCTCCGTCAACGCTTCGGCTGCTGCCGCGGCTTCTTCAACTAGCGCCGAATTCTGCTGTGTCATATTATCCATTTGAGTGATCGCTTGGTTGACCTCTTCAATACCATTGGCTTGCTCTTCACTGGCGTTGGCGATTTCACTCACTAAACCAGTAACATTTCGTACAGAATCCACAATTTCAGCCAACTTTTGCCCTGAATCATTCACCAACTCAGTACCTTGATTGACCTTATCAACACTATTGCTGATTAGCGATTTAATATCTTTGGCGGCGCTTGCACTTCTCTGTGCTAGGTTTCTCACTTCGGCAGCTACTACCGCAAAACCTCTTCCTTGGTCGCCGGCCCTAGCCGCTTCAACCGCTGCATTTAATGCGAGTAAGTTAGTCTGAAATGCTATTTCGTCAATAACGCCAATAATGTCAGATATTTCTCTCGATGCATTATTAATTTCCTTCATCGCAATAATCGCATCTTCAACCACTTTACCGCCAGACTCCGCCTGTTGCATAGTCGTTGCACTGAGTTGATTGGCTTTAATCGCAGCATCAGAATTCTCTTTCACCGTAGCGGTTAATTCTTCCATACTTGAAGCTGTTTCCTCTAGACTTGATGCCTGTTCTTCTGTTCTTTGGCTGAGATCAGTATTTCCTTGCGATATTTCACGTGATGAGGTCGATACATGGCTGGAAGACTCCATAATTTCTCCCACCATATTTCTAAGATTATCGATAGTGGTATTAATAGCCGTTTGCAAATCAGCAAAGGCCCCACTGTACTCGCCTTCCATGGTTTTTTGTAAATTACCTGCCGCCATTTCAGTCAACACGCTCTGACAATTACTAAGCGGTTCAACCACCGTATCTAGCATCAGATTAATTGACTCCGAAAGGTTTTTCATAAAACCATCAAACTCATCGGCATTGATTCTTTCAGAAAGATTACCCTTGACCGCTTGCTCGATTAATCCTTCAACCTGCTGCTGTGCAATAACTGACTCGGTTGTGTCAGTCCACTCTACGGCCGAGCCTAAATGATTTTTATTTTCGTCATAAAGGGGGATTGCAGTCAGTCGAAAATGAAGGTTTGCGACTCTGATGTCAGCGGTATAGGGCAAGTTTTCGGGTTTTAAAACATTTTGCTGATGTGCGGGGTTAGCATGGAAACTATCATAATTGGTTCCGATAACCTTATCGACCACAAAATTAGGCAAAACCGTCTGAATTTCTTTTTCGCGATGCCTTAGCATTTTCTCAACGGCGGGATTCATGTAGTTGATCACACCATCAGGATCTGCCATCATTAAATTGACTGTCATTCCTTGCGTCGCTGAAACTAAACGGCCAATCTCAATTTCAGCCTTAACTTGTGCTGTGATATCCTCCCATTCCAGACTAGAACCGACATAATCACCATTAGCATCCATAATTGCCGCAACATTCAACGCGACAGTTCTATCACCTAATTTAATTTTAGTTTGATAGGGTAAATTATTCGGATCATTAAGTATCTTTCTTTGATGAGCAGGGTTTCGATGAAAATCATCGATACATTTACCTAGCATATAGTCCGAAGTCGCTTCAAAATCAGGCCAAATTGCCTTCATCACCGGTAGCAAATTTTTCAATAGAGTTTCTGTCGCTGGATTCATATAGGTAATGAGCAGATCACGGTCAACCATCATGGTGGCAGTTGCTGAACCCGCCATTGCGCCTTGCATTCTTGCGACAGCATCTTCAGTTTTAATCTGCTCAGAAATATTATCCCATTCTAAACTTGAACCCACATAATTTCCATTAGGGTCTATTATAGCAGCGACATTAAGTTCAATAACATTGTCGCCCAAATTAATTTTAGTTTGATAGGGTAAATTATTCGGATCATCTAAAATCTGTCTTTGGTGAGCCGGATTACGATGGAAATCATCGATGCATTTGCCCATCATAAAATCTTCTGAAGCCACAAAATCCGGCCAAATACCTTTCATAACAGATTCTAAGGATTTCAATAATTGAGCTGTCGCTCGATTCATATAGGTGATTTTTAAATCTCGGTCAACCATCATAACGGCGGTCGCAGATTCGCCTAATGCACCTTGCATTCTAGAGGCTTCCTGAAATAATCGATTTCGTTCTGTTATATCAGTAGCATATTTAATTACTTTGTATAGCTCGTTATTCAAATCCTTTATCGGGTTATAAGATGCTTGCAGCCAAACATCTTTACCACTACTAGTAATTCTTTTATATTCAGCAGCTTGATACTCTCCTCGTCTCAGCGAGTCCCAAAATTCTTTGTATACGGCACTTTCTTTATAAGTAGGATCAACAAAAATACTGTGATGTTTCCCCTTCACTTCATCTAGGCTATATTCCATCAGGTCCAAAAATTTTTGATTGGCATCAATGATTGTTCCATCCAATGAAAATTCGATAACGGCGTGTGATTTTCGTAGAGCCTCAACTTGCGCTAGTAATTCTCTATTAGTATTTTCGTTGCTGTTCGCATTCATGACCTTTTCCTTTTCTAAAATTGATAGCTTTATTAGGCTGAGTTTGTTTAGCTAATTATTTCCAATAATTCCAATAATTCCAATTAAAAAAACTATTATTGGGTTAACTCATTAAGATCAATCATCTTAGCGAGATCTAAAATGATAATCATGGACTCTTCAATTTTAGTGAGACCTTTAATGTATTTTGTATCGACCTTACTACCAAGACTAGGTGATAATTTTAAATCTGCAATAGCAACATCATAAACGTCGGCCACCGCGTCAACCACAATACCGATAATGCATTCTTGCTCGGTTGTCGATAAAGTTGTTTTTAATATTATTACCACTGTCGTGCTTGTGTAAGTGGCTTCCGGGTAACCAAATCTCACTCTTAAATCAATAATGGGTACAATAGTCCCGCGCCAATCAATCACACCACGAATATAGTCTGGTGTATTCGGCATTGGTCTCGGCTCTACCCAGCAATGAATTTCCTGCACCGCTAGTATATCAACACCATATTCATCTTTTCCCATCATAAACGTCAGAAACTGCTGCTCTTCTTGCGCTGCTGATTTATCTTTATCCGCTTGTTTTATTGCTGCTTCAGCCATTGGTGGCTCCACTAAATGGATGTCTAATAAGATCTAAACTTAATAAATTGCTTAACTCTAAAAGCGTTACTGCGTGGTCGTCGACAGTCATTACTCCAGAGGTAAAACGTGAGTCGACACCGCTACCATAGTCAGGCACTTCACTTATTTCAGAGTCTTCCATATTAAAAACATCAGAAACTCCATCCACTACGCAGCCCATTAGCCTTTCCTTTTCACCTTCTTTAACTTTTAAGATAACAATAACAGTCGTATCCAAATACTCTACAGATTTAAATCGAAAACGGTTTCTAAGGTCCATCACTGGGACAATGGTTCCGCGTAAGTTTAGAACGCCCTTTATGTAAGTTGGTGAGTTTGGTAAAAAAGTTGGATTATCCCAACCTCTAATTTCTTGAACGCTCAAAATATTTACCGCGAACTCTTCTCCCCCCACATTAAAACTTAAAAACTGGCTACCTTTGTCCTCTTCGGCCATATCAAAGTTCATGGCAGAAAGGTTTTGAGTTTGCTCATTTAATATTTCTTGTATATTAGAAGACATGTCTTTCGCCCCTTTGAGGCATAGGTGAGAGGTTTGCTCGCTGCTCACATTTCATGCGACCTTCTCCCTGTCCTGCGACGACCTTTCGGATGACCTTTTAGATAAACCAACAATATCAAGTATTAGAGAAACGCGCCCATCACCTAAAATGGTTGCACCAGACACGCCTTGAATTGATTTGTAATGACTTTCAAGGCTTTTAATCACAACCTGTTGTTGACCCAATAACTCATCGATTCTGATCGCTATTTTTCTATTCTCACCTTCGACAATTGCAATCAATCCTTCACCCAAAGAGCGAGTATCGTGATGAATTTCAAATTCATCACATAAATCAACGATTGGAATATATTCACCATTCATTTTATAGACAGGCATATCGCCAGCAATTTTAGTGAGTTCAATACCTGACAATGGAATCGATTCAACAATCGAAGCGAGAGGTATCACATAGACTTCACTAGCCGCTCTGACCAGCTGTCCATCCAATATAGCCAGGGTTAACGGTAATCGAATAGTAAAAGTGGTGCCTTGACCTAATTCCGATGCGATATCGACACTTCCACCGAGATTATTAATATTCTTTTTAACCACATCCATGCCAACTCCACGTCCCGACACATCACTCACCACCTCCGCGGTAGAAAACCCTGGTTCCATTATCATTGCGATAATCTGTTCTCTTGGGATCTCTACACCTTCCGCAATCATGCCTTTTTCAACGGCTTTGGCATAAATTATTTCAGGATCAATTCCAGCACCATCGTCTTTTATTTCGATAATAATGTTGCCGCCTTGATGGTAGGCGTTAAGAGTCACTTGACCAACTTCTGGTTTACCCGAGGCAGTCCTTTTATCTGGCGTTTCAATACCATGATCGAGCGCATTTCGAACTAGGTGAGTAAGTGGATCGCCAATTTGTTCCATGACGGTTTTATCAAGTTCGGTATCTTCACCCAAAATATTTATATCTATTTGCTTACCTAGCTTGGCGCTTAAATCTCTAACCATTCTTGGTAATCGGTTAAAGACAAACCCAATGGGTAGCATACGGATACGCATAACGCTTTCTTGTAATTCTCTTGTATTAGCTTCTAGCTCCCTTAAGCCTGAGACTAGCTGCTCCACTTTCGACATATCAAATTGCTCACCTAATTCTCCGAGCATAGACTGGGTAATCACCAGTTCACCCACTAGGTCAATTAGGGTATCCACCTTGTCAATACCCACTCTAATGGAACCTGTTTGACTGCTTTTCTTGATGACTGATGACTTCTCTTTCTCTAGTGGTACTAATTTTTTCTGTTTGGATTCTATTTCTTTGACTTGAAAAGTTGTTTCTTTTGATACTTCTGGAACTACCTTTTCGTTAGTGCTTGATATTTCTGCTTCACTATTATTTGACTGACTAACATTGCCTTTTTCATCAACTTCTGCGTTGACTGAAATGGGAGAGACACTAAGTTCACAGTCATCTTCAACCCATTCGAAAACTTCCTTTATAACTTCCAACGTTTCATTGGTATCTAGCTCTAGCTGCCATGAAATATAGCATTCCTCAGCATCAATCTGATCAAAGGTAGGTACTTTAGATAGATCGGCCTTAGCTTTTAGACCGCCTAAACTGGACAACTCTTTGAACATTCGGATCGGTTCATTGCCGGTTTGCAAGATATAATT
>JAUZSK010000083.1 GCA_030949565.1 Enterobacterales bacterium
ATTCAACGGGATTATTATCTGAATGAACAGATGAAAGCCATTCAAAAAGAACTTGGCGATGAAGACGAAGTCTCTGATTTTGAGCAGATAGCAAGAAAGATAGAAACAGGTGGACTGAGTAAAGAAGCCAAAGAAAAATCCATCGCCGAGTTGAAGAAACTGAAAATGATGTCTCCTATGTCTGCAGAAGCAACAGTCGTTAGAGGATACCTAGACTGGTTGGTTGACCTGCCATGGAAAAAAAGAACTAAATTGCATTCTGATCTAAGCAAAGCTCAAGCAACTCTAGAACGTGATCATTACGGTTTAGAGGAAGTCAAAGAAAGAATATTAGAGTTTCTCGCGGTGCAAACACGAGTCAAAAAGTTAAAGGGCCCTGTTTTATGCTTAGTTGGACCGCCTGGAGTGGGTAAAACCTCATTAGGTGAATCAATTGCTAGTGCTACCGGTCGAGAATTTATTCGAATCTCGTTAGGTGGTGTGAGGGATGAAGCGGAAATACGCGGTCATCGCAGAACTTATATCGGTTCCATGCCGGGTAAAATCATGCAAAAGCTAAATAAATCTAAGGTTAAAAACCCACTGATTCTACTCGATGAAATCGATAAAATGGCACAGGATATGCGCGGTGATCCTGCCTCAGCGTTGTTAGAGGTGTTAGATCCAGAACAGAATAATCGATTCAATGATCATTATCTAGAAGTTGATTATGATTTATCCGAAGTGATGTTTGTGTGTACAGCAAATTCGATGAATATTCCCGCAGCTTTGTTAGATCGGATGGAAGTGATTAAATTATCCGGCTATACCGAAGATGAGAAATTTAATATTGCAGAACGTTATTTATTACCTAAGCAGCGTAAAGTGAATGGGCTTTCTGAAAAAGATCTGCATATTTCGCAGTCGGCGATGACTAATATTATTCGCCTCTACACGCGCGAGGCTGGCGTAAGAAACCTAGAGCGGGAACTGTCTAAAGTCTGCCGCAAAGTGGTTAAACACTTGATGCTCGATAAGAGCAAAGAGCATATAGGGCTTACCGTAAAAAATATTAATAAATATTTGGGTGTTGAAAAATTTGACTATGGGATAGTGGGAGAGAGAGATCAAATCGGGCAGGTAACCGGTTTGGCTTGGACCAATGTGGGAGGCGAACTTCTTACCATTGAATCAGTCATCACTTCAGGCAAGGGGAAAGCGATATCCACAGGACATCTTGGCAAAGTCATGCAAGAATCGATTACTGCCGCTATTACAGTGGTTAGAAGTCGTGCAGCTTCATTAGGAATTAGTGAAGATTTTTACCAGAATAGCGATATTCATGTGCATGTTCCAGAAGGTGCGACTCCAAAAGACGGCCCAAGTGCTGGCTGTGCCATGTGTACCGCTTTAATTTCCTCTCTTACCCAAATACCGGTGAGACGAGATGTCGCCATGACAGGGGAGATTACCCTACGAGGTGAAGTACTTCCCATTGGTGGGTTAAAAGAGAAACTACTCGCTGCACATCGCGGTGGTATTCGGCAGGTGTTAATTCCGCAAAAAAATGTTAAAGATTTAGCTGATATTCCAGATAATGTTATTGGTAATTTGGAGATTACTCCGGTCAAATGGATTGATCAGGTGCTTGAAAAAGCCCTGATTAGTATGCCAACACCAGCCCTTTTAAACCATAAAAAAGCCTTAAAAAAGACAAAAAGCAAACCTAAAACGGGTTCTAATTTGGGACAAAAGATAAAACCTCACTAATTATTATTTGAGACTAAATTTGTCTATAAATTAAGCGTTTTGCCAATAATATGCCAAAGAAGACGTTAATTTTACTCAAAGCCACGGTTTTTCTAGCTTTAAGGGGAATTTTGCTTGACAGTAAAATCACTCCATTGGTATAAAGTTAACCGGACGGAGCATGAAAGGAATTTATATCAAAAAATGTGCTCTAATTGACTACAGAAAAGAATTAAGGGGAATAATGTGAATAAATCTGAATTAATCGATGCAGTTGCAGCGGGCGCTGACATATCAAAAGCTTCAGCAGGTCGTGCAATTGACGCAATGGTTGATGCAATTACTGAAAGTTTACGAAAAGGTGACCCAGTTGCCTTAGTGGGTTTTGGAACTTTTTCGGTTAAAGACCGAGCTGCTCGTCAAGGTCGTAACCCTCAAACGGGTGCAACTATCCAAATTCCAGCGGCGAGAGTACCTGGTTTTAAGGCTGGTAAAGGACTTAAAGACGCGGTAAACTAACGGATTGAGAGATTTGTCGTTAGCTTAATCGGGCGCTTAGCTCAGTTGGGAGAGCATCGCCCTTACAAGGCGAGGGTCACTGGTTCGAGCCCAGTAGCGCCCACCAAGTTTTTCATTAAAATTTATAGTTAAATAGATTAATGAGGAATGAGTTGTTTGTGGAGCGGTAGTTCAGCTGGTTAGAATACCGGCCTGTCACGCCGGGGGTCGCGGGTTCGAGTCCCGTCCGCTCCGCCAAGAATTAACGCGCCTTTCAAGGGCGCGTTTTTTATTTAAAAAAGTGAATAATTGTTATGATGGATAGTATTAGAGAAGGGGTGAAAAAACCCTGGGCAAAAGGTCTTATTTTTGTCATTGTAATTTCTTTTGTTGGCGCTGGATATTTTACATCCGCGTTATTTTTAGGCGATCGCTTCGCTGCGGCTGTGGTTAATGATGAGAGTATTAGCACTCAAGAATTTGAGCGTGCTTACTCGCGTGCTAGGCAACAATATGGTGAAGCCTACAAACAAATTATTAAAACTGATGAGCAAGAACGTAATTTTAGAGAAAACGTTTTGCAAAGTCAGATCACTCGGGTGATAGCGCTTCAAGCAGCCAAAGCCATGGGGATGCGTATTTCTGTAGCGGAACTTCGTCAGACCATACAGTCAATGGAAGCACTACAAAAAGACGGTGTTTATTCCGCTGAAATGCTTGATCTTGCGCTTACGCGAATTGGTATGTCTCGTTCTGAATTTAAACGTAGTATGCAGTCAGACCTACTTTTAGGTCAATTATCTCGCGGCATCACTTCAACCGAGTTTTTATTAGCCTCCGAATCTGAAAACGAATATCGAATATTGGGTCAGCAGCGTAGTGGTCGAGCTTTGACTATTCCTTACGCATTGTTTAAACAAACAGCTGTGATAACTGACCAGGAAATTGAAGATTTTTACCAGAAAAATCTGATGCAGTTTAAAGTGGAAGAAAAGCTAGCGGTGGATTATATCGAACTAAATACTGAGGAAATGAAAAAGAATGTTAAAGTTTCTGAAGAGGCCATCGAAGAATATTATAATGACAATATTACTCGATTTAAAACCGATGATAAACGTCGAGTCTCGCATATTTTAATCGCCCTAGGTGATGATGAAGGTGCGGCTCTAACTAAGGCCACAGAGATTAAAAAGAAGCTGGATGCCGGCGCTGATTTTATTGCCTTAGTTAAATCTGAATCTGACGATGAATTTTCGGCAGAGTCTGACGGTGATCTGGGTGTGATTGAAGCAGGTGCTATGGAAGAACCTTTTGAGCAGGCGGTGAGTCTGCTTTCTAACGTTGGTCAATTGTCTGAGCCGGTTAAAAGCTCTTTTGGTTACCACATTATTAAGTTAACCGAGTTGCAGTCTGGAACCACTAAAAAACTGGCCGATGTAAAGGATAAGATTAGTTCAATTTTACAAGGTCAATTGGCGGAAGAAGCTTTCTTCGCTAAATCTAAATTACTAGAAGAAAAATCTTATGAAGTATCTGATTCACTGACTGAGGTCGCAACGCTAGTAGAAACCCCAATCAAAACCAGCCCTCTATTTTCTAGGAAACAGGCCACAGGCATCTTTGCTAATAATGAAGTGTTAAATGCTGCATTTAGCGATACCGTTTTACTTGATCAAATGAATTCGAAAATGATTTCAATTGATGATTCTCATGTGGTTGTGATGCGAATCAATAAGCATCAACCGAGCCATGTATTGGAATTATCAGTGGTTAAAGATAAAGTCGTCGCTCAACTTCAGATCGAGAAAGCGAAAACCAAAGCTTTGGAATTTGCAAATAAGCTACAGCAGATGATCTCTAATAAAGAAAATACTGAGAAGCTGTTAGCGGGACAAGGCTTAAAATGGAAAGACTTAGATAATATCGGTCGGACTGGAAACGATTTACCCTATATGCAATTGCAGCAATTCTTCAAGATGCGGCATCCTGATGCCAGTGGCATTAGAATTGATAAAGTCGAGTCATTCAGCGATGTTTCTATTTTGGTCTTAAACAAGGTGCTTGCAGGCGATATAACGAAAGCTGAAGCATCAATGGTAGAGCAAAATAGAAAACGCCTGGAGCAGTTTTTCAGTGAAGCGGTTTATCGCTCCTTGGTTGAAAATGAGCGCTCTAAAGCAGATATAAGTCTTAACCTTGAGAATATTAATCGCTAGTTAATCATTCGTAAATACGAGTAATTAGGCCCTAGCAATTAGGATAAAGGCAGCGTGTAAAAAGGCTGCCTTTTTTGTAACGCTCCAGCTTACCTCAAAAAACACTCATTTCTTCGTCCGGAAATGGACAAATAAACCACAGTATACTCACATTTTGTGCCCCAAAACGGCTGATTTTTGAGCCAACGCTGAGGCGTTACGGCGTTTTTGTATACTCGCCGACTAGTTACTTTTATCTAATCAAACCTAAAGCAAGCTATCTTGTAGTTTTCATCGGTTGCCACTAATTGAGGATTGTGAGTTAAGCATTTTGGCTCGCGGTAGGGGCAGCGGCTAGCAAAAACACAGGCGGATAATTGGTCTTCTATCGGCCGCTCAATACATTGTGTTTTATATTGAGGGAATTCGCCCTTATAGATTGGGGTAGAAGCAAATAAAGCCTGAGTGTATGGGTGCAGTGCTTCATCGAAAATCTGTGACACGTTGCCGTACTCGACCACGCGTCCTCGATACATCACTAGAATGGTGTCTGCTATATGTTCGACTACATTTAAATCATGAGAAATAAAGATGTAGGATATCCCCATTTCTTCTTGCAAGCTTTGAAGTAGATTGATTATTTGTGCTTGAACTGAAACATCTAGGGCTGAAAGAGGTTCATCGGCAATAATAATACTAGGCTCAAGAATAATTGCACGAGCGATGGCGATACGTTGCCTTTGGCCACCTGAAAACATATACGGGTAGCGATATTGATGTTCTGGCATAAGACCGACATTTTTCAGGGTTTCCTCAATTTTTTGTTGGCGCTGTTTACGGTTTAAATGGGTATTGATGATTAACGTTTGCTCGAGCGAATGGCCTACACGAACATTAGGGTTTAAAGATTCATAAGGATCTTGAAAGATCATTCGGATATTCTTGAATCGCTCTATGCGATCCTGCTTGTTGGCAAAATCAAGCTCTTTACCATTGAGTAAAATACTACCTTCTGTCGGTTTTTCTATTCCTATAATTTGTCGTGCAAGAGTCGATTTGCCGGAGCCGGATTCACCAACAATGGCTAATGTTTTTCCCTGCTCGAGAATTAGACTTATATCGTGGTTGGCAAGAAGTTCGGGCGCTCTATTAAATAAGCCGGAAGTCGACGTATAAGATTTACTGAGTCGTTTGACCTGTAATAAGGGCATTAAATATTGACCCCTTTTAATTGAAGTTCAGAAGGCAACAGTGGTTTTTTCTTTGCTCCATAACTATCGGCTATCAAATGGCAACGCACTTTACCGTGATTGGGCAGGCTAATCAGTCTTGGTGGATTAACGCATTGCTTTTCAGCCTTGGGACAACGTGGACCTAGGCGACAACCGACAGGCAATTTATCGATGGCTGGTATTTGGCCTTCAAGGGTATAGAGTCTACTGCCTTTTGAATGGCGTTTACCTAATTGTGGAACGCTATTTAAAAGCGATTGGGTGTAAGGATGTTTAGGCTTGCTTAAAATATTTTTGGTTGATGCATGTTCCATCAATTGCCCTGAATAGACCACGCCAATTTTATCAGTATTACCTTTTAATAAAGCAAAATCATGGGTAATTAATATAACGCCGACACCTTCCTGTTTATTGAGTTTAACCAGTAAATCAAGGATCTGCGCTTGGATAGTCACATCTAATGCGGTAGTCGGTTCATCTGCAATTAATAGCCGTGGTTTACAGG
Organism: Enterobacterales bacterium; assembly: GCA_030949565.1. Classification (GTDB taxonomy): domain Bacteria; phylum Pseudomonadota; class Gammaproteobacteria; order Enterobacterales; family Kangiellaceae. The sequence continues at coordinate 6,159 of JAUZSK010000083.1, forward strand.
CTAATGCAAGGGCAATAGCCACCCTTTGGTTCATTCCTCCGGATAATTGGTGAGGAAATAGGTTAAGGATTTTCTCCGGCTGCGTGATGCCGACTGAATCGAGTAGTTCAAGTACTCGGACGTTTCGTTGCGTTGAGTTGTGCATGCCGTGAGCCGCAACCGTTTCATTGATTTGTGATCCTATATCAAAGCAAGGGTTTAGGCTCGATCGTGGATTTTGGAATATAATCGAAGCTTTAGAGGATATATACTGCCGTCTATCGGCTAGCGACATTTTCATTAAGTCTTCACCATCTAAATTTAGATAGTCAGCCTTGAGCGGCATCTTGCTGGAAAGCAATCCCATAATGGCCAAAGCCAATATACTTTTGCCTGAACCTGATTCGCCGACAATGCCCAACGTCTCACCAACCGCCATACGTAAACTCAAACGTTCAATAATTGGAAAGCTACCGGATTCATTGGTCAGCTCAACGGTGAGATTTTCTATATGTAGTAAATTCATCTATTTGTTCTCTGTATCCATGGCGTCTCTTAATCCATCTCCTAGCAGGTTGACACTTAATAAGGTAAAAAAGATTGCCAAGCCAGGGATGGTTACAGACCAAGGGGCGAACATAATATTATGGTGAGATTCGGATAGGATTGTGCCCCATTCTGGACGAGGCGGTTGGGCACCTAAGCCTAAAAATCCCAAAGCAGCGATTTCCAATATTGCAGTTGAAAATGCGAAAGTGAGTTGGACGATTATTGGTGGAAGAATATTGGGTAATATAGAATAAACAAATAAGCGACTTTTTGATGCGCCGTCTAGCACCATGGCGGTCACATATTCTTTTTGTAGTTGCTGTTTAATCGCGCTGCGAGTCACCAACACAAAATGAGGTGTTAGTACCAGAGCCACGGCGTAAATTGCATTTGGCAAACCGGGTCCCATGACTGCAACAATAACCACAGCAAGAAGCAAAGAAGGTACCGCTAGGATAAAATCCATTATGCGCATGATCAGCACATCTAACCAGTAGCTTGCAAAACTTGAAACAACACCTAAAAAGATACCGATAGAAGCTGACAAAATGACCACCACGGCCGCCAAAAAAAGCGATAAACGTGCACCGTAAATCAAGCGAGAGAAAATGTCTCGACCAATATAGTCGGTACCAAAAATAAATTGAGTGGTTCCTTCATCGTACCAAGAGGGTGGCAAGTGAATGGAATCAGTAAACTGTTCGATAGGATCATATGGCGCAATAAAATTGGCAAAAATAGCTACTAGCATGATCAAAATAAATATGATCAAGGCCAGAAAGGCTAATCTATTTTGTTTAAAATAAAACCAATGTCGACTAAACGTACTGGGTATTTCCGTGTGAAAATAATATTGTTCCTTTGAATTCATTGTTGTCTCCTTAGGTGAGGATCAACATAGGTTAGAATTAAATCAAGTAATAGGTGCGTTAATATAACAAAACTGGCAATCGCTAAAATACCACCATGAATAACAGGGAAGTCTCTTCGATAAACAGCTTCAAGTAACCACTTACCAGCTCCTGGCCAAGAAAATATGGTCTCAGTAATTAAAGAGCCGGTTAGAAGTAGCGTTACTTGCAATCCTAAAATAGTTAAAATAGGTATCATGGCATTTCTAAATGCGTGTTTAAACAGCACCCGTGTTAATGATAAGCCTCTCGACTTTGCACTGCGAATGTAATCTTGTGCCAGCGCATCAATCATTGATGATCGAGTGGTTCGAGTGATGATGGCTAAGGGCACAGTACCTAATACCACGGATGGCAAGATAAGATGATTAAGCGCACTGTAAAAAGCTTCAGTCGCATAGGGTTGTTTTGAAAGTAGTGTGTCAATCAACATAAAACCAGTGATTGGGTGAATATCGTATTCAAAACCAATTCGACTAGCCACCGGGCTGATACCAAGCAGTAAAGAGAAAAGCATGACCAATAACATCGCCCACCAAAATATAGGCATTGAATAGCCGAACAAAGTGGTTGATACGATGAGTTTGTCCTGCCATAAATTTTTCTGTTTAGCCGCAATGATGCCTAAGGGTAAGCCCAAACCAAGCGCAAATATCATGGCGGTTATGGATAACTCGAGGGTTGCAGGAAAATAGATAAAGAACTCTTCAAAAACCGATGTACCGCGAACGCTAGAAAAGCCTAATTGCCCGGAAAAAATTTGGTTTAAGTAATAATAATAGGACTGTGACAATTGAATGGTTAATTCAATGATATTAGTGGGTGTATCCTGTGCTAAAGAGGGATCAGTCAAAGGTTCAAAAATAAAGGATACACCTTGCGGAAAAAAATGCGCCAGTACAAAAGTAAATATAGTCAAAACCCAGAAACTGATGAGTAGGTTAAAAAAATGCTTGATAAGGATAATACCCATTATTGTTCCTTATCAATTTGATTGTTTGATGGTATGGTTTTTTCTGATGCTAGAGAAACGCCACTGAAGTACATACCATCGGTGGGTGTTAAATGGAAGTTCTTCACCCGCTGGTTGGTTAATACAAACTGCCTTGAATGGGCGATTGGTACCCAGGGGTTGGCTTGATTGAAAATGACCTGGGCTTTTTTGTAGAGCTTGGAACGGACTTTAATATTTGATTCAATACCCGCCTGTCTTACCAGTTGGTCAAACTCATCATCGCACCAAAAAGCTGAATTGTTACCAGACCGGGTTGCCGCGCAGCTGAGTAAAGAAGTAAAGAAATTATCAGGATCACCATTATCACCGATCCAACCTAACAGTGCCGCTTGATGCTCCCCCTGCTTAATTTTGTGCAAATAAGTACCAAACTCATAACTAATGATTTTTGCAGAAATACCAATTTTTGCTAAATCTTGTTGGATTAATTCTGCCATTTTAATGGCATTGGGATTATAGCTTCTTTGCACAGGCATGGCCCAAAGTTCCATGCTAAAACCGTTTTCAAAGCCGGCTTCAGTGAGTAATTGCTTGGCCTTTTCTAGAGAAAAAGGAATTGGTTCAATAGCCTTATTATAAGACCACATATTGGGTGGGATTGGGTTTTTAGCAGCTACCGCGGCATTATTATAAACAATTTTTATTAGCGCTTTTTTATTGATAGCATAATTAAGCGCTTTTCTAACCAGAGGGTTATCAAAAGGTTTTTTGTTGGTATTGAGAGCAAGGTATGCCACATTGGATCCAGGCTCGCTTAACACTTGCAGTTGCGGATAGTTTTTTGCAACTTGAATATGAATGGGCAGGGGGCTTGCCATAAGATCGCATTCGCCGGCGATTAATCGTGCAAACCGCAACGAAGGGTTCTGTGTGATCGCAAATACTAGCCCATCCAGCGGTTCTTTACCTTTCCAGTAACCGGGGTGAGACTTATAACGAATGAAGGCGTCTGCTTGATAGCGGATAAATTGAAACGGGCCTGTCCCAACTGGCTGGGTATCAATATTTTGCGGTGTACCCAATATAGATAGATAATCTGCATATTCTTTGGATAGAATTGACGCAAAATCCATGGCTAAAGTCGCTACAAAAGGAGCGTCTGGCCGGGTCAGCAGAAATTTAACTTGGTAATCATTGATTTTCACAATGCGTTTAATCAGTTTTTTCATTCCCATGGTATCAAAGTAACGAAAAGACAGTTGAGAAACATGGTGGTAGGGGTGGCTAGTCTTCCATTGTCTTTGAAAAGAGAATATGACGTCATCCGCATTAAAGTCACGACTCGGTTTAAAATAATTGGTATGGTGAAATTTGACGCCTTGACGCAGGTAAAAGGTGTATTCCAGGCCATCATCAGAAATTTCCCATCGCGTCGCCAAACTAGGCGTGAGCAAGCTTGTGCCTTGTTTGAATTCAATCAATCGATTGTATAGTTGACGTGATGAGGCATCGAAGGTCGGCCCAGAAGTTACCAGCTGGGGATTAAAGCTTTGCGGACTGGCTTCAGAACAATAAACTAAAACATGATCTCTAACCATCGATGGGGAACCATTGTTACAGCCTCCTATTGAGATAAGGATGATTAGAATGAGTGGTATTCGATATTGCAATCTGTCCATTGACAAAATCACGCCTGAGTTTTGGTTGGCTTTGAGTCGGCTTTTGTAGTTTTTTTTTGAGCGGTGGTTATTGTGCAAAAGCAACTCTTTTAAAGCAATTGATATTTTTTCAAATAGCCTCTTAGCTGATGATAAGTCAAGCCAAGCAGATCTGCACACTTTTTCTGATTAAATTGTGCCTTTTTTAGTGCTTGTTGGATGAGATTGATTTCAAAATCGCCACTATGCTTCTTAAAATCAATGGGCCATTGTGTATTTATGTCATCCGTAGCGAGAGTTTTAGTTTGCTGTTGCGGTGGCAAGCTTGGCTGCTGTTCATTTGATACGCTTGACTTTTCAATCGTTTTCGATAAATCAGAAGAATCGCTAGCCACTGATCCAATGCTGGGTTCTTGTTCACTTGTTACCACAGAAAAAGCGGGAAACCTACGGTAAGGAGACTCAAATGGGTCAAACAGGATGCTTTTTACGGTTTCTCCGGCAATCGACTTGTAGACATTTCTCTCAACCACATTTTTTTAGCTCTCGTACATTACCCGGCCAAGGGTATTGGTTAAGTTGCTGCGTTGCTTGCTCACTAAATCCGGCAAAAAAGTCGCGTTCTAGTTCGTGAGTCATGGCCAGCGCAAAATGTTGCGCTAAAATCATGATGTCCTGATCTCGATAACGCAGCGGTGGAAGGTTAATGACATCAAAAGCGAGGCGATCGAGTAAATCAGCCCTAAATAGACCTTGTTGCGCCTTGCTGGGTAAGTCTTCATTAGTTGCCGCCACGATACGCACGTCAACCTTAATGGTCTTATTGCCACCCACTCGCTCAAACTCACCATATTCAATCACCCTTAACAGCTTTTCTTGGACATTCTGAGAGGAGTTGCCAAGTTCATCTAAAAACAAGGTGCCTTTGTCAGCCAATTCAAAGCGGCCTAAATGCCTTTTACTGGCACCGGTAAAGGCGCCACTTTCGTGTCCAAATAACTCTGTTTCTAATAGGTTTTCATTAATGGCGGAACAATTTAGTTTAACCAGTGGTTGATCCCAACGGTTAGATAGGTAGTGTAAGCGTGCGGCAATCAGCTCTTTACCAGTACCTCTTTCACCAATAATCAGGATCGGTTTAATTAAAGGTGCTAATAAAGAAGCTTGTTCTAGTACTTCTAGAAACTGGCTTGATTCCCCGATAAGATTGTCGTTAGGCTGTTTCATAAGTTGGCTAGTAAGGGCTGTTCCGGTATTTGATTGGCTGCGACAAGGGAGTAAAAGCCTTGTTGCACTTGGTTAATTTGGCTAAAGTTTGGCTTATTTAAACACTGTTGGCTAGTCGCAACAAGTAAGAATTTGTAAATAGTGATTAAAAACAGCGAGATAGATGCAAAATAAAAAGCTGGCACGCATTGTGTATTATAACAACTATGGAATCTTTATTTAGCGTTTTTCACTAACTAAAGAGAATAGACCTAACGATTGAAAGCTTGGCTAACAACAAAAAAGGTGTTGGGAAAGAAAATGAACAATCAATTAACAGCAGGGTGCGTTAAGTCTTTAAGCTTAAGGCAAGCACGCAGGCATAGTAAAACTCTGGTCGAAATGACTATAGGTATTATCGGCTTGAGTGGATTATTGATGGCTCAGTTGGGACAAACTAACCAGCTTCAAGAAATCAACCAGTTGAGTAGTCTTTCAATAAACAACCAGCTGATTGCTAAACAGTCATCACAAGATAGACACCTAGTGACCTTTTTGTTAGCAAAAAGCTCTAAAGGAAGCCGAATTGCGACAAGTGCTAATAAGGCTTGTCAAAGTAGCTGGCTGGGTGTTTTTTTATAAAGCGAGACCTTTGCCATAGTCTCGTACCAGGTCTCAAAGCATTGCAATTGTTATGCGTTGCGTACAGAATCTAAATAATAGTGATTGGAGGTAGTTAAAAATGGGTATATTTACTCGCTTTGCAGATATAGTTAATTCAAATATTAACTCTCTGCTTGATAAGGCTGAAGAGCCAGAAAAATTAATCCGCTTAATTATTCAGGAGATGGAAGACACTTTAGTTGAGGTGAGAACCGCCTCAGCAAGAACCATCGCTGATAAAAAAGAAGTGCTCAAGCGTATTGAACGGCTTGAGCAGGAAGCCAATGAATGGGAAAGCAAAGCTGAACTGGCTATCTCTAAAGGACGGGAAGACCTAGCCAAGGCGGCGCTGTTTGAAAGAAACCGCTCAGCCGACTTGCGCGACGAGCTTAACTCTGAGTTTCAAAAGATTGAATCTGAATTACAGCGTTTGACCCAGGAGGTTGGTCAGTTGCAAGAGAAGCTAACCGATGCGAGAGCCAGACAAAAGACCTTATTAATGCGTCACAATACAACGTCTTCTCGACTAAAAGTTAAACGTCGTCTGTATGAAAGTGCGGGAGACGGTGCGGTAGATAAATTTGAACGCTTTGAACGAAAGTTGAATGATTTAGAATCCGAAGTTGAATCCTATGACGTTGCTGGTAACCGTTCATTGGCCGATGAAATTAATGATTTGGAGAAAGAAGAAGCTATTGATCAACAGTTAGCAGAGCTTAAAAAACGTGTTAAGGCGAATAATCAGACTAATAACAAATCTAAAAAACAATCTAAAAACAAGGGAGAAAGCTAATGTGGGAAGCCCCGATAATACTCTTTATGGTGGTGGTTGCGCCTATTTGGATTGTGATGCATTATCGCTCAAAGGGTGCCAAGCAAGGAGGTATTTCTGAAGCCGAGCACCAGCGACTTCAAGATTTAGCTAAAATAGCCGACTCAATGATGCAACGTATCGAAACTTTAGAAGCGATTTTGGACAAGGAAACGTCTAATTGGAGAGAAACTCATGAATAGGGACTCACAACAATCTAAAAGACGTTATAACAGCAGACAAAATGACGATTCTACGTTTAGGGCAAGACGAGGCTTATACAAAAATCCGGATAAAGCCAAAATTTGCGGTGTATGCGTTGGTTTGGCTGAGTATTTCCAGTTTGAGACCTGGGTAGTGAGGCTGATTGCCTTCTCATTCTTTTTGTTTTCTGGTGGTAGCGCAATTATCGCTTATTTTGTCGCCTGTCTTATTATGGACCCCAAACCAAGCACTAGAAGCAATAAAGGCTGTTTTGGTTCCGAAAAAAGAAGGCATTATCAGACTCATGCTGAGGATAAACAATACAACCCTTCGGTTAAAGATGTATGGCGTAAAGGTGGTGCTCCAACGGAAACTCTTAGTAATTTGGAGGAAATATTTGATAATATGGAAAATAAACTACAATCATTGGAGTCTTATGTGACCTCAAATCAATACCAATTAGCCAAAGAGTTTGAAAATATTAAATAGTAGCCAAAACAACCTATTTAAACGTTAAAATTAATTGTAACTAACGCCTTGCCCTATGATCGCCTTAAAAATCAAAGAGATAAAGGCAAGGTTATCTCTTTGATTGATAGTTTCAAACGCCGGCAAAGCTGTTTTATGCTCTGAAACAGCACCAAAAAATACTAATTCCGCTATAAAAACCGCGAAAAATCCATTTAATACCACTCAAACCCCAAGATTTTTTTTGTAACAAGAGGTTGACCTCACTGTTTAATAACGGTTAATATCGGCATTGGCAGATCAGGCCTTATGGCCAATAAAGGCGATAGTCGGACTATTCGAACATAACGAACAGCGGATTTATCGTTAACTAACAACCTCCATGACAACCAGGGAGAATTAAAATTGAGTAACTTAAACAAACATAATCCGCTTGCAAAAGCGGTGAAAGTAGCACTATTAGCAGCTTCAGTTGCTTCTGCTTATTCAGCGCCAGCTGTATTCGCAGCAGAAGAAGACGAAGCTGAAGGGCAAAAAATCCTAGTTACTGGTTCACGTATTAAGCGTGTTGCAGTTGAAGGAGCACAACCCGTCACTATCATTACACGAGAAGAATTAGACTTATCTGGTGATACCAGCGTTGCAGACGTATTAAGAAATCAGTCTGCGAACAGCTTTGGTTCTTGGAAGGGTCAATCAGGATTTGGAGCAGGCGCAACAGGTTCTGCAGAAATCAATCTACGTGGTGTTGGTGCAACTTTAGTATTGGTTGACGGTCGTCGTCTTCCTGGTGTTGGCTACGATGGTGGCGCAACGCAAAACTTAAATAACATCCCTTTAGCAATCGTTGAAAGAATTGAAATTCTTCGCGGCGGCGCGTCAGCAATTTATGGTTCTGATGCAGTAGCTGGTGTTGTAAACATCATTACACGTACTGAAATTTCTGGCGGTAGTTTTTCTGTATTGAAAGAAAACCGTGGAATCGATGACGGCGGCAAGATGAAGTATGAATTTGCAGCGGGTGTTTCTGGTGACAAAGGTAGCATGTTAATTGTTGCTGAGCATACCAGTATTGATGAATTAGAAGATAACTCAGTCACTGGTTTTGATAACGGTGTATCTTGGTGGTCTCCTGTAGCCAATACTTTTTATGCTAGTCAATCTGCAGGCGCTTATGTATCTTGGTTTGAAGATACTTTATGTGAATCTGTGCCTAACACGGTTAATCAAGGTTTCCGTTGCGGATACGCTTATTCGAACGTAACTTGGTTATACCCTCAGCAAGATTCTGATTCTGTTTGGGCCAAATTTGATTATCAGTTAACTGAAAATATTAAATTTAATGCTCGTCTAGGCTATGTTGGAACCAAAACACATTCTCGTTTTGCACCGACTCCTGTATCAACTAATTCAGTGACCATGCAGTTTGATAACCCTAATGCTCCTGCGGTTGTTGCTAATGACATTATTAGCGGTTTCGATCCAAATATCTATATCTATCATCGTACTGCTCTATTAGGTAATCGTGATGCATACTTTGAAGATAGCGCCTTTGACCTAGTGTTCGGCCTAGAAGGTTTCTTAAACTTTGGTGAAGGTTTTGATTGGGAAGTTAATTATCAGCGCACTTTAAAAGATGAAACATTACTTAATGAAAATTTAATTAATGACGTTGCTTTCCAAAACGGCATTGATAACGGTGATTTTGATATCTTTAATGTCCAAGGACGAACGACTGCCGCTTGGTCTCAACATGCCCTTGATTTTTATCAGAGTGTTGCTCACACAGGTATATTCAAAGTCAACCAAGTAAAAGAGATTGTCGACGGCAATATTAGCGGCGAGATCTTTTCAAATGAGTCTATGACATTAGCATTTGTTGCTGGTGGCGAATATGAAACAACTGACTTCACTCAAGTATCTGACCCTGAGTCTGGCCAAGGCTTCATTTCTGGTGGTTCAGGTGGTGATGATGTTTTTGCTAAAAGAGACAGAACTTCTGTTTACTCTGAATTCGCATTAGATTTTGATTTCGGATTAGAACTAAGCGCAGCTGTACGTTATGACAACTATGACCAAACTGGTGATGTTGGCTTAACTGCTGATGCAAATCGTAGCTTCTCTGATACAACGACTATGTTTACAGCGGCTTATAGACCGACTGACGACTTATTAATTCGTGCTGTAGTTGGTGAAGCTTTTAGAGCGCCAACGATGCCTGAGTTATTTGCCTCTCAGTCTTTTGGTTTCCCATCAGGTTACGATTATTACTATTGTGACACTCAAGGAAATGCCTCTACAGCTGGTGCCTATTGTGATGCGACTAATCAGCCACAACACTTAGTATTCTCTGGTGGTAACCCAACATTAGAGCCTGAGCAAGGTGATACAGTTGCTGCGGGTGTTGTATGGAGTCCTTCAGATGACTTAACTCTTGAATGGGGTTATTATGGCATCAAGTACTTTAACAAGATTACTAGCGTTTCAGTAAACGATATTCTTTTACAGAATAACGCACAAGGTGGTAACACTGCAGCTGTAACTCGTGGTGCAAACGGCCAGATCGCTTCTATACAAGGTGGTTCTTTGAATCTTGATAGTCAAGAAACAACTGGTTGGGATTTTGCTCTTCGTTACAACCTAGAAACTAGCTTTGGTAACTTTGTATTTAAACCTTCAGTCAGTCGTGTTATTGATTTCGTTAACATTGATACAGATTCAAATGGTAACGTCATTCGTCAAAACATTGCTAACAGAGTTGATTTACCAGAAATGCGTGCAAACATTTTAACTAGTTGGTCTATGGAAGATTTTTATGCCGCATGGCAAATAAACTTCATCAAAGGTCAACCAGCTAACGGTTCTGCATTTGTAGATCTTAAAGATACTTATTACCATAACCTCCAAGTTGGTATGCACACAGCATGGAACGGTGAAGTAACAGTTGGTGTAAGAAATGTATTGGATGAGCAAATTCAATTCTATACAGGTCAAGCGGCGTGGAGAAACTTCAACACTACGCTATATTCACCAGAAGGAAGAACAGTATTTTTCAGATATAAGCAAAGCTTCTAATCTGATTTTTACAGTTTGATAAAAAACGGTGAGTAACTACTCACCGTTTTTTTTTGCTTTTAGAAGCCTCAGATTAAATTTTAATATGCAATAAAATCGTTTTGTTTAAAGGTGATTGTTAATGAACTCATTTACTTCAGAAAGTATTGATATTCAATACAGAAAAGCGATTGCGTTTTTAAAATCAAAGGAATATCTTTTGAGTAAAAAGATATTGCTAAAATTAAATAAAGTTTCTAGTCCTAGTGTAAAAATATTATCTCCTTGGCTTTTGTTTATCAAAACCTAGGAGATAGGAAATTAGCTTTGCAATATTACGAGCAAGCCTTAAATCTTGACGCCAATCATATTTTATCTTTACAAAATAGCGCGATATTATTGAAAGAAATTGGGCTGAATATGAAAGCTATCGCCTTATTAAAAAGGGCGATGAGAATCAATCCAAATATCCCGGAAGTCCTACAAAATTTAGCGACTAACCAAGCTTCACTCGGTTTCACCGAGGAATCTATCATTAATTTTAGAAAAGCGATTGCGTTAGAGCCCTTGAATCCATCTCACCATCATTGGCTTAATTTACTTTTGTGGTCTATCAAGGAAGAAAGTTTTCTTGCATCCTATAAAAGTGTTTTGGATAAGTTCCCCAATGCGTTTTTAATTAAGCGTGAGCTAGCCTATAAACTGATATTAGCGGATAGAAAAGTTGAAGCTGAATTGATTTTATTAGAATTGGTTAAAAAGGAACCTAATAATTCACTAAATTTTAAACTATTGGGAAACGTCAGTAGAAAATTGAGAAAATTTAATTGTGCAATTGACTATCACTTAAAAGCTTTGTGTCTAGAATCCAATAACCTATCGCTAAAAGAAGAACTTGCGACAAGTTATTTTAGTGCGGGTTTACCGCAGAAAGCAGAATGTATTCTGCTAGATATTTTAAAACAAAACCCTATTCATCAAGGCGCGCTAGCTCTTAAATCATTAGTATTAAGAGTTCTCGAAAAAGATGAGTATCATGAGTTATGTGATTATAAGTCTCTAATATTATACGAGAAACTCAATACACCTAAAGGGTTTGAATCGTTAGATGAATTTAATTTGCTTTTGATTAAAACCTTGGAACCAATGCATATAAGCAAGAAACATCCACTTGAACAGTCTTTAACCGGTGGAACCCAATCAATCGGCAATCTTTTCTTGCAATCTAAAAAGCCTTTAAAAATTTTAAAAAATTTACTTTCTGATAAATTTAAGGAGTTTATTTCCAGTTTTCCTGTGGTGGCTAATCACCCGGTTTACTCGAGAAACAGCCAGCAATTTAAAGATGGTGGCTCCTGGTCTGTTAGATTAAATAGTTCGGGCTATCATCGTTCACATTTCCATTCTCATGGCTGGTTTAGCGGTCCTTATTATGTTAGTTTACCACCACAGATACAAGATACCGAGGCTAAGGAAGGTTGGATTAAGTTTGGTGAACCAGGAATTGAAAACGTTTACAATCTTGAGGCTGATTACCTATTGCAACCTAAAGAAGGCTACATGGCGCGTTTTCCTTCTTACTTTTGGCATGGTACAACAGCATTTAAATCAGAACAGACCAGGTTGGTTGTAACTCAAGATGTTATTCCATTCTAAGCTTTTCCATTTTAGACAGCCGTTTATTCTATTTTGGAAGAACTTGATGAATATTATTTAATTTTTTAAAAGGCTTAATTGCAACATATGATTATATCCAATTCTTATAATTTCGTTTTACTTAGAGTTCCCAAAGTTGCATCAACCTCAGTCGCCATGGCTATTTACGATAGTGAACTCGTGAGTCTTGGTAAAGATGCATCTCCTGGATTAGAGCGTGAATATTTTCCAGAAGAAGATCGTTCTCATAAAGGTCGGTTAGCGATAAATCCTCATGTTTTCAATCCAATTATTAAATCAAATCATCGACTGGATTGGGAAAACTGGTGGCCGTGGCCAAAAACGAATCCAATGTTTTATGCCCATGCGACGTATTCTCAATTAGTTGAAATGAAATTGATAGTTGATGGCATGCCATCGATTGCGACCATAAGGCATCCAGTTGATCGGTTTTTGTCCGTGTGGTCTTTTCTTACAAAAGGTCTGAGATCGATGGGCAAGGAATACGAAGCTGCCTATGCAAATGCATCGCCCGCGACAGCAAAAATTTTAAATGCTGATGCCAACGAATTTTTTGATTTGTTTATAACATTAAAACTTGATAATGATATGGCTCGGACACCTTTAATATTTACTCAAATGTTACGTAAACCGCAAACCTACTGGGGCAATAATTCGACTGAATATTGGGCGATTGAGAATATCCATCGCGAGCTTCCAAAGTTTTTTGAAAGTAAAGGTGTAGAAAATATAAAAATCCATCATTTAAAAAAGGATAAAAAGCGTAAAAAGAGGGATATATTGTCACCGGAACGTCAGTCAGCAATTATTGAATTATACCCAAAAGATTTTATAATTTGGGAGACTCAACAGATTTAAATGGGTCTTTACGATCCTGCTGATTGATTTCTATTGGATATCGTTAACGACTACTGTATTATTATTGTATGCTAAAAAAACTACCTACTTATGATATTGCCACAGGATATATGTCTGATTTTGTCAGAAAAATATCCATTGGTATGCCTGCACCTTTATTTGAATCTCGAGATGAAACTGGGAGAATATTGTCTCTATCAGAAGATTCTTTATCCGGTAATTATTTAGTCCTTATTTTTATTAATAAAACAGATAATGAAAGCGCGCGAGAATTTTTAGCAAGCTTTGCTCAATATCGCAACCAATTGAATGAGACAGGTGCCAATATTGTTGTTATCAGTGAAAATAGCGATGCTTCAGCAAATATTAAGTTAAAACAGGACTCAAAATTCAGCTGGCCAATTTTATCAGATGCCGGTGGGAGTTTATTTGCTTCATTTGGATTGCATAAAGGTGAAAATCAATTCTTAAGAATTGTTTTAGTGACCCCGCTTCGACAAATACGTGCGTGGTACGACGATCCGAAAGATATAAAATCAACTATAGGTACCATTATGAATCAAATTACACCTGTGCAGCTAGAAGAAAATAAAAAATGGGTTCCATTTCATGCGCCTATCCTAGTTATTCCTAATGTTTTAACTAGAGACGATTGTATGAAATTAATAGAAGCGTTCGAATCTAAAGGGCAATTTCAAGTCAGTATGCCAACCGGTGAAGGTTTAAAATCTGATTATAAAATGCCGGTTTATGAACATAATCGCCAAGATCGAGTTGATCACATAATTAAGGACCGAGAAATGCTTGGTTTCTTAGACCAAAGAATCAATGAACGCATCAACCCAGAAATTAAAAAAGCATTTTCTTTTGCAGTAACGAGGCGAGAAGAGCTTCACATTGCAAGGTATGTTGGTCCTCGAGGTGGGAATAAAATGGGACATCGCGATAATACTGGCCCTGCTACGGCGTATCGAAGGTTTGCCCTTTCTATCAACTTAAATGACGATTATGAAGGCGGTGAATTATTATTTAAGGAGTATAGTGAGTTTGGCTATAAAGGGCCCGCAGGTACGGCTTTAATCTTCTCATCATCATTGTTACATGAAGTTCAGGAAACAACTGAAGGAACGCGCTATAATTTGATTTCTCACTTATTTGATAATAGTTCCGCCCCTATAAAACGATAAAATTTAGATTCATTTTAAGAGTATCTGTTTTTCAATTGGCTCTAGGTAAGGAAGATAGTTTTGTATTCGCCCTATTGATGAGGAGTAGAGTTTTTTGTGGACTTGACCCACGCTAGCCGTACGTACGTAATTGTTAGATTTTTCAAAATCTAAGCAGTCAGTTTCCCACGGTAGGCCGACGAATTCTATAAGTGATCGAGCATTTTGTTCATAATTACTGATCAATTCTTCATACCGGATGATATGAATATCCTTTTTATAGAGTTTTTTCCAATGCTTGATGAGCCTGTCGGTTTGCTGATCGTAATCTACGATATGTTGAAAGCTTGTTGAAAATGTTGAAAGGTCGTTAAGTTGCTGAAAATAGATCGATAGGGCATTATCGGCTAAATTTCTTTTGGTAATAATGAACTTGGCATTGGGTATGAGGTGCTTGATAACGCCGATGAAAGCTAAATTCTCGGGGCGTTTATCGGTAAAAAATCCGCAGCTATAATTTTTCCCTGAAATTTCTGAAATATATTCCTGTTTTATATCTAGCATTTTCGCTTTATCATTCCCCCTAAGAAGATTCCAATAGGTGTCTTCGTTTTGATGAAAGAGTCTAACAAAAAACTCTACCTCACCTAATGCTTTGATATTAGAGTGCCTTGACATAATTTGTTCGATTAGTGTTGAACCTGAACGAAAATGACCAACAATAAATATTGGAGATATCGAATCATCTATGTCCATTTGCTGGGATATTATTTTTGTATCAATGGTCTTATCAACAAAGTATTTCATCTTATCGGGATTATATTTTCCGATACGTAAGCGATTCAGTTGGTTCGCTTCTCTGTAGTTGGTTATGGCACTTTTGTAGTTCTGGAGATCGTCGTAACCTTTGCCTAGAGCATAGTTTAGTTTTTCTTTATCAAATTTATTAGCGAGCTTTAGTCTTGCTTGGGCAAGTTTCAGTAAATACTGGGATTGTTCGGTAATTTTAGAGAGATAAATCCTTCTTACTAATGCTTCAATAAGACTTGGGTGCTTATCAATAAGCTGGTCGAATAATATTGCTGCATCTTCATTGCTGCCTTTGGCTTGTAGCAGCGTAGCTAAATTGAATTTTGCTTGCTGATGCTGATTGTCGAGAGATAAGCAGGCCTCTAAATTCTTGATCCCTTCACTTTCATTTCCTGATTCTATCTGACTTAGCGCTAAGCCAAAATGACATTCTACTCGGTTAAGGTGATTCTTGCTGGCGAAGGTTTTTTTAAAATACTCTATAGCCTCTTTATAACATTTTTCTGAATGGTAAACCAAAGCCAGTTGCATAAAGCCCCTTGCATCTTTTGGGTTGCCTTTTATAAATAATTTAAGATCCGATATTATGTTTGTTTTTTGACCATTTTTTGTTAAAAGGTCCTGTAAAGCCTTAAGGTATTCAAATTTGCCTTTATCTAATTTTAACAAGTTTCTTGTACACTTTATGGATTGATCCCAGGCTGCAATTTTAGCGTAAAGCGCAGCACATACCCTGAGTGCTAACTCATTATTTTTATGCTTAGTTTGTAATTTGTCCAAAATTTTATTGGCATCAGTTAATTTACCCTGATTTATTGCTAGCTGGGCTTTAAGTGCTTGTTTCTGAATGATATTATTTTTTGGGTTCATATGGTAATATTTGGTCTTGATTTAATGGGCCAATGATTGTAATAATAGATAGTGGCACAAAACAATCAATTTGATTTGTTATTTTACCAAAAGATTGGGTAGGTAGCAAAATAGGACAATAGGATAATTTTATATTATGAAACAAAGACATATATTGGCTCTCACGATACTACTTATATTCGGGAGTGTCGGACAAAGCTTTGCAGATGTTCCCTTAATATCGGTAGAAGATTTTGCGAAACCGGGTAAATATCAGAACATGAAAATATCGCCAGATGGTACCCACTTAGCTTTTAATTATAGAGATGGCAATCGGGTGAATTTAGCGGTTATGGACTTAAAATCAAAAAAGCTCATCAGTAGTTTCCGCTTTAAGGAATGGCGGCAAGTGGTTAATTTTCACTGGGGAAATGATGAGAGATTGTTGTTAGAAGTGCAAAAAAGAGTGGGTTACCTCGATAAAAAAGGTGGGCCACGGGAGCTTTATGCGGCTGATATCGATGGTCGCCATCGGAAACAGATATTTAAAGCTGGAAGATCGAGTTACAGGATTGCGAGTTTGCTGGAAAATGATCCTAAACATATTTTGTTGTTGAAGTCTCATGGCGGAGACTATCACGCAGGGAGTGAAACTTTACCTACTATAGCAGTTAAAATTAATATTTATACGGGTAATCTAAATCGATTGACTGGTCAACCAACGCAGGATGTTAATCAGATAATTTTTGACGAAAATGACGAAATGCGTCTGGCTGCTAATTATGTGACAGACAAAGAAAAATTTGGTTGGGGGGAGTACTTTATCTATCTAAAGAATAGAAAGTCCGGACATTGGTTGCGCTCTGACATAGTAACCAAAACGGATACTCGATTTAATTTTGTTGGGTTATCAGCCGATGGTGACACAGCTTATGTTACGAGTGATGAAGATGGGAAAACTAATGTTCTCTATTCGCTTGACCTTAAAACTAAAAAGAAAACTAAAATTTTTCAAAGTGACATCGTCGATATCGGGGGTATGTTGAGCTCTGAAGACGGTATTATTCTTGGTTACACGTATCAACCTAATTATAATGTTGTTGAGTTTTTAGACAAAAAACATCGAGAAAGTATAGCTTTGGCAGGCTTGTTTGCTGCATTCCCAGGTCAAGACGTTTCATTTACAAGCTATACAAAGAATGCTGAACAAGCAATTATATTTGTGAGAAGTGATACTAATCCGGGAGTGTTTTATCTATTTGATTTCGCATCCAACAGTTTAAAACGGCTTGCAAAGGTTAAGCCTTGGCTAAAAACTGAATATTTAGCGGAAATGCAACCAATTCAGTATACAGCGAGAGATGGGTTGGTGATCAACGGTTATCTAACCATTCCAAAAGGCAAAAAAGCAAAAAATTTACCGCTAATTATTAATCCACACGGTGGTCCTCATGGTCCAAGAGATCGCTGGGGATTTAATCCGGATGTACAGTTTTTAGCTAATCGCGGTTATGCTGTTTTACAGATGAATTTTAGAGGTTCAGGTGGTTATGGGCGGGAGTTTGAAACAACGGGATACCGCAAATGGGGCCGAGAAATGCAGGATGATATTACTGACGCAACTCAATGGGCTATTAAAGCGGGTATCGCGGATCCAAATAGAGTCTGTATCTATGGTGGTAGTTACGGTGGCTACGCAACTTTAATGGGAGTTGTTAAAGAACCTGATTTATACAAATGTGGATTAGGCTATGTCGGAGTTTATGACCTTGAAACGATGTACACCGATGGTGATACACACCAATCGAAAGGTGGTATTCGTTTTCTAGAACATATTCTCGGAACTGATAAAAATGAACTTCGAGCAAATTCTCCAGCAAGACATGTTGATAGAATAAAAGCTTCTCTATTTATCGCTCATGGTAAGGAAGACGTTAGAGTACCTATGGCACAGTTTTATGCTTTAACTAAAGCGCTAGATAGAGCTAAAATTCCTTATCAATCAATGGTAAAGGACGAGGGACATGGCTACCAAAAGCTTAAAAATAGAATTGCTTTTTACAAGGCTATGGAAAAGTTTTTTGAGAAAAATTTGAAGTAGGTATAAATAGGGATAGGGATAGGGATATCTCATGCTTTTCCCCCAATGCATTGATTGGGGGAAAATAACTCTTGAATATTAATGCTCATATTGGTATTAATTTTGAAGACGACTAATTGTCAGTTAGTCCAGAAAGAACTTTAATTCTGTCTTTCCTATCATATTAAGGGTCATTCTGACTCGAACTGTTACAGTTATTGAAATTCACTCACTTTTATCTCGAAATTCAAATTTAGTCAAACCGAACTGGAAATGTAATCCTTTGTATTGATTAATGTACTACTGTATCTAGAGCTATCCTCCATTTAAATCGATTGTTGCAATGCACTATTGAACGGTTTTATGGCCGATAATGTGTCGAAGGATTCTATTTTTATTCGCCAACTACCTCGTGATGATTAAACGCGGCATTTGTTAAGTATCTGTTATGGCAATAGGGTTAGAAGTGTCGTCATGTGCTATATTTATCGAGATAACGCTAAGAATCCAACTTATAACTATTTTGCTAGAATTAGTTAGCCAGGTAACTTTGTTTCTTCATCTTATAACAGATTATTGTAAGCCGAGTTAGAGACTAAATCGTCATTATCAGCGATTGCTGTCAGAAACCGCTAAAAGTATCTTTGTCCGCATCCTTGTGTTACACTAGTAACAGAGGTGGCGATCACGCTTGAATACGGGCCTGTTAGCATAAATTAGTATGCCTAGTTAGCGGTACGGGATAGGATATGGAATCCCCATTTTTTGTTAATAAATAAGCAATATTGATTATTCAGCAATAAAAATTGAAATCTTAGGGTAAAAAGTCTCGAAACTAGTGGTATAACCGTTTGACTCGTTCAAAAATTCTGTTTATAGTCGGCACATCGTGCAATTGTTACTAATCTATTGCACTTTGTAAGTAAAGATTTCGATTGCACGAAATACTAAAAAAGATATGAAGCGTGTAATCAATGTTAGTAAAAATAGGTCATACATCAATTTTTAATCGATTATTGTCCTTCGGTTTCAGGCCGAATCTTACTAGCTTGTATCAAATTTTATTTCAACCCTGAAACATAATTAGGAAGCCACATGCATAGTCGCAACAAAAAAAACCTACTTAAGGCAACAGCGTTAACGCTGGGTGCTTTATTCATGGCTGGGAATGCTCTTGCAGGACCATATGATACGTCAGTATCGATTGAAAAAAAGATCAACAAAGACACTAAAGCCGCTCAAAAGCGGGTTGACCGTTTTGCCGAACAGGCCGTTGATCTTAACGCAGAGTATAAATCTACTTTGCAGTTAATCGATAGCCTTCGCATATATAATAACCAGCTTGAGCTTTTAATTAAGTCACAGGAAGAAGAAATGGCTTCCATCAAGCGAGAAATGGCCACTATTGACGCTACAGAACGTGGTGCGATTCCATTAATGAACGAAATGATTGCATCAATCGACAACTTTGTTCAAATCGATATGCCTTTTAAAAAGGAAAAGCGAACAGAACGAATCAATAAACTGAAAAACTACATGATTCGAGCTGACATTCCTAATTCTGAAAAATACCGCAAGATTTTAGAGGCTTATCAAGCTGAAATTGGTTACGGAGAGAGCATTAGTGCTTATCAGGATACCATTATGGACGGCTCAGAAGAGGTTCAAGTTGAATTTCTACAAGTTGGACGAGTTGCGTTGGTTTATTTAACACTCGACGGTAAATCTGCTGGTTTTTGGAATATTGAGAAGAAGCAATATGAAGAGCTTGACGATTCCTATATAAGAAGTATCCAACAAGGGATCAAAATGGCCAATAAACAAGCCACAATGAATCTAATCGAACTACCAATCCCTGCAGCGAAGAGGGCTGAATAATGAAAATCAATAAAATATTAGCTATTGCTATTTTGGTTGGCGCAAGCTTTAACATCTCGGCAGCCGAAGAAGCCAAAAAAGACACCGGTGCGATTGAAACACCTGCTGCACAGACTTTAAGCGAGCTTTTGACCTTGGTGAAAGAAGAGAAAATTCGACAGTCTCGCGTTAATCAAGCAAGAATCGCTGAATTTAAAAAAGAACGTAACAAGCAAAGAGCTCTTTTAAATAAAGCGCTGGCTGAAAAACGACGTGAAGAAGCTCGTACTGACCGTTTAAAGGCGCAATACGCAGCTAATGATAAAAAACTAGCTGAATTAGAAGAAGCTAAATTACTAAAAGCTGGCTCTCTAGGCGAAATGATTGGTGTTGTTCGTCAAGTAGCTGGTGATTCAGCTGCACGTTTTAGACGTTCAATTGTCTCTGCACAGTATCCAGGACGTTTTACATTTTTAGAGAAACTAGCTCAAGCTAAGGTTTTTCCAGAAATACCAGAAATTCGTCGTTTATGGGTTGAGATTCAAACAGAAATGACTGAACAGTCAAAAATTGTTAAATTTACGACTGATATTGTTAACCGTGATGGTCGTAAAGAGCCGCGAACGATTGATCGTATTGGTGGTTTCAACTTAGTTTCAAATGGTGAATACTTAGTATTTAATGCAGAAGAGCAAGATATAAACCAACTTTTATCGCAGCCAAAAGGTAGCTTTGTTGATACTATCGACCCCTATCAGGAAACAACCGCTGGTGTCGCTCGTCTTGCGATTGACCCTTCACGAGGAAGCATCTTAACCATTGAAGTTCAGCGTGAATCTTGGCCTGAGCGTGTTGAAAAATACGCTGGGGTTGTTGGTTACTCTATTTTCGTAGTACTTGGTGTTGGTCTATTAATCGTGTTCGAACGTTTATTCACGTTACTTACATTACGTAAGCAAATGATGGCTCAGTCTAAGTCTAGTACTCCGGGTAACAATCCTCTTGGACGTATAATGGCTGTGTACCTTGCCAATAAAGACGATGATACTGAAAATCTAGAACTCAAGTTAGACGAGGCGGTTCTCAAAGAAACGCCACGTATTGAACGGGGTATAACCATTATCAAGGTATTTGCCGCTGTTGCTCCATTAATGGGTCTCTTAGGTACAGTAACCGGTATGATTGAAACTTTCCAAAGTATTCCTGTACGGTGCTGGTGATCCAAAAGTAATGGCTGGTGGTATCTCTTCAGCGTTGATTACAACAGTACTAGGAATTGTTGCAGCCTTACCTCTTATCCTATTACACAGCGTTGTATCAGGTGTTGCTAAAGGTCTTAATCACATGTTGGAAGAGCAAAGCACTGGTTTAATTGCTCAACACGAAGAAGAAGCAGGAGCGTAAGCCCATGCTATTTCTTGAGGAAATATTGGCTACTGTCGAACAGTTTATTGATACTGGGGGCAGCGTGCTGTGGTTTATTGCAGCAGCTCTGTTAGCTATGTGGACCCTGATTATTGAAAGGTTGTGGTATTACAACCGTACTTATCCCAAAGTTGCACGTTTGATGATTGCAAGATGGGATGCGCGCGAGGATACCACTTCTTGGAAAGCTCACCGAATTCGTGAGGCTTGGATTTCTCAGATGAAACAAGAGCTTAATTCGGGCCTGCTGGTAATTAAAACCATTGTCACCATTTGTCCGATGATCGGATTGCTAGGCACGGTAACGGGCATGGTTCAAGTATTTGAATTGATGGCTCTTGCTGGCACAGGAAGCGCACGACTATTAGCCGCAGGTATATCGCAAGCAACCATCCCCACAATGGCGGGAATGGTGGCAGCGCTATCAGGTTTATTTATCAGCGCTCGTCTTGAGTATTCGGCTAACGTCCGTGCTCAAGAGCTAGCAGACCACATGCCTCACCATTAGTGAGGCAATAGCTTTTTATTTGTTTAGCCAATGCTAATTTTTATTGGCTAAAAGGATAAATTGTTATCTGGAGTAAATTAAGACTAGTTAACTATGGTAAGGCCTTCTTCCTTGTGAAAAGGTCTTGATAGTAAACTTATAGATTTTAGGATTAACCTATTATGGCAAAGAAAAGACTAAGTTCGGCTCAAGATGAAGCGCAAATTGATATGACGCCAATGCTAGACATTGTCTTCATCATGTTGATTTTCTTTATTGTGACAGCTTCCTTTGTTAAAGAGTCGGGGATTACAGTAGATAAACCAATTGCTGAGACCTCGACTAAACGACCAAAAGCTAACATTTTCATTGGCATTGACCAAAATGGCAATATCTATATGTTAAAAAACAAGGTTGATAAAGAAGCAGTCAAAGCGGGTCTCGAAGTAATGTTACTCGAAAATCCAGAAAGTACCGTGGTAGTACAGGCAGATAGCCGTGCGGACGCTGGAGTTCTTTTAAAAGTTCTTGATTCGGCTAAAGCGGCAGGCGTTAAGAACGTATCAGTAGCGGCGGATTTATAATGCAACGTATAATTATAGGAATAGCGGCGGCACTGGGTATCACTTTTGCACTGTTTGTTTTGATGGCTTACTTAATTAAGGTTGAGCTAAAGCCCTTCGGCGACGCGAAAACACCATCTATTCAGATAAGCATGGTCGAACCTGATGACGATATTAATATTCGTGAAAGACGATTGCCTAAAAAGCCCGAGCCACCTAAAACACCACCACCCCCACAAAAACAGCGTGTGGCAAAAGCAGAGCGTCCTAAGGTTCAAAGTATGAATCTTAATATGGAAAGGCTAGATGTGGCGATTGCAGGCAACGGTATGTATTTAGGACCTCCTGGCGGCGGCAACATGGGTGATGGAGAAGCAATCCCTATGGTAATCATTCAGCCACGATATCCACGAAAAGCGGCAATGGAAGGAATTGAAGGTTGGGTAAAATTTAGATTTACCATTTCACCTGATGGTACACCTAAAAATGTCGAATTGATTGACGCAAAACCTCGACGTATTTTTGAGCGTGATGCAAGACGAGCTATATACAAATGGAAATTTAAACCTAATGTAGTAGACGGCAAAGCAGTCGAACAGCCCAATATGATTTACACCATGCAATTTACGCTTGCAGCCGACGAATAGGAAGAGAATTTAAAGATGAAACTACGTACACTAATTTATATTCCTTTTTTGCTGTCGGGCATCTTTGCGGTCAACGCAGCAAACGTTGTGCCAAAAACAAGTTTGACTAAAAATTGTAAGGTAATGATCGATAAAAACTTAAAGATCGCTAAGGTACCTATTAGAGGTTTGCCAGAGCGCTCTCATAAGCGAATTTCTCGAGCGCTAGAAAAATTAGCGGAAGAGAAGCATGACGAAGCAATTACGCTACTTAAATCATTATTGGAGTCAAGTAAAAACCTCTATGTTCAGGCGACAGTTGCCAAGTACATCGGTATTGCTTATGCACAAAAAAATGATACAAAAAATGCAACGGTCTACTTTACTAAAGCACTGAATATCGGTAAAGGACAACTTCAGCATAAAGAAATCCAAGACCTAACTCAAAACGTCGCATCGATGCACTATAGTAATGATAATAGAAAGGAGTCTTTGCGTTTTCTTGAGCGTTGGATGAAAAATTCAAATGTTGATAATCATCAAGTTTATTTGCTCTATTCCGCAATTTTGTTTGATTCCGGTCGATTAAAGGACGCTATTTGTCCCGCTTATTGGTCGGCCAAGGTTGCAAAGAAACCGCAAAAAAATGCCTTCGGTATTCTGTTAAATGCGCATTTTGAGTTTAAAGATTATCCAGGCACTATTGCACTATTGAAGCAGCTTATTTTAGATTTCCCGACGGAAAAACGTTACTGGCGTAATCTTGCTTCTATTTACATGCAGCAGGATATGATTGATGATGCATTAGCCGTTATGGAAATGTTTTATGTTCAGGGATTAATGGAATCTGAGAACGATTATAAGCAATTGTCTTCGATTTTTGCTTACAGCGATATTCCTTACCGTACTGCGGTAATCCTTAAAGAAGGCATTGAGAAAGGTTTAGTAAAGGATACTGAGAAAAATTGGAAGAATATCGCATCCAACTTTCATGTTGCCAGCGAGTTAGATAAAGCCATCGAAGCTTATGGGCGTTCAGCCGCTAAATCAGATGGTGGTGAAAATGACCAAAAGCGCGCCGAATTATTGGCCGATAGAGAAAAGTACAAAGAAGCTATCGCAAGTTTTAATAAGGCACTTGAAAAAGGCAAGCTTAAAGATGAAGGTAAAGTTCATTTTAGAAAAGGTCTTGCTTATTTAGGCCTGAAGCAATATAACAGCGCAATTAGATCGCTTAATAAAGCGACAAAGTATAAAAGATGGCGTAGAGGTGCAGTTCAATGGATAGGCTTTGTTAAGAACCAGCAGAAGAACGCTGCGAAGCTTTAAAACTTATCTGTAGGAAATATAGAAAGGGTCTTTGAGACCCTTTTTTATTGGGCGTTTGATTAATACGGATAAAGCTAAAAGAGATAAGGGTATTGGGGTGTCATCATGAGGAAGGAAGGTTCTCACAAACTATCAGCGGAATAAGATTCCTCCTTTGCTGGATGACTACAATTCCTATCCATCCAAAGGCTCACTGGTCATATTTTTCCAACAACGAACGGGCTACCACCGCCCTATACTCTTTACTACATTCGACACATCCCTGTAGGAAATGCAGAAAACGCAGCAGGCTATCCGTGGCGCCTTAGCTATTCGTATCTTAATGCATCGATGGGATCTAAATTGGCCGCTTTAGCTGCTGGGATGATACCAAATAGTATTCCGACAAAAGCTGAAAAACCAAAGGCTATTCCTATAGCCCACAAAGGGACATTGGCCGGAGGAAAACCCGGTATTGATGCGGCCGCGAGCATACCTAACGCGTACCCTAATATTATTCCTATAATACCGCCTAACAAGGACAGCACAATTGCTTCAATTAGGAACTGCATTAAAATATGATGGCGTTTTGCGCCGATGGCCTTGCAGATCCCTATTTCACGGGTTCTTTCGGTGACGGATACCAGCATGATATTCATAATACCAATTCCACCGACCAGTAAAGAGATGCTGACAATACCTCCTAAAACAACGGTCATCGTGTCGATGATATTTGATATTCCCGAAGTAAGCTGTTCGGATGTCTGTATTTTAAAGTCGTCAGCTTCGTCCTTTTCTAAACGGTGGTTTTTTCTTAGTATTCGAACTAGGCGATCTTTAATGACCTCTAGTTGTTGCATATCTTTAAGTTGTAGCTGTAAAAAAATATCAGGACGGAGTAAATTCCCATTTAAAAAGCGCATGGTATTGTAGGGTAAGATTGCGAAATTGTCCTGACTAAAGCCAAAAAAAGATCCTTTAGGCTCTGCTAATCCAATGATTTTGAACCAAACGCCGGCATAACTAATAAACTCACCGACAGGGTCTTTTGGTAGTTCCAAATCTTCACGTAATTTTTCACCGATTACTACTACTTTGCGTCGGGATAGGTTATCGCTGTAGGATAGGAATCGTCCAAATTTAATATTAAGATTGCTAAGATCCTGAGAAGAATAGGTGGTACCCGAAACCTGAGCGAAACTAGTGTTTCCTCGAAATTGAATTCCGTTGGTACCGCCAAATTTTGACTGTAGTGAAGGGGTTATAAAGCTGATACCTTCGGAATGTTTTCTAATGGCAGCGACATCTTTATCTGTTATTCGTGAGCTTTTACCTTTCAGTCTTTCGCTTCGTGGTGTGTGCGAGGTGATTGAAATTGAATTAGCGCCAAAACCTTCAAATTGCTGATTAATTGAATAGCTTAATCCCTGAATGACGGAGACCACCGCTATGGTCGAACTTACGCCAATAATAATTCCTAAGGTGGTTAAAAAACTACGAAAACCATGTGCTCTGACAGAGCTAATTGCGCTTCTAAAGCTTTCGATTAGGCTAAACATTGATCGTCTCCAATGAGTCTGCTTTAGTGTTCATTTGGTCAAGCACAACTTTACCATCGGATAGTCGAACTACTCGATGACAATGTTTGGCTATTTCGTCTTCATGGGTGACCATAATGATGGTTTGTCCTTCTTCATGCAGCTGGTCAAACAATGCCATGATATCTTTAGTCGTTTGGCTATCAAGGTTACCGGTAGGCTCGTCTGCCAAAAGTATGGAAGGGTTAGTCACCAACGCTCTAGCGATCGCGACTCTTTGGCGTTGCCCTCCAGAAAGTTGATTAGGTAAATGGTCGCACCGATCGGACAGAGAGACCTTTGACATGGCGCTCATGGCTAACTCTTCTCTTTGTTTTAAAGGTATTCCTTTGTAAACAAGTGGTAGCATGACGTTATGCAGTGCCGTAGCTCTGGGTAATAGGTTAAAACTTTGGAATATAAAACCGATTTCCTTATTTCTAATATCAGATAACTGGTCCTGACTAAGCTGTGAGACGTCCTTACCATTTAACGAATATTGTCCTATGGTTGGTTTATCTAAACAGCCTAATATATTCATCATGGTAGATTTGCCAGAACCGGAAGAACCTGTAAAAGCGATATACTCATTAGCGTTAATGGTTAAATCGATATGTTGTAAAGCCCTCACTTCCTGGTCGCCCATGGTGTAGTATTTACAGATATCTTTAAATTGAATTAAACTCATTATTGACTCGAGTCTGCATTGAACGATTGGCTAGCGGTTTTATCTAATTCCTTTTGATTGATAATTTCGACAGGCTCTGCATTCTTAAGATGTCTTAATACTTTATCCGGTCCAACGATTACCTGGGTTCCTTTTTCTAGACCTGATATAACTTCTTGAAAATCATCATCGGCGATACCTAATGTCACCTCAATTTTTTCTGCGTGACCATCTTTAGAGATAAAAACAAAATTCTTAATCGTATCTTTGTCATTATCTTCTTCTGTTTTTATTGCACGAATAGGTAATGCTAGTTTTTGTTGCTCTCCTTGAGTAAATATCTCTGCTCGACAGCTCATTCCTGGTCTTAAATTTAATTCTTGCTGTGGGCTAATTGCCAACTTAATTGCAAAACTTAAACTTTGCTGACCAGAATTTCTTTTAGCACTTGAGGCTATCGACTCTACAGTTCCGATAATAGGCTTATTGGAAAAAGCGATGGCAATAATTTCGGCTTTTTGACCTAATGCAACCTGTGAAATATCGGCTTCATCAACCATTACCTCCGCCAACATACTCGCTGGATCGGCGATAGTCATTAACGAAGAACCCATAATATTAGTAGTGCCGGATATTGCTGTTTCACCGGCTTTAATATCAAGTGAAGTAATCATGCCGTCGATGGGTGAACGTACCTTGGTTTTTGATAACTTATCGCGAGCCTGCTCTAAACTAGCTTCTACCTGCTTTAAAACTTCAAAATTACCGCGCAGATCGACTAAAGCTACTCGATATGCATTATCGATTGCTTGGTAGCCATCTTCATCCAATAGTTTCTTTTTATAAAGTTGTTTCTTACGATTCACTTGCTGTTTGAGGTTGGTAATTACTAGCTTTTGTTTTTCAATGGCTATTTTTTGCTGATTAACCACCGCGGTTTGTCGCTCAACTGCGGCAATATAGGACTCCGCGTCTATTTGCAGAACCAATTGTCCTTTAACAACATAATCGCCTTCTTTAACAAAAAGTTTAGTTACTTTACCGATGACCTCTGCCGATAGCTTTACCTGTTGCTCATGCTTTAGTTGGCCTGAAGCTAAAATAGAAGCTTTAATCGGATGAAAGGCAAGTACTTCTAGATTGACTTGCTTGGCTTTATCACTAGAGAAATATCTTTTGGTTAACGGAAAACCAATAACTAAAAGTAGAACTAAGGAAATAACTAACGGCTTTTTCATGCAAATTCCTGTCAATTGAGCGCTTTTTTAAAGCCCGTCAATCGTATTTTAGTAAATTTTGATTAATCCTCGATAAGTTGAAGCTTACCGAGGTTTGATTTTATTAGGTGGTCAATCACTAAATAAATAGAAACCACGCTATATAGAAAATGACATACGGCGTTAACACAATACTGGCTGATTTAACCACGGGCTTTTTAGTCCACTGGCTGTAACCGATGGTCATTACAGCAAAGCTCCAGAATTGGGCTAAATGTAGGGTTGATAATAGCTTGCCAATTCCTTTAGACGGTTCTAATCCAAATATTAATTCATTGAGACTTAACTGATTAATTGAATCAGGTGCAATTTGTGCGTTACTTGAAGTTGCTAAATAAGCAAAAGAGGCGAGAATCGCAACAAGGTTGGGCAGAGAAGACCAACTAATGAATGAATACCACTGTTTGAACTCTATACCATCACCGTAAATATTGGACATGATGACAAAGTAAACTGATTGAACGACATACATGATAGGTATCATAATTAGAATGGTAACGACAGACAGGGCAACCGCATACTTTGTACTAATTTTGACCAAAAATTAGTTCAGAGCGAAATTTATCACTCCATCCTGCCTGCTTCAATTTACCTCTCATACTATTTTTTTGAGGGTGTAGTTTCGTTAAGTTCAAAGCAAATCGTCGGATAACAGCAACATTTTCAGCCCCGTCACCATTTCGGATCCGACAGTCATCTTCTTTAAACGTCACATCAAGGGATCCAATGGGTGCTTTCCACTCCCCAATGACTGCGAATGGCTTTACCTATTCTTTCCACATCCGGCGCCAAAGAACTAATGTAATACAAGGTTTCTTGCTGCACCACTTCACCTTTAATATGTCGCTCTCGCTCAACCTCTATAACCGTTTGAATATTGGACCAATTACTCGCCTCACTAATCCATTCATTCACCCTGAGTTGCCTATATTTCCTGACTTCAATGCGACCATGACCACTATCAACTTCCTCAAACTCTTCAATAAACTCAGGTGTTTCTCTTTTGATTTTATGGAAATAACCGGCAATTTCATGACGTAATTTCTTATGGTTCAATTTGACACAAAGCACATAGTCCGCTTTCTTTTCAACAATAGTATTGACGATTTTTTTCTGTGTATTCATCGCATCGGCGCTTATCAACGCACCTTTGATATTCAGCACATTGAGCATGTCAATAACCGAAGCATTTTCATTTTTTTACCCGTCGATTTTAATTGAGCAAGAACCAATCCTTGTGAGCGACTCCAAGCGGTAATACTGTGTAATGCGGTTTGCCTATCTCCATCAAATGAACGGCGTAATGTTTTCCATCAAGCGCTATTTGTTCTTGCCCCTTATCGACCCTCACTTCATTAACCCAATTAATAAATGCCTGGTTTAATTGTGCAGGCTCGATTGCCCTTATGATCCGAGCAATGGTGTCATCGACCGGTATTCCGTTTTTAAAGTCTCTATATTGTCTTAGCCAATCGAGCTTGTTATCGCCAAACTCTTTAATGTCCTTCCAGCCTTCTGCACCTGATAATACAGCACTTACCGTTAAAAATAGCACATCTAAAAGGTCATGTTTAACGTTAATATTCGTTCGTGGATCTTCTATTGAAGTAAAATGGTCTATAAATGTCATAGCAGTATCTCCTCGTGGTTGATACTGATCTGATCACCAATTTACCTAAAAGTTCAATAAAGTACGATCTTGCCCTGTAACGACAGATACAATTCCCATAGTGTTTTGCGACATCATTGACATAGCTGCGCGGGTAGTATCCTGTTCAGCTTTGCTGAGGTCGCCAGCACTTATTTGAACCATATAATCTATGAACCATTTAAAATCTAGTACCGAATAATAATAAAGCATCATTGCTGCAGATAGTAAGGAAACCATCATTAAAGGAAATAGAATAGAATAAGAGGCTCTTACTTGTGCCATTCCTAGGTTGGGATCAGTAAAAATATTGGTCAATATGGTGAGTTTACCAATAGACTCGGTCGTGTCGTTGTCTTGTTGTGGATTATTGTCCGACATTGTGATTCTCCTAATGGGTTGTTGTGGTATATATTGTTGTTTGCCTACGTCATAAAATGTTTGCTAACAAATTAAACACATTTTACTTGAAGCAATTTCACTAAAAATAGTGGAAAATAGCCATCTTGAAATAAAAAGCCTGCTAATTCGTTAGTTTAATAATGCGAATTCATACATAAGAGTATTAAGTATGTCTGACGCTATCGAAAGATAAACGATTAATAAGCGATACTATTCCATATTCGTACATTAAACACAAAGGTACAATTGTTATTATTTGTGTAATTAACCTGAATAATAAACTAGCATATCATAAATGGAGAAAATAATGGGTTATGCCTTAGAAGCCAGAGGGCTTTACAAGAGTTTTGGCGATTTTGTCGCTGTCGAAGATGTTTCTTTTACCATACCAGAAGGCGCCGTGTTTGGCTTACTTGGGCGTAATGGTGCTGGTAAAACCACGTGCATTCGGATGTTGATGAATATCTATTATCCGGACCAAGGTGAGGTTTTATTGCGAGGCACAACAGTTGGCCAAGAATTTCGTAATCGCGTCGGTTATCTTCCAGAAGAACGCGGGCTATACAAAAAAATGAAATTACTTGAGGTGATTTTATTTTTTGCAGAATTGAAAGGCGTTAGTGGTAAAGCGGTAAAAGACAAAGCGCTTGATTATTTAAAAGGTTCGGCCTCTCGGATAGGATCTATGCCAAAATAGAGGATTTGTCCAAAGGTAATCAGCAGAAGGTGCAGTTTATTTGTACCATTATCCATGATCCAGAATTCATCATATTAGATGAACCTTTTTCAGGGCTTGACCCAGTCAACACCAATCTTTTAAAAGATATCATCCTTGATCTCAAAAAAGCAGGTAAAGTCATCATATTTTCCACCCACCTGATGGATTTTGCTGAAAAAATGTGTGATCACATCGCGATTATTCATCAAGGGAAAATGCTAAAGCAGGGCTCTCTCACTGAGTTAAAGCAAGAATATAGCCAACGAAATATTAGTTTAGTTTACGAAGGTGATATTTCATTCCTTGAAGGTAATCCCATCATTGAAAAAATCGAAGATTTTGGCCGCTTTACTGGTATTAGTGTGCATACTCCAGATGATGTGCAGATCTTACTAAAACTATTGGTTGAAAATCAAATTGTGGTTAAGCGATTTGATGCCAATGATATATCTTTACATGAAATATTTATTAATCTAACGGGTAATGATGAGTTGCCGAAAGATAAAATCGAACAAGTATCCACTGAATCTGAAACAGGGAGTACAAGCCATGCTTAAATTATTTTCTTTTAGAACCATGGCCATAATCAAGCGAGAGTTAAGAGCTCAGATTATGAATAAGACCTTCATTTTTACAACAATTTTTGTACCTGTCATTATGGTTGGTTTGATGAGTTTGCAAACCTTTTTAATGATGTTTGAAGATAAGAAGGTTATCAACGTTGAAGTTATTGTAGAAAATGTTCAACTGCTGAGTATGATTGAACAAGAGTACAAACAAAGTGATGATTTCAACCATGAAATGTTTCATCTTGTGGTCAGCAAAAAATCACGTAACGATCTCGACACTTATATTCAAACAGTTAAACCTAAACTACTTGACTCTAGTCTTAACGGTGTATTTTTATACCATCGGGAGAAAAATACGATAAGGGGATAGAGTATTATTCATCAAACCCCAAAAATAGTAATATCACTCGTAAAATAAAAAGCTTGGTGAACAGTGTCCTTGTAGAAAAGCACTTTGAAGGTAAGTCTGTATCAGAAGATGACATTAAATATGCTCGTGACAGAATGCAATTACAGAATTTTAAGATTAGTCAAAAAGAGGAAGTTGAGAAAGACAACTATGGAGCGTTTATATTGGCTGGGGTTTTAGCTTTTATGTTGTATATGAGTTTAATAATGATAGGTATGCAGATTTTAAAAGCTGTCATAGAAGAAAAGGAAAATAGGGTGGTTGAAGTTTTACTTTCTTCGGTTCACGCTAATGAACTCATGTCGGCAAAAATAATAGCAACTACCTGTGCAGGGCTATTACAAATTATTATTTGGATGCTACCTTTTATCTTTGTCAGTGTGACTAGCTTATTTGTTTTACCTGAAAAATTTCAATTTAGTATTAGTTTGTTTCAAATAGGCTATTTCATTCTTAATTATGGCTTAGGCTTAGTGACATTTTTGGGGCTTTATGCCGCAGTAGGTGCTATTTTTGATAATATTTCAGAGGCACAACAGGGTGCTATGCCAATTATGTTCCTGATTTTAATACCTTTTTATATTTGTTTCACTCTAATAAAAGATCCAACTAACTCCATTGCTGAAATCAGTTCAATGCTGCCTTTTGCCGCAATAGTGGTTATGCCAGTACGGATGGCTATTATCGATGTGCCCTTATGGCAGGTGGGTATAGCAACAGGCATTAATCTTATGACGCTATTGTTTGTTTTTTCTTTTGCGGGAAAGATTTACCGAATTGGAGTACTTAAAAGCGGTAAAAAACCAAAATGGAAAGATGTCTATCGTTGGATTAAAGATTGACCATCGCTTGAACAAAGTCGGCGAGACCTAGCCGACTTATTCTTTTTCAATGTTATATCTATTATTTTCCTCTAATTCATAGAGTTTGGCTTCTTTTATAAAAGCGTAGTGTGCTTGAATGATGGATAGAATAATTCCCCGTATACCGAAAAATATTTTTCGATTAAAGATCCATTGCTGAATAAAAACAATCGGAAATATAAGTAGTAGTTTAGCTAATGAATATGTCTTTTTACGGTGATGTTTTTCTTTGGCTTTTAGCGATGAGTAACTATTTTTTTTATCGATTAGACGATGTATATCATCATAGCCATAATGTATTAGAAACTGTTTAATATAAATCTCTTTACCCTTAACCGATGCACTTTCATGAACCAGTTGTTTTGGGTCAAACTGAGCCATTGATTTGCGGTAACAGCGCAGGTTGTTGGCTTTTTTGGTCCAGTTAGGTGGCGGCTTAGAAATAAATACGTCTTTACGTGCGCAGCGTATGCTGGTGTATTGTTCTTGTTTAATAATAGCGGTTATTTTTTCGGCTAGTGGTAGGCTAATTTCTTCGTCAGCATCGAGGTTAAATACCCAATCGTTTTTACATTGCTCCATGGCAAATTGTTTTTGCTTGGAATAGCCAGGCCAGTCATTATGAATCGGTGTAATACCATATGATTGAACTATTTCTAGTGTTTTATCTGTGCTGCCACAGTCCACCACAATGATCTCATCACAAAACTGAGCGCTTTCTATGGCGCGAGCAATATTTTTCTGTTCGTTCAGTGTAATAATAAAAACGCTAATAGCGGTTTTTTTCATATTTATTTCCGGTCGCTAATCATGGGATAAATTTTGACAGCTATTGAGTTGAAAACGGTCAGCGCTGTGGTCGGTATTGAGCATTACTTTCACGTTTTTCATATCCGAATATTTCTGTAATAGAGCGATGTTATCAGGAATATGGTATAAAAATAGTGGCACGTTAGAAAGTATTATCTCGGCATCTTGGTCGAAAATGGGATCATCAATCGCACCAGAATTCATTGCCATCACACTAAAATCATTAAAATAGAAAATCATTTTATATAGTGTCATAACAAAGTCACTTAACCAGTAACTGCCTTTAAGTGGTTGAGTATCAAAAATAGTGTGGAACTGTGCGTCACGAAAGGCAGCAAGATTAATTGGATCTTCACCTTCAATATAGATTTTATTACGAATACTTTGACCCTCTGTTATTTTTAATAAACGTGCTGCAGCCGCTTGTGCCTGAGGTTTGCTAAGTCTGCCTAATTTTTTTAAATCTAGCCAAAGATAATAGTCATTGCCAATGTTTGAAATTAGTTCTTGCAAGCTGAGTAATTTACCATCTTTTAAACGGTAGGGGAAATTATGAGACAGAATAAAACGGTCCATTTTGACATCATAAAAAAGGTCAATTTCACTCCCCTTAGTACCATGTTTAAATGCTAACTGAATGGTTTTGATTGAGTTGCCGGAACTAGTGAGTGATCTATCGCCCACCGTCACTAAGCCACGTGTAGCCCAAATTTTGTAGCAACTTTGGTATAGGGATGCATCAGATTTTTTGGCTAATTGGTCATCGACATAAGTATTTACAAGTTTGAAAATTAAAACAAGCAAAAGATAGCCAATAAAAGAAAAGCTCAGCCATTTTGGTATTTTATAGTTGGTTTTTAAATATGAAATCATAGAAATGGTTCTAGTCAAAAATGTGATTAAAATTGTCGGGTAATGTCAACAAAGAGTATTAAGGATTGCCCTGGTTGTAAGTATTTTTTACCACTAAGTGTTCGATTCCAGCGCTTGATTTTTGCCAAGCTGACATTAAATTTATCTGCTATTCTAGCAAAAGAATCGCCATTTCGTACCTTGTAATGTATTTTCTTGGTTCTTTTCTGTTGGTTGAGGCTCGCGTTGCTAGTGAGTTTACTCGATTGGCTCCAAAGCACCAATTTCTGCCCAATTTTTAAAGGGTCAGTGGGCGCCATGTTGTTCCAACTAGCCAATTGGCGCATATTGACTTTATAATGCCTTGAAAGGGTCCAGAAGGAATCACCAGATTGAATGCGTATGGCTATTTTTTTTCCTTGCGATGTCTATTTTGTTTTGCTAATAAACGTTGGTTGCTACTTTTTAAATAGCGGTCTCTGGTTTTGGTTGCGGTGGGTATCATCAGTGAATGCCCAACACGAATATTATTGCCCCGGATAGGGTTATGCATTTTTAATAAAGTGACACTGGTTGAAAATCGATGCGCAATTTGACTTAAACTATCACCATTTTTAATGGTATAGCGTTTAAATGCGATCCTTTCTTTAGGCGGAATATGCTTGAGGTTTTCATTAAAAACGGCCACTTTATCAATCGGTATTAATAGATAATGCGGGCCTTTGGGTGGCGTTGCCCACTGGTTAAAGGCCGGATTTAGTTGATAAAATGTTTCCATACTGAGTTCACTCAATTCAGAGGCTAAAGTTAGGTCAATTTGAAATTGAGCGTCTACCCGAGCAAAATAGGGTTCATTGTTGATCTGATGTAGTGGGCTTTTTTGGTTCATTTTATTTTTGAATATTTCTGCCAGAGCTAATAATTTTGGTACATAGGCTTTTGTTTCTTTAGGTAGTTTTAATGACCAAAAATCAGTGGGTTTGCCACGTTTTCTATTTTTACGGATGGCTTTTCTGACATTACCTTGGCCTGAATTGTAGGCTGCCAAAGCATGCAACCAATTGCCCTTAAAACGTTTGTTAAGGTAGGATAAATAGTCTAAGGCGGCGTGAGTTGATAGGAAAACGTCTCGTCGTCCGTCGTACCACCAGTTTTGTTTCAGGCCATAACCTTTGCCTGTGCCGGGTATAAATTGCCACATACCTGAGGCCCTACCGTGTGAATAGGCAAAAGGGTCATAGGCGCTTTCTACAATGGGTAATAGGGCTAGTTCTAAGGGTAATCCTCGTTTTTCAATTTCGGTTACGATAAAATATAAGTAGGGTGCCGCTCGTTTAGTGACTCGATTTAAGTACTTAGGATGCTTTAAATACCAATTTTTTTGTGCGGTAACACGCTTATTCTGTGGTATTTCTAGATGTGATTGCAATGCCACTCTTTGCCATAAATCGGGTAAAGATTCTGGGTCTAAAACCGTTTCTTGCATTGGGCAGAGTTCAAACTTGGGCTGTTGTTGCTGAATCTCCAGAGGTTTTTGAGGATGATTTGAAACAAGTTGGGTGTCCTTTTGAGGTTCTAGGCTTGCACAACTGCTTGTTAGTAGTGTACAAACTAAAATAAATACTGCACGGTTCAAATGAAACCCCTTTGTGTTGGCTGTACAAAGGTCGTGCTTAAGCTGTTTTTTAACCAGTAATAAGCGCAACCTTATCGATTGGTTTAGATGGTATTTTTTATCTTAGCCTATGTCAATCTTGATGCTCTATTCAAGGCCGATTAGGTGGTTTTTAGATCAAATAAACCTGATAAAATTGGTTATAGGGTCACCTGAGGCTAACTAAGTTGTGATTCTGGTGGTTATAGCCCTCCATATAACTTTTAGGCCTTGCTGACTTATTTAAACGGTTTTAAAGCTAATTTGAAGTAAACACTCCCTTAACCAGTTTTGAAATATAGTCTGACTAGTGGTTCTCCCTAGCCATTTTTTAGTGACTGCGCTATTATTGGCTGATAGGTTATGTCTAAGTGGTTCCAATTTATAGCCTATAACAACTATAGGTAAATTTGTGTTATGCGAAAGAATAATCTAGTGCTGGAGAAAATTGATTTAGCCTTAAAAGCCTGGCGCAAAATGATTAATAGCCATAAGGAGTCAATTCCTAAGGTCTATTTTGAGCAGGCCAAGAGCCGTTTAGCGGATGTTCTGAGTGGTATATTTGGTTATTACGCTTTACTTTATTCTGACAAAGCAACCGAATTGGTCGGTGACAATCTGGTGATTCGTCACTCTTTAACCATATCTAAAGTATTAGACGGATCTGACATTGTTGGACATTACGAAGCCTTACCTATCGCCACTGATTCTATTGATCTGCTAGTGTTACCCGAGATTCTACGTCATAGTAGCGATCCTCACCAAATATTGCGTGAAGCAGAACGGGTATTAATACCTGAAGGCTATATATTATTATTGGTGGCCAATCCGCTGAGTGTTCGAGGAATGAAGCATCGATTATTAGAAAAGCTTGACCGTAAAATGGCAAAGACTCATTGGATTGGCAAAGGGCGGCTGGCTGATTGGTTTGGTTTACTCGGTTTTGAAGTGACTGATTATATTGCGATTGGCGGAACGGCTAAATGGCTTTCCAAAGAAGCACCAAAACACTGGTATACAAAACTCAATAATCGTCTTCGCGGCTATTTTGCGAGCTATCTTATTATTGTAGCCAAGAAAAAAGTGTCCACTTTAACGCCCATCCGTCCTAGTTGGCGAAGCAATCCTAAATTGGTGGGGTCTCGTCTTGCTGATCCCAGTGTCACTAGCGAAGTTGATAGTTGGATGCAAAATTTCAAGCGTCTTTAGTTATTTTTGTGTAGAATATCCGCTGTAATAATCTGACTAATTGAAGCTGTTCTAATTAATCAGGTGCCTATCTGTTTTAACATTAACAACCAATAAAGGAATAAATTTTTGAGCCAAATTGAAATTTTCACTGATGGTGCTTGTAAAGGCAATCCTGGTCCTGGTGGTTGGGGCGCTTTATTACGCGCAGGTAAGCACCAAAAAGAACTCTTTGGCGGAGAAAAGCATACCACTAATAACCGTATGGAATTGATGGCTGCCATTAAAGCCTTAGAAGCGGTTAAAAAACCTAGTAGCATAAGCCTCACCACAGACTCTCAATATGTGCGCAAAGGTATTACCGAGTGGATTGAGGGCTGGAAACTAAAAGGTTGGAAAAACTCACAAAGAAAACCGGTAAAAAACGCCGATCTTTGGCAGCAACTAGATATTCAAAATCAACGGCATCAGGTAGAGTGGTATTGGGTCAAAGGACATAGCGGCCATCCTGAAAATGAAATAGCAGATGAGCTTGCTAATAAAGGTATCGAGTCACTCTAAGCTATTACGGTGGAATAAATAATAAAGGCATTAAAAGGTAAGGTATGCGACAAATAGTACTAGATACAGAAACAACCGGTCTTGAACCTAGACAGGGACATAAGATTATTGAAATCGGTTGTGTCGAATTAGTTGACCGAAAACTTACCGGTAATCATTTTCATGTTTATCTCAATCCAGAAAGAAAAATTGACGCTGGCGCGATTGAAGTGCATGGAATAACCAATGAGTTTTTACAAGATAAACCTCTTTTCAAAGATGTCGCCAAGGATTTTATCGAGTTTGTACAAGGCACCGAGTTAATCATCCATAATGCGCCTTTCGATATTGGCTTTCTTAACCGGGAGCTTTCTCTGCTAATTCCTACTGGCGGTAAAATGGAAGATTTTTGCAGCGTGTTGGATACGTTAGTTTTAGCCAGACAAATGTTTCCTGGCCAAAAAAATAGTCTTGATGCGCTCTGCCGACGTTATTTCATTGATAATAGTCATCGAGAATTACATGGTGCTCTATTGGATTCTGAGATTCTAGCAGAAGTCTATTTACACATGACCGGTGGTCAAACCGATCTAGGCTTGACTCAAAAACAAGATTACTTAACTGCCAAGCGCGATAGTGAAGGAATTCGCCGCTTACCGAGTAAACGTGAAGCATTTAAAATCATCAAAGCCTCAGAACAAGAATTACAAAATCACCAAACCTATCTTGAGAAAATTTCAAAGGAAAATGGCGGTAAAATTGTTTGGCAGTAATGCTCGTTTCTGAGAATGTTTGACTAGCTTTAATAAATTGAATAAATTAATTATTTAAACTCGACGCTCAGTAACAAATAACTAATCGTTTTTCAAAGATGCCCACTATTTAACAATATATAGCATAAGTATAATTAATCGGGATGAGAGGAGTGGATGGCTGTATTATAAAGCTCGGATCAGAAATAATAATTAGAATAGTGAGTATGGAAATTAAATGACTAGTAGCGAAACTTGTAAATATCACCCTAGAGAATCCGCTGCATGGTTTTGTTGCCATTGTCGTATCCATTTTTGTGGTCATTGCGTTCCTAGGAAAACTAATGCTCCCCATCCCAATTGTACTCTGTGCCGCCGAAGTTTAAGCAGGCTTAGTGTTGCAAAAGATATACCACCGTTTTGGAATCGTTTATCTTTGTTTTTCCTTGCCCCTTTTAATAAAAATATTTTGATTATGTTAATAGTTTATTCCTTTTTGGGGACGATGTTGCCAATCGGTGTGATTGGTCAAGTTGCTTTTGTTATATTACTTATTCCTTTTGTTTCGGCAGAATTTGATATGCTAGAAAAGCTATCGATAGGGCAAAAACTAAATTTCACTGCAAGCCAATTAATCCATTCAAAACAATCATCTTTAACAATAAAAGCCTTTATTGTATTTGCTTTAGCGTTATTATTAGTCAATAAGGTAGGGTTTATTTTTGGCGCCAGCAGCGGTTATTTTCTAGCCATATTATTGTTGTTAGGTGTGCCGGCATCTCTAGTCATTTTTATGATGGAAAAAAATATCTTATCGCCTATCAATCCTTTGAAAATAGTGATGTTGATAAAGCTATTTGGTAAAGCATATAGTTTTTTATTTTTAATTTCATTGCTTACTGGATTTTTTGTTTCAAAGACCTATCAATTGGTGGCTGAACCAGATAACCCTTTTATGGTTTCGATGCTGCTGTTTGTTGTATCTTTTTATTTAGTTACGGTGATTTTTTTAATGCTTGGTTATTTGCTTTATCAGTATCATGTTGAACTTAACTATTCAATCAATGCCTTTGACCCTAAGGCGACAATTTCACATAAAAGTACAGATGAAGATGGCATGGAGGTTGTTGAAATCTATCTTCAGGAAGGGCGATTTGATGACGCCAAGACTTTACTGTTGAAAAAAGTGAAGCTAGATCCGCTTAACTATAAAGCTAATGAGAAATTGATTTTATTGTTCGCTGCGCTGAATAAAACAGATTATCTTCAGAAACTTGTTGACCAATATTTTTCATTATTAATTGAACTGAATAAGGCCAAACAAGCAGCAGATTTCTATTGTCAATTGTTATTGAGGGAGGTGCCGTATCAACCATCCTCATCTGCTCTCGTGATCGCAATGCTACCTTTTATGAATAATTTAGAACAATATAAATCAGCACTAACGCTATTAAATTCATGCTCTTTGGATCCAGCGCATGAGAAAAGATGGGATGAACTTGCTCTTTTAAAAGCAAAAATCCTTATTGAATATGAGCAGGATAATACCAATGCGATTAGTTTGTTTAATTTGATCGAAAAGAGAAGTTTAAATCAGGCTCTACTTGAGGAGGCTGAAAATCTGGCTAATCTGCATCAGAGATTGTAAATTTGGTAGTATTTACTATTGTAGTGAAATTGAAGATTCGATATACTTACAGATACTCTCATGAAATTGATAATTGTATTTTTGATGTGCAAGCAGGCAAAATTGAATCGATTTCGATTATAGGGTGATAATAAAATTAATAATAAAAGTAAGCTCAATAGAAATTTCTCAGAGAAATAGTTTTGAATAATTCAAGGAAGGTAGCATGGACCACTTAAAAAACTTTAATCCCATTGAAGGCATGTCGGCCAATCAAATTGTAC
The DNA here is from genome assembly GCA_030949565.1 of Enterobacterales bacterium. Lineage (GTDB taxonomy): Bacteria > Pseudomonadota > Gammaproteobacteria > Enterobacterales > Kangiellaceae. The sequence goes on from JAUZSK010000083.1 coordinate 46,160, forward strand.
TACTTTTTGAGCGAGCCACGGGGAATGATTTAGAATATAATCGAAAAATATTGGCCATTAAAATGGTTGAAGAGCACCTCGATTTTGTGCCTGAAGCGACAATCCGGACTTGTTTAACTGCTTTGTTGCGTATTGAAATGCTTCGAGATTTTACGGTTCCTTGTTTTAAAGTCTTGCTATTAGAAGATAAATCAGAGCTATTAGAAGAGGAGTCTAACCTTTTAGATCAATGGCTTACCTAGCATTGAGACTAATTCGGTTACACCCGTGAATAAGCCTATAGAATCGCTTTAAGCAAATGCTCCGCTGGGGCTCTGACCTCGTTTTCCGCATAATAGAGTAATAAATATTTTAGTTCCTCTCGAGCTCGAATTATTCTTTTGTCTTTTATTAACCCCTCACAAAAATTATACATCACTCGTGGTGTTAGCAGGTCATCTGCGAAACGAGTTTTCACTTCTTCATAAAGGCGGTCGGAATCTCTATGACCGCGCTGATGACTTAAATGAAATAGCAGATTAAATATTTGTTGTCGATTAAAACCATTCAGTTTAAATTGCGGGTCTATCATTGTTTTATAGTCGCTAACGGCTTGTATGACGATGGGCGTTAGTTCACTGCTCATGGATTTAATAGAGAAAACATGCCAGCATATTTTTCTAAATCCGGAGTTTGATTGACGTCCCCATTCGATATTATATATTTGTTCAATTAAAGAGTGTTGGTGAGGTTTTTCATTGAGAAGTTGATACAAGATCGGAAGTGCACGATTAAAATCTAGCGCCCGAATTAGTTTGAGCGCGTTATCCAGTTGGCTAGTGTAGTGAAAAGTATCCAAGTCGATTGACTATCCTTTTGACCATTGAGTATAGACTAAAAAATCGAATGATTGATTAGTTCAATCATTTCGATTTTACTGCGGGTCAAAATTGCTTTCAATCGAATTGATTAAGCGCCAATGACTCCATTGACAATCGGTTGAAAGGCGGTAAGGCTGTCTTGAAGCGCTACGTTGCCCAATCCATTAGTTGGGAATAGGCTAGCAAATTGGTTTTGTTGACCATGCAATGCCATATAGTTTAATAGAACTGTCTCGACAAGTAAATTAGGATTGTTAGCAGCGGGTGAGGATGCGGTTTCAACCGAAGCATCTGAACGCATGTAGCCTAATTGCTGATGGATCGCTTGTTCTTCAGGAGTTGCACCGATTAAATTAGCACGCCCAGTGGGATTGTAAACCATAAAAAATGAAGCCGCGGCCGAAGAATTATCGCCGGTCCATACGCCTTTACCGCGACCATCGACAGAATTATCAATATTGCCATTACTGGCCACGGAACCATCGCTAAACACGTAAATCATCAGTGGTACACCCACTCGTTTGGCGTATTCTAAACAAGCACCCATACACTTGCCAGCCCTAAGGTCACGGATTTCACCGGTTGAACGATCACCGGTATGATAATCAAATCCGCCCATAGTGACAGTGCCTGCGCCTGCATATCCGTTGATCACAAGCTTCATTATGGCGGCTGTTTTTCTAAATTCTGAATCTTGATCAAACTCTGCTTGAGTAAAGATACCAGTGGGACCAACAATGTTAGCATCTAATGCCGGATCGAGACTACTGGGATCGCCAAACCGGTCTGCGATATCCGCACTTTTGACGTAACCACACCTAACGAGTTCCTTAATGGTTGCATCTGAGCTAAGTTTGGTTTGAACTTTATTTAGTTTAACATCGGATAATCGGTATACAGATTCCATCACCGATACAGCATCCGCTTGGCTTAACAAACCCACCAGATCACCAACGTCCACTAAGCCTGTTACATCACTTGGACGATCAACTTTGGTTGGTCGAACAGATAAATCAATCATTGAAGCTGGGGACATAGAGTTGCCGCCTGAATCAGTATTTCTTGATCCTATGAGTGTGAGAAGCGAGCCATCCGCCCCAATTTTATTAATGCCATACATAGGGTTGTGCTGATTATTTCCGGTATCATTATCTGAACGTGCAGGTATAACTGCCCCTGCTGTATTGGCAGCGGTTGTGGTATCTGTTTTGTTTTGTATACCTCGTAAAAAAGCACTGTCCGAGTGGAATGCTAGTCCGTAATCGGTATTGATAAAATCCGACAATCCTGTTTGTGCATTGACCACAGGCGGGATCATATCTCCAGGTAAACCTAGTTTGCTGTATCCTGCAGATGATAAGAAGTCGAGTTGCCCACCTTGTTTGCCCACTAAAACATTGGAACCGGCAATGTTTGCGCCACCGGCTAAATCGAAGCAAATAAAAGGGATTTTACCGGCGCCTTGGGTGGCGATTCCACAGGCAGCTTTTAACGCTTCAATATCTGGTGAGAGGGCTGCATTAGCGGTGTTTGAACGGGCTAGCATGCCACCTAATAAACTTGGTGCAACAATGGAAGCCGAGCCTGTTAGCATGCTCTGCGCGATAAAATCTCTTCGGGTGACCGGGCGTTTATGGCTTGAATGATAAAGCGGTGCATCGGCAGATAAATTGTGTTTTTTATGGCTCATTTTATCTAACTCCTACTGTACTAACATGGCAGCGTTGGCAATGGTTGTGGCACAGACTGCCTTCACAACAGTTGCTGTGCGATTTACATCACAGGCGGTTCCACAAGCTGTCAATTTATCTGTGAGATTATTTAATTCTAGTTTAATTTCAGCATCATTAGGCTGAGTCAATAAATTAGTACCGATGCTTCGACTAATTAAAGGATCGAAAAGAAGATTCCGTTTGATGTTTGAATTAAAAGCTAAATCAGCCGTTTCAGCAAAATTAAATCCGCTAAAATAGTTGCTACTTGCGGTGGTGTCATTCACCAATTCATTACAATAACTAATTGCTAATTGCGTCACCCCCATTTGTTGAGAAGAAACAAAAATATCAATATCGGTTAATGTGGGTAGTTGCTGTTTCACCGTTAAATAAGTTGCCATAACATTGGAATTAGACATACTCACTCCCGTCGCTTGAGACATGGTGGCATTAATTTCAGCAAAATCACGAATGCCTATATCAGGTCGGGCAGTTAGATCAGCTGCTGGTGGTAACGGCGGTACAGGAGGTTCGACAAAAGCGTTAGTTTGCCCATTTATTTTTTCAAAGGTTAGAAAAAACTCATCTGAAACAGGGCCTTTTTCAAGCGAAATGACAGTCCCTAGCCTAGACAATAGCTGGCCGGTTTGTATGCTGTAACTATTTGATTCAACCAAGGATGCTAAATTACTATAAGCTTGGCCGGTTATCGCTTCTTGACCATTGATGGCGATTCTAATTTTTTCGATATCAATATTATTAGGCACGTTGTTTGGATCAAGATTGATATAAGTGGGTTCGGTAAATAAATAGCTATAGCTATCATATTGACTGACTTCATACATAATGTAGGAATCGGGTAGATTAACTAAGTGAGAGATACTAAATAGCATGAAGAATTTTTCACCTACGCCCACATCAAAGTTTTGCATCACCTGCTGTTGCGTCAGCGCACGATTGTGGATGGCAATCATACGGAAAGTACCCGCAAATGAACGATCACTCGAAACTTCATTACCTATTACAAAAGCATATGTGTCGTTCCAATCCGCAAGGCTACCTCCCGCCAAATCATCAGAAGCAACTAGCACACCATTGACATAAATCATTCGACCTTCGGTCGGTGAAAATGTGGCAACTACATGTTGCAATGATGTTTGAAGTATTTCATCCGCATCCGCTGTGGACAATTGTGGTAAACCATTTTGATCGGCGAGCGTGCTGCGATTAAGAAAATCATAATTGTAAAGGGTTTGGCCAAGGGTGAAATTTCGGTTGGTAGTGCCAGCTGAGTAACTAATAATTCCGGCAGGTCCTTCTTGGGTAACATTGGCTGGGACGACCCAAGCTTCAATGGAATATTCACCAGTTGCCGTTATCAGATCATGTAACTTTTTACTATTTGAAGTAGTGCCTTGGCCTTTACCATTGACAATATTGACGCCCCAACCACCAACCCAGCTGTATTCGCCACTTAAATTTAGATCAATCGCGGGTTCAACACCGCTGGTATCAAAAGCAGTACTACCACTACCGGTTTTAAAATTCCAAAGTGCAATAATACTCGCATCATAACGACCTCCACCACTAGCAACAATTCCGTCAGAGAGGAACAGTGCTTTACTTTTTAACAGATTAGGATCAACTTGAGTGAGCGGTATTTGACCGGCAAAGGCCGCTATCGCATTTTCCATTTCAGTCGCATTAGCGCCACAATCACTCCAGCAATTATGAAACTCATTGCGAAGTCTAAGCACGAACCGTGAATTAGCAGGTGTATCTAAATCAATTTTTGCTTTGGCTGCTTCATAGGCCGCAGCCACGTCGCTGTTAGCAAAGAAGGGGGCAATAGGACTAGCCGCTGTATCGGTATGACAATTAGCACAATTAGCCACTAACAAGGGATGAATGGTCGTTCCAAAAAGAGTCGGATCGGTTGGAAAATTGCGACTATCGCCGGGGTCTTTAATCGGTGGTGCTTCCAGTGTTATGGAATTGCTACTACCTGCTGAATCGCCTGCCCAAGCGGTAATATAACTGGTGATAATATCCGCGCAAGCGGTATCGCTGGTTAACCAGCAGTTATGACCTGCCGCTACCTTGGTAACCATTCTTGAGTCTTTAGGCGATGCGAGATCGACTATAGTGTTTGCTTCTGAATAGGCAAGATTAACATCATCTAGATTAACAAATTCTGGTGTTTGTCCAATACCATGACATTGTCCACAACGATTTGATGGTGACAGATTATCCCAAACATTAATTTTGAACGATTGTACATCATTAGTGGTTGGTGGTGGACCCACATAGTTATTCGATGTCGGTGGTGGTTGAGACGGATTCAGCTGTACATCTGCGCCGCCTCCAGAACAAGCCACTAGAAAAATAAGAGCGGTTGCAGCAACTAAACTAGTTAGCCGATTGATGGTCCGCGAGTAGAAACCTGAAGTGATTTTAGTGATCGACATTTTCTAATCTCCCATACAATAAACGGCTGACTCAGCAAAGGTCCGTTTTAGCTGATAATTATTATTAGCAAGTGAGGTTACCATGCTATCAATTTGTGCTCTATCTGCCGCATTTCCGGGTTTTCTTAGACACACATTGGTAAATACTTTCTCGACTTGGCATTGAGCAAACTTGGCACTATAGGCGAGTTCTTGTCCCATGGTTTTAGCGCCTGCTCCACTGCCAGCTAAACTAGTATCCCAACCAATGGTAGAATTTTGGCCTTGTCGCCAATAGTTATCCCACTTATCATCTTGGGTAACAAAGCCATAGGGAAAATTAGCGCTGTTGTTGTGGTACTTGGCAACCACTCGGGTGCCGGTCGTGGGATTGATTGAACCGACATCGTTATAAACCAGACTGCCATTATCGCCTTCTGGATCGGTGTTGACATCGTATTGATAGTTGTAATAAGCGAAGGATTGAATCATCGGATCCATTCCAGCATGACAACCGTAACAGGAGTTGTTGTAGATACGACTGTCGCCTCCAGGACTTCGAGCAACATCTTGGCGAATACGGTCGGCGGCTCGAGAAATATCTTTTAGCGGTTCTAGGTCGCCGCAAAGATGGTTGATTAAGGTGAATCGAAAAAGTGCTCGGTTAGTGCCGTCAATTAAAAAGGCTTTAGCTGAAGCGCGAGTGGTTAAAACTCCGGCGGTGGCTTCTGCGGGTAAACCGGTGACACTTGACTGAGTGGATTGTTGCAGAACCGCTTGAAGATCCAAGGCTTGGTTTTCCGCCTGCTCATAATGTGTATTATTACTGATGGAGTAGGGTGTGAGGCCTGGTGAATTTGCAGTGTAAATAATATCGCCAATCAGTATTTGTCTTATATCAATGTCGTCTCGAATAATACCTATCACAGTGGCAGTGTAGTCATTAAGTGGAGCGAAAACCGTTTGCGCTTCATTAGTCCATGGTGTGACAAAGTTTTTAAGTGTGACTGAATAAAAAGCACTATTATCCATTGCCTTGTATGCTGCGGCCACTTGATTATTGGCGAGGATATCCGTTTCCATGGCGTTCAAAACCGACGCAGAAGGTGGTACGCCAGCTAAGCGATCATGAATACGCTTGGCTTGTTCTCTGGGGCCCGCTATTGTATCGAATGCTGTTATAAGTGATAGGCCAAAGGCTATCAATAACCATAGTCGGTGAGCTGTCACTGTTTGCTTTTGTTTTGCTTGTGTCATAATAAAATCCAAGGGAAACGCATTTATAAAGAAATGCTTTTTATATTTATTCACAGAGACTAATAATGGAAGATAATTAATGTTTCTGCTTACAAATATTGGCCTTTTGGCCAAATATCTAGACAAGTGCAATTACTTTAGCTTAACTGAAATTTAGTTTTCGTGATGTTTCGCACAGAAATCAGTAATTGATTGTTTAATAATTGAACCATCATATCTCAAAGCATCTATACTTCTCTTAAAGCTGTTTATCGGCATTGAAATGGAAATCTTGATTAGACCTAGGGCCGTGAGCGATAGATAGTTGAAATTAGCGGATAATCGGTCATAGCATTTAGAGATTTTTATTGGCTTAATGACTGGCAAAACTCTTGTTACTAAAGGTTAAATATGAAGGTATTTTTTTTTCAACCCTATAACTAAACTACTGGTTTTGATCGTTTTGGTGCAACTATTAAGCGCTTGTACCAGCGGTAGTGCAACGCTTGATGGCGGCGGTCAGGAAGGTGATGCTGTTGCTGTCGATTACCCTATTGCTTATGTTAAACGGTTACTACCGGTTGTCCCCGATGCTAATAATATTGATCAAGCAGTGGTGGTTAATTTAAGAGAACCTGTCAACTTTTTTACCCGGCGCGGCTCTCTACATAAGAGATCGAGCGACACCTAGTGCGGCTGAAGTCAACCTAACCGACGCGCTATTTGCTGAAGGCGCCTTGTATGATGTAAAAGACCTTGACACCAACTATGAAGGAACCAAAATCATCTTTGCCATGCGCGCGCCTATGATTGATGGGCTGCCCCCTGAAGAGCAACCCACTTGGAATCTTTGGGAATACGATCTTCCTAATCAGACCCTACGTCGTTTAATCACTTCTGATATTACGGCAGACGAGGGGCAGGATATATCGCCTCATTATTTACCTGATGGGCGAATTGTGTTTTGCTTCCAATCGTCAACGAACAGCCAAAGCGGTTCTATTGGATGAAGGTAAACCCCAGTATGATGCAATGGATGAAGATCGCAATGTTCCAGCCATGGCTCTGCATGTCATGGATACGGATGGTAGCAATATAAAACAAATCACCTTTAATCAAAGTCATGATTTAGCCCCCAGCGTTTTATTGAATGGCAAAATTGTGTTCAGTCGTTGGGATGATGCCGGCGGCAATGACCAAATTAGTTTATATCAAGTCAATCCTGATGGTACGGGCCTTGAGATCTTGTATGGACGACATTCTCATTTTACCGGTAGTGACGCATCATTTGTCGAATTTATGCAAGCAAGGCAAGCACCTGATGGTCGCTTAATCGTTAAATTACGACCCAACTTTTCAACCCGACTCGGTGGCGAGCTAGTTTATATCGATTTTGCTAACTTTACCGAAATCAACCAAACCACTATTCCGTCAAGTGGCACAGCCGGCCCCGCTCAAGTTAGCGCAACACCTTTTGATGTTCGAACCGATGATGCGCCATCGGTCGGTGGGCGATTTGCAAACGTTTATCCGCTGTATGATGGTTCGGGGCGCTTTTTGGTGAGTTGGACGCCTTGTCGGCTTAACGATGTAGATGCGGCGGGTAATCCCATTATTATTCCTTGTACGGATGCTGATATAGCAGCCGGTAAGCAAGAGGCTCAACCACTTTATGGTATCTGGAGCTATGATCCCAGCAATGGTACTTTGAGGCCCATTGTTGTCGGTATTGAAGGCATGGTGATTCATGATGTTGTTGCTTTGGCGCCAAGGGATATAGCGACGGTAATAATCGATAGTACGTCCACATCAGATCAAACCTTAGTGACTGAGAATGTTGGAGTGGTGCATATTGAAAGTGTTTATGACTTTGATGGGATTGATTTGAGTCCAAATGGTATAGCAACCCTTGCCGATCCAGTTCAAACAACAGCCGCTGGTCGACCCGCTAGATTTTTAAGGATTGTCAAAGCGGTTTCGTTACCCGACCGAGACTTAGTGACCCTTCGAAATACAGCATTTGGACGCAGCTCTGCTCAGGGAATGCGGGATATTCTGGGTTATACAGTGGTGGAGCCCGATGGTTCGGCGATGTTTAAGGTGCCGGCTAATGTGGCTTTTTCAATTAGCGTGTTAGATGCCAATGGGCGACGGCTGACACCTCGCCACCAAAATTGGATTAGTTTAAAGGCTGGTGAAGTAAAAACTTGTCATGGGTGTCATGCTAGCGATAGCGAATTGCCTCATGGTCGCTACATGGCGGAAGCGGACTCGATTAATTTAGGAGCGCCAGCAGCTGCACCTTTCCCTAATACCGATCCAGCATTAGTTGCTGAGATGGGTGAAACGATGGCCCAAACCACCAACCGATTGAATGGGTTTCAGGATTTATCGGTGAATGTCTATTATAGGGATTACTGGACTGATCCCAACTTAAGTGCGGCAAATCCAAACATTAGCTACCTATATTCCCAACTAACCACGCCAGCACCGACAAGTGTCGGTTGCTTGACTAGTTGGAGCGGCTTGTGCCGTATTTCGATTAATTATGTCGATAATATACAGCCTCTTTGGGAAACGACACGACAAGAGTTTGATGCGATGGGCAACCTCATCGTTGACAATACCTGTACGCTTTGTCATAACCGTGTGGATGCAATGGGTGCCACACAGATACCAGCCGGGCAGCTGGAATTAACTGGTGAAGCATCGGTTGATGAACCGGATCATGTAACCTCTTACCGAGAATTATTGTTTCCTGATAATGCATTGGCCTTGGTGAATGGTGCTTTGGTTGATGAATCAATGTTAGTGTTTGATGCTAATGGCAATCCTGTGTATGAAACCGACGCTAATGGGAATCTTATTTTGGATGCCAATGGTGACCCAATACAGGTGACACAGACTGTCGCTGTTACACCAAGTATGCGTGTATCGGGCGCCAGAAATAGCGCGCAGTTCTTTAATCGATTTAACGCCGGTGGTACTCACGCCGGTCGATTGAATGATGCTGAGTTAAGATTATTGTCTGAATGGCTCGATATTGGCGGACAGTATTACAATAATCCTTTTGATGTACCGCAAAATTGATTGGCATTAATCGGTTTTACTGGATAAACTAGGTAAAGTTCAGAAATTAAACGATATAACAGGTGTAACTATCTGTTTAAACTAAAAATTTAAGAATGGAACATTTAAAATTTGGAATTATTTAAGCGAGTTTTCGACCGGTTAGGAATTATTCTATTACTTATGGTGATAGGTGTTTCGCAGCTGCAGGCCGATGAAGAAGTCTATCAAAAGGTGACTATTTTGGAACCTTTTATTGAGTTCCATACCGGTCCTGGGCGTGGCTATCCAGTTTTTTATGTGGTCGAGCGTGGTCAGCAGGTTGAATTGATCAAGAAAAAAACGCAGTGGTACAAGGTTCGTTCTGTCAAGGGGCATGAAGGTTGGGTTCATGAAAATACAATGGAAAAAACCTTAGCCGAAGATAATTCAAAATTTGATAGTAATAATGACGCACAAAAAGATTTCGTCAGCCGTGAATGGGAAGCCGGCGTTTTAGCAGGGAATTTTGGTGGCGCCACCAGTTTAACGCTCTATGGCGGTTGGAATTTTACTAAAAACCTAACCAGTGAGTTCTCTATTTCACAAGTTTTAGGCAATGTTTCCGATATTCGTCATGCAGATATTAGTCTTATACATCAGGCTTTTCCTGAGTGGCGATACTCACCTTTTATTAACCTAGGTGCTGGCATAATTCAAACAGTACCCTTTAGTACTTTAGTACAATCGCAGGATCGAACCGATCAAATGGTTCATGTAGGACTCGGGGTGAAAGCCTATATTTCGCGGCAGTTTTTTATAAGAGCGGAATATACAAGCTACACCATTTTAACCAGTAGAAACGACAACGATGAAGTGGAAGAATGGAAATTAGGATTCAGCATATTTTTCTAAAATTAGCGACCCTGTTTAGCAGCACGGTTTTTTGTTTACTTTTGGCACTGCCAAGCATTGCTGCTGAAGGAGCGGAAGAAACCGACACGTCTGACGATCTCGGTGGTATTTTCGATCCCAAAGTAGAACGGCGTGAGGTGAGCCGCGATGCCATTGATTCCGAAAATTGGGAAATTGGCCTCTATTATGGCGTTATCAGCGTGGAAGATTTTGGTGCTAGCGAAATTAAAGGGCTGCGTGTCGCTTATCATGTGACCGAAGACTTCTTTATTGAAACAAGCTACGCTCAAACTCGAGCGGGCCTATCCAGTTTTGAGCGCTTGAATGGCAATGTGGTGTTACTCACGGATAGTCAAAGGAAGTATTCTCATTACAATATCAGCTTAGGTTTTAATGTTTTACCCGGAGAAGGATTTGTTGGTGATAGCACGGCGTTTAGTAGCCAATTGTATTTTTTGACGGGTTTGGGTAGTACCAATTTTGCCGGTGAACAGCGTTCAACCATTATGATTGGCGGCGGCTATCGCGTGTTATTTACTGATTGGTTTGCGGCTCACCTTACGCTAAAAGACCATCTCTATGATATTGAGTTGTTGGGTAGTGCTAAAACCGCCAGTGATCTCGAAATTTCGACGACTTTTAGCTTTTATTTTTAGCCATCGTCTATAATTTAGCTTGTCTAAAACTAAATAAGGAATATCAATATGACTTTTGCTAAAAATGGGTTTCATTTTATTCAAGTGGCTTTGTTGGTTCTTGTGTTGGGAAGTGTTTTTAGCACTAGTGTCGATGCAAAAAAGATCAAAGCTCCTGACTTTACTTTAAAAAGTCGAGATGGCAAGAATGTCCGTTTATCAGATTTACGTGGCCAAGTGGTACTGCTTAATTTTTGGGCATCCTGGTGCGGTCCTTGTCGTCAGGAAATGCCTATCTTAGATCAGCTACAGACGAAATATAGCCAAGCAGGCTTTAGTGTGTTGGGTGTTAACCTCGATGCTAAGTCGGCTAAAGCGATTAAATATTTAAAGGACACACCGGTCAATTTTACGGTACTTTACGATCCACAAGGCAAAGTCAGTGAGCAGTATGGTGTGCAAGCCATGCCAAGTACCGTAATTATTGACCGAGACGGTAATGTTCGTTATCTACATAAAGGGTTTAAAGCGGGCTACACCGAGAAATATCACAAGCAAATAAAAGCCCTACTAAGAGAGTAAGCAAGAGAGCTATATGACGCAAAAAACACTGATTCGGCGATTAATGATTCTACTGAGTTTTTCAATCTTGGCTGGTTGTTCTAGCATAGAACCATGGGTTAAACCCTATGAAAGACAAAATCTTGCCGATCCAATTACCTTTTTTGGTCGTGACCCAGTTGCGGATAATTATATGCACCATGTGCATCAAGCGCGTGAAAGTGCGCGCGGTGCTGAAGGCGGATCAGGAGGTGGATGTGGTTGTAACTAGTCGCATAATAAGTCGCATAACAAGTCGCATAACAAGGACTCAGTTAATCACCGTGGCAGCGTTATTATTTTTCTTTTCGCTACTGAGTCAAGCCGCAGTATTACCCGAAGATAGAGCCGACGCGCTTTATCATCGCTATGAGGGCGGCGGTGTTGTTATTGATGGCCCTTCTATACTGGTGCGAAAGTCCTTTAAAGATACCATTTCGGTATCAGCTAATTACTATGTGGATAATGTGAGTAGCGCATCCATTGATGTAGTCACCACCGCAAGCGCCTATACTGAAAAACGTACCGAGGGTTCGATTGGGGTTGATTATTTACGCGACAAAACGACTCTTTCAATGAACTATACCAATAGTACAGAAAATGACTACAGGGCCTCCACTGCCAGCTTTAATTTTAGTCAAGATTTCTTTGGTGACCTTACTACGGTTTCTGCAGGTTATTCTCAAGGTTGGGATGTGGTGACCAAACGCGGTGATGCCAATTTCTCCAAACAGGTCAAGCGTCGTCAATATCGAATGGGACTTTCTCAAATAATTACCAGAAATAGCTTAATCGGCATGACCTGGGAAACCATCAGTGATGAGGGTTTTTTAAATAATCCGTATCGTTCCGTGCGCTATCTCGACCCAACCAGCTCGCTTGGTTATGCCTATCAGTCAGAACTGTATCCGGGAACTCGAACCAGTGATGCATTTGCTGTTCGCGGTATGTATTATTTGTCTTATCGAGCGGCAATAAAAGCTGAAGCTAGGATTTTTGTGGATACTTGGGGAGTTGAGGCTAAAAACTTTGAGTTAACTTATACGCATCCTTTGAAAAAGTCATGGATTTTTGATATTAAATTACGTCACTATCAGCAAACCAAAGCTGATTTCTATAACGATTTATTCACTCGGATTGACGCCCAAAATTTCTTAGCACGAGACAAAGAATTAAGCACCTACAGTGATGATAGTATTAGTTTTGGGGTGAGCTTTGATAAAGAGGTTGAATGGGGGCCTGTAGATCGTTTTAGCCTTAATTTTGCGGTTGATTACATCCAGTTTGACTACAAAGATTTCCGTGACCTAAGAGTGCAAACAACGCCGGGGCAGGAGCCACTATACAACTTTGATGCCATCGTTACTCGAATGTTCTTTTCCATCTGGTATTAAGTCCTATTTTACAAAAACCGGTTAACTAAATTAGTCCTCATCTTCCGCTGCTTCTTCTGCTCGATATAATTCGGGCCATACTTTAACACTTTTGACTCGGTTTGACTGAATGTGTAAAATTTCCAAGGGGTAACCAGCAAGCCGTAAACTAGTCCCCGACTGAGGTATCGATTCCAAGTGTTCCAAGATAAGACCATTAATCGTTTTGGGACCATCGGTTGGAAAAGACCAATTGAGCGCGCGATTAATATCCCTGAGTGTTGCACTGGCATCGATAATGACGCTACCATCTTTTTCTATCTGAATGTCCTTACTGGACGCGGAAAAATCGGTAGTAAATTCACCCACTATTTCTTCTAGGATATCTTCAAGAGTCACCAGTCCCTGAATATCGCCATATTCATCAACTACTAGGCCAATACGTTTCTTCTTGCGTTGGAAATTGAGTAGTTGCGTATTAAGGGGCGTTATTTCTGGAATAAATACAACTGGGGTCAGGTTCCTTTTTAATTCCTCCAAATCGAGCTCATTTTGGTCTAGGGTGAGCAGTTTAACAATTTGTTTAGCATGCAGAAAGCCTTGTATTTGGTCGATTTCGCCATTAAAAACTGGCATACGAGTATGTATGGCCCCTCTCAATTGCTTGATTATCTGCTTAATATCCTGATCAATATCAATCCCTGTCACTTCGGAACGAGGGATCATGATGTCTTCAACTGTTACTTTTTCTAAATCTAATATGCTCAGCAGCATATTTTGGTGACTTTTAGGGATTAATGCTCCGGCTTCATTGACTATAATTTTAAGCTCATCGGAATTAACGCTGTCATTGTTAGAATTGTCCGTATTTACCCCCATAAAACGCAGTAAACCATTGGTTAAACCGATCACCATCGAGACCAGAGGGTAAAACAGTTTTTGCAGAGGCGTTAAAATAAATGAGGCAGGAAAAGCGACTTTTTCGGGATGCAGTGCGGCAAGGGTTTTAGGTGTAATTTCAGCAAAAACTAAAACGATAATGGTTAAACCACCAGTGGCAATAAGATAGCCTGCGTCACCCCACACTCGTACACAAATGACACTGGCAATTGAAGCTGCTAAAATATTCACGAAGTTATTGCCAATTAAAATTAAGCCGATTAAACGGTCAGGCTGTTGTAGTAAGGCTTGAGTTAATTTGGCACCGCGGTTGTTTTTTTTCACTAGGCTTTTAAGTCGATATCGATTAATCGACATTAAACTGGTTTCTGCACTAGAAAAAAAAGCAGAAAAGACGATTAAAAACGCTAATAGAATGATTAGGTTAAGGGTGGAAATACTGTCCAATCAATTTCTCTCTTGTGGATAAAGGGTGGACAAAATAGCGCTTTTAGCGACTAAAGTCACATCAATGAAAAGATTAATCATCGATTCAATATAAATTCTAGCACGAGTTTACTACCAAAATAGCCTAACAGCAGCAAAAATACACCAATTAGCGTCCATTTTGCCGCAAATACCCCGCGCCAGCCTCTCTTGGCATGACCTAACAGCAAGCCACCTAATACCAGCCAGGACAACAGCGTAAGAATGATTTTATGCAGGCTTTGATTGCTAGTCGATTCTAACGGATAGAAAAAAGCTAATCCAAGGGATAAGGTCATCAACACAAAACCGCTGGATAAGAGTTGTATTAAAAAACGTTCCATACTTTGCAGAGGTCCAAGCCAAGAATGGATACTGGCTGGATGATGGCGTAGCCCTCGATCAATATATAACACCAGTATTGATTGCATTGCTGCTAGCATCAAAATACTCATTGAGCCGATACCGAGTAAAATATGCCAGATATCAATACCATTTTGCCGTAATTGAATGGGCATCGACTTAGACAAAAGAGCCACTTCTAAAATACTGAGGGCAGCAATGGGCAGTGAAATAAGGAGTAATGCATGGGATTCATGTTTAATAAGGTTCCAATAAACAATCACCATGGCTATCCAAGTAGTCATAACTAAAATATTAAATAAGCCGAAGTCTTGGCCATTGCCACCATCAATTTTCAGATAAGCCACTGCGCCATGTAGCAATATAGCCAATAAGAGCAGCTTAGGTATCAAACGCCCCAGTGGTTTAGAGGCCGATAATGTTCGCCACGAATGCCAAAATAGGCCGCCGTACAAAACAATACTAAGGATTTCTAAACTAACCAAAAATGTCATGATATATCCTAAAAGAAGCCCCTCGTAGCTTTTGAAGCTTAACTTCCGTTGAGCCACTAGAGGGATTGCTATTGTAAAATGCTAGATTACCCGACTATTATTGATTATATGAACCAGGGTATCAACCAACTTGAGCCTGAATGGAGCTATTTGCCTGATAAAATTAGTTGTTCAAGCTGAATATGCCGCTATAATAGCCATCAATTTCGATAATCTAGTACAAAAATCCATTTCGGTGAATTAATCAATGTTTGATAGCTTAAGTGAACGACTAAATAAAGTCTTAAAAAATATTAGCGGTAAAGGTCGAATAACTGAAGATAATATTCAGAAAACCTTGCGCCAAGTTCGTATGGCATTACTGGAAGCCGACGTCGCTTTACCGGTAGTCAAAGACTTTGTTACTAAGGTCAAATACAGAGCCATGGGTAAAGAGGTTAAGGCCAGTTTATCACCGGGACAAGCTTTTATTAAGGTGGTACAAAGTGAAATGGTCAAAGCTATGGGTGATGCGAATGAATCACTTAACCTTAAAGCTAAGCCCCCGGCAGTGGTATTGATGGCAGGCCTGCAAGGTGCTGGTAAAACAACTTCTAGTGCAAAGCTGGCTAAATATTTAATGGAGCGAGAAAAGAAGTCCGTCATGCTGGTCAGTGTCGATGTCTATCGCCCAGCAGCGATTGAGCAATTACAACGGGTCAGTGAAGAAGTCGGAGCAAGCTTTTTTCCTAGTAGCAGTGATCAAAAGCCGGCAGAGATAGCAAAAGCGGCGATTAAACAAGCCAAAAAAGAGTTTGCCGATGTGCTTATTATCGATACCGCAGGTCGTTTAGCGGTAGACGAAGCCATGATGGATGAAATCAAGCAATTGCACAAACTAGTATCTCCAGTAGAAACATTATTCGTGGTTGATAGTATGACCGGTCAAGATGCAGCCAATACGGCGAAGGCTTTTGACCAAGCGTTACCGCTGACCGGCGTGATCTTAACTAAAGCGGATGGTGACGCACGGGGCGGGGCGGCACTTTCTATAAGACAGATCACTGGTAAACCGATTAAGTTTATCGGTATGGGCGAAAAGCTGGATGCGCTAGAACCTTTTCACCCGGATCGTATTGCCCAACGTATCCTTGGTATGGGTGACATTTTATCCTTGATCGAAGAGGTTGAACGTAAGGTTGATAAGAAAAAAGCGGAAAAACTCGCTAAAAAGGTGATGAAGGGTAAAGGCTTTGATTTGGAAGATTTTCGTGAGCAGCTAGTCCAAATGAAAAGTATGGGCGGTTTAACCAGCATGATGGATAAACTGCCAGGTATGGGGAATGTCCCGCAAGCGGCTAAAGACCAGCTAAATGATAAGGTGACAGTACGTATGGAAGCTATCATCAATTCCATGACTCCTAAAGAGAAATCTTATCCTGAGGTGATTAAGGGCTCTCGGAAAAGACGTATCGCCATGGGATCGGGTACTGAAATCCAAGATGTGAATCGAATGCTAAAACAGTTTAAACAAATGCAGAAAATGATGAAAAAGATGTCTGGCAAAGGTGGAATGATGAAAATGATGCGTGGAATGAAAGGAATGATGCCTCCGGGCGGTGGCATGCCACCGCTAGGTTAGCTCAAAAGCCCATAAAAATAGGCCTTTAGAGCAGAATTTCAATAAAAACTAAAAAAACATTCAGTTTCAACCTAAAAAAGGTTTCCAAATGGCGCATTTAGCGATAAAATGCGCGTCCTTTGTGCTCTGAGCGAAAGTTCACTGGCCAAAAAGGGGCTGTTTTAGTGGTTTAGACGCTATAATTAGCCAAAAGGTCAATGCAATAAACCACTGCTGAAGTTTAATTCAAACAGTGAGCAATTGAAGCGTTAGTTCCCGAGCTATTAAAACCAGCTTTTAAGCTCAGGATTTAAACCTATTTTTGCATTTCAGAGACTACCCATTATGAGCTACTTGGATTAACCGGTGGCAAAAAGTCATTTTGACTAAGAATTTAGAGGAAATTTAACGCATGGTTACCATTCGTTTAGCCCGTGGAGGCTCAAAAAAGCGCCCATTTTATCACATGGTCGTTACCGACAAACGAAATGCTCGTGACGGTCGTTTTATTGAACGCGTAGGCTTTTTTAATCCTGTTGCTAAAGGACAGGAAGAGCGTTTGCGTGTTGACAACGCCCGTATCGAACACTGGATTGGACTTGGTGCTCAAATGAGTGACCGCGTCAAAAAGCTTGTAAAAGATTCTAAAGCGGCTTAATTTTAGCTGATTAGTGATGGAATCGTCAGCTCCGGTAAATAATCCGATAGTGATCGGCCAGATTTCCGGAGTTTTTGGTGTTCATGGTTGGGTGAAAGTATTTACCCATACCGAGCCGAGAGAGAATATATTAAATTATAATCCTTGGCTGATTAAACAGAATCAACAATGGCAGCCGATGAAGCTGGTAAAGGGACGAAAACAGGGTAAAACGCTGGTTGCGCAAATAGAAGGTGTCGCCAACAGAGAGCAAGCGCACGCGCTAATCGGTAGCGATATCGGTATATTACCTGAACAGCTTAAAAAACTGGATGACAGCGACTTTTATTGGCGAGAGCTACAAGGTTTAGACGTTATCAACCTTGATGGCCAATTGTTAGGCAAAATTGATTACATGATGGCCACGGGTGCAAATGATGTGATTGTGGTTAAGTTGACTCAAGAAATGATTGAGTCAACTGAAGAAAAAGAGCTATTGATCCCCTATTTGATGGGGGAGGTTGTAAAAAGTGTTGATCTCGATAAGGGTTGCATAACACTTGATTGGAGCCAAGATTTTATTTAGAGCTTGGCACAAGGATCAATTTAAAGGATACGAATTATGCGATTTAGTGTCATTAGTTTGTTTCCTGAAATGTTTGATGCCATAGAAAATTATGGTGTTGTTGGACGAGCCATTAAGCGAAAAATGGTACAACTTATCCGAATTAATCCGCGAGATTATACCAAGGATAAGCACCGTAGTGTTGATGATCGACCCTACGGCGGTGGTCCAGGTATGCTGCTGATGATAGAGCCACTTGAAAAGGCCATGCAGTCAGCAAGAGATAAAGAGCTTGAGCCGAGTGAAGGTTTGCAGCAAATAAGCTCAAATAATGATGAGTCCTCTAGTATGGTGATCTACTTATCTCCACAAGGACGAAAGTTAGACCAAGCTTTAGTTAGAGAGTTAAGCCTTAAGCAGCATTTGATTATTGTCGCCGGTCGTTACGAAGGCATCGATCAACGCTTAATTGATAAACAAATCGATTTAGAAGTATCGATGGGTGATTTTGTTTTGAGTGGTGGTGAACTAGCCGCCATGTCGATGATTGACGCGATAACACGAGTAAAGCCTGAAGTACTAGGGCATCAGGAGTCAGCCAATCAAGACTCTTTTGAAGATGGATTGTTAGATCATCCTCATTATACGAGGCCCGAGAGCTACTACGGGCAAGATGTACCACCGGTTTTATTATGTGGTGATCATCAAGCCATTGCACAATGGCGAATGCAGCAGCGATTAGGTCAGACATGGTTAAAACGGCCTGACTTATTGGCAAAAAAACAATTATCGGACCATGAGAATGGTTTGCTAAATAAATTTAAGAGTGAATATAAAGATCATGAATCGCAACCTGATGATTGATTAATAATACAATATTTTAGACGAAAGAATTTTAAACAAATTAGACTATTGGTTTGGCACCTAGGAGTGAATCATGAGCAAAATAATTGACCAGATAGAACAGGAACAAATGAACAAAGATATACCTGAGTTCGCTCCTGGAGATACGCTTGTTGTACAAGTAAGAGTAAAAGAAGGCGATCGAGAGCGTTTACAGGCTTTTGAAGGTGTCGTGATCGGAATTCGTAACCGTGGTATTAATTCGGCATTTACGGTTCGTAAAATTTCATACGGCGAAGGGGTTGAGCGTGTTTTTCAAACTCATAGTCCGATTATTGCTAGCATAACGGTTAAGCGACGTGGTGATGTTCGCCAAGCAAAACTTTACTACTTGCGTGAACTAAGCGGTAAGTCAGCTAGAATCAAAGAAAAGTTAAGTGCCAAGAAATAATCTTTAACCGGACCTTGCACTAGCGCATAGTGGTATTTACATACCCATAAAACCGATCCCAGGATCGGTTTTTTATGGCCAGGGATGGACGGTATGTCGTAAAGAGGCATGGATGCCGGTACGATCATCTTCCTTCTCCCTCAGGGAGAAGGCTAGGATGAGGGTGGTTTTGTATCTGGTACAAAAGCTTGAATTTAATAAAGGGCCAGAAATTGCAACTGTGTTTAGGTAAATACAAATTGCACACTAAATAAGCTATTGGTTGCCTCACTTGATTAATATCAATGATTGTCTAAATAATGCCAGTCAAACCTAGGATAAAAAAAGAATTAGGGGTATTCTTTGCTATAATTAAAACACAGACCCGTTAAGGGAGTTGGATTATGGACTATTCATTGGGCAGAATATGTTAAAACTAGCGGATTTCTTTGGTTTAAAATTGGATCCAGAGCGTTCAGATATTAGCTCTTTTTTAGAAGCTGTCAATGTTGACAATATGATCAACAACACCAATGTGGTAAAAAAAATCGCTGCCAGCAATGGTCGCGATTCACCTATTGTGGGCGTAGCAAGAAGACAGCAATTTTTAAAACTGATTAAACCTCTATTAAATGAGACTATGCTAGATTATGATGCGCATTACTATATCAAGGAAGTCAACACCTCCAGTGATCATGACCGACGTTATTGTGCAGAAGATAAACTAATCCAAGTGGCGTTAATTATTGCTTCAACTAAGAGCATAAAAACGCTTGAATCAGAACCTAATATTCCGGGAGTCAGACAACTTCGAGAAGCTGCTTTTTTGGGCAGTCGCTTTGATCGCTTATGGGATGTGCTTACAGAAGAAACTAGCCACGTTATAAAAGCCTTTCGAAAAGGTAAAAAATAAGCAATAAATTAGATTAAAGTCTTCAATTCAATTTACCCACACCAAAAAAAATAATTTTTCAGCGAATATACAAAAAATCATCGTAACACTTCAGGTTGACTTAAAAATCAGCCAGTTTGAGGCAGGAAATGTGAGCATAGTCGTTTATGTGTCCATTTCCGAACGAAGAAATGGATGGTTTTTGAGGCTAGCTGAAGCGTTACCCAAAAAAAGACAAAAAAAACCCGGACAGATTGGCAGATCAGGCCGGGGTAGGTTCCATGACAGGGGAAAACCTAAAAACTACAGGATATAAACAACTGGAAAACATCAATTGCTATTAACTATGACGCACAAAATGGGAAAAAGTTTTATCTTAATAACATTTTGTTACTAACAATCGGTAAAATGAGACTTATTACTCATTTTGACCGCTCAAAACAGCGTTAACACCGTAATTATAGCCAATCCAATGATTTCAGTGTCTAACTATAAGTAATAACATATATTCTTTTAAAATCAATAGGATAGTTACATTAATACGGCCTTGAGATTATTTTATATAGCTATTAGGAATATAAAATATAAACTACAATAACAATATAATCTATAAAATAGGCTAATTTAATAAAAAACATTATTGGTTAAAGCTCTAATTAACCGATTGTTTAAATGTCCATTACCGATTAAATATTTCAATCAAGCAGGGTGGGTGCTATGATCACTTGGTTTTCAATGATGTATCATTAGAAAGTGGCGGGCATGCGTCAGAAATCATACTTTGGCTTGTCGGACAAAATGCTAGCGAAGAAAGACCAGTCAAGAAAAGATCACAAAACTAGTCCAAAATAGCTAGGTCATTTTAACGCTTGCGCAGAAACTGGTCATCCATAAAGAGATTACACCATTCATGTTGGATCAAATTCAAATTATACTTTCTCATACCACCCACCCAGGCAACATTGGTGCGGCGGCAAGAGCCATGAAAGTAATGGGCTTGTCACAATTAAAATTAATCAATCCCAAATTTTTTCCTAGTGCTGAGGCGACAGAAAGAGCTTCAAAAGCCGCTGATATCTTGTCTAATGCGAAAGTTTATACGGATATCAATTCTGCACTGAGTGAATGTCGTTTGGTTGTCGGAGCCAGTGTGCGAACCCGTAGTTTGCCCAGTCGTCTCGTTACACCACGAGAATTGACTACTATTATTAAACAAAAGCCTGAAAATCAACCCATCGCCATCCTGTTTGGAACAGAAAATTCGGGCTTAACCAATGATGAACTACATTTATGCCACTATCAGGTGTATATCCCGACTAATCCAGAATATTCATCTTTAAATTTAGCCTCGGCGGTTCAGTTAATCAGCTATGAAATGCGCCTCGCCTTTGCAGAAATGCAACAATTACCTGAAGCAAAAGTCAATGCCAATGAACAAAGCATTACTCAGCAACAGTTTGACTCGCTTCAGCAGCATTTTTATCAAATAATGCTTGAGACCGGCTATGTCAATCCCCATCATGTCAAGCAACTAGAGAATAGATTAAATCGTTTGTTGAGCAAAGCCCAGGTTACGCAAAGTGAAAATCGGTTGTTGAGAGGTTTTCTTTCGGCAATTGAAAAACGAAGAAGAAGGGTAAGCCAGCCACAGGAAAATGAAGAAGCTATGTTAGAAAGAGAGAAATATGATGTTTGAAAGAGTAAAAGAAGATATAGCCAGTGTATTTAACCGTGATCCTGCTGCCAGAAATACTTGGGAAGTGCTCACTAACTATCCGGGTTTACATGCCATTTGGTGGCACCGACTATCCCATCTTTTGTGGCAAAAGCATTGGTATTGGTTAGCCAGAAGTATATCAACTTTAAGTCGTTGGTTGACCGGTGTAGAAATTCATCCAGGGGCTAAAATAGGCAGGCGTTTTTTTATTGATCATGCTATGGGTGTGGTGATTGGTGAAACAGCTATCATTGGCGATGATTGTACGCTTTATCATGGTGTGACTCTTGGAGGAACTTCTTGGGAGGTCGGCAAACGACACCCGACTCTTGAGGATAATGTGGTGGTTGGTGCCGGTGCGAAAATACTCGGACCGATTACGTTGCACAAAGGCAGCCGCGTGGGTTGTAACGCCGTAGTTACCAAGGATGCACCAGCAGGAGCCACCGTGGTGGGCATACCTGGACATATTATCGAATCGAGTAGTCAAGACGATCATCGTAAAAAAGTGGAACGATTGGTTTGTTTTAATGCCTATGGCGAAAGTGAAAACTGTTACGATCCAGTGGCCCAGGTGATTAATGGCATATTACAACACTCCCGCGCAGTCGATAAGCAGCTTAACCTGCTAGTTGAAGCATTAGCTAATAAAAATATTAGTATCCAATCGCTCGACTTGCCTGGAATTGATGCCTCTGATTTTATGCAAGAGGTTGAAGATTGTAGTGGCAATAAGGCAATGACTAAAACGCCTACAAAAACAACGACGCGAACAAAAAAAACGGTGGCTAAGGCTACCAAGAAAACGGCCAAGAAAGTCGTTAAAAAAGAATCTAAAAAACTAAAGAAATAGCCGTTTATGAAAAAAACTATTTACCTTGATTATGCAGCCACCACGCCAGTTGATCCTCGCGTGGCCGAGACTCTGATGGCTAATTTAACCATGGATGGTTGTTTTGGAAACCCTGCTTCCCGATCGCATCGATATGGTTGGCAGGCTGAGGAGGTGGTTGATATCGCACGCAATCAAGTAGCCGATTTAATCGGTGCCGATGCTCGCGAAATTGTGTGGACCTCAGGCGCGACTGAGGCGGATAACTTAGTCCTTAAGGGCATGGCGGATAATTATCCCGAAGGACATATTATTACCAGTGCCATTGAGCATAAAGCTATTCTGGATACCTGTGGTTATTTGGCCCAAAAAGGCATGACTATAAGTATTATTCAGCCAGGATCTAATGGAATCATTGATCCGCTAAAAGTCGAACAAGCGATCCAGAAAAATACCTGTCTTATTTCAATCATGCAGGTCAATAATGAACTTGGTACACGGCAAGATATTCAAGCGATTGGTGAAATAGCCCATAGGCACCAGATAGCCTTTCATGTAGATGCCGCACAAAGTGCAGGAAAGATTAAAATCGATATGAGACAGTTAAAGGTTGATTTTATGTCTTTTTCAGCGCACAAAATCTATGGTCCGAAAGGCATCGGAGCGCTTTACGCCAGACTCAATCAGCAATCGCAATTAAAAGCGATTATCCACGGCGGCGGACATGAAAGAGGTTTGCGCTCTGGCACATTGCCGACTCATCAAATAGCCGCTATGGGTCATGCCTTTGAATTGGCTCAGCAAGAGTTGCAACAGGCCGAACTGTTTCCGCTGTCTAAAACACATTTAGGTCAATTAAAACAGCAGTTTATACAAGGGGTTACGGATATAGCGGGAATTAAGCATAATGCCCCAGCGGAAAAGTGTACTGACGGTATTATTAACCTCCGTTTTGATGGGTTTGATAGTGAAATGCTTTTGATGGCATTTAAAGATTTAGCCATCTCCTCCGGCTCCGCTTGTACCTCGGCGAGTGTTGAGCCTTCCTATGTGTTAAAAGCAATCGGTTTAACCGACCAACAAGCACATAGCTCTTTACGTTTCTCCTTTGGTCGATTTACTCAGCCAGAAGATATCAGCCAAGCAATACAGGTCATCGATAAAGGTTTAAAACGCTTAACAGCATTCAACCAAGCCTCATAATCGATGTAAAAAAAGGGTAAAACAAGTGTTAAATATTAACCCGATAGACAACAAACTTAGCTATAATTGTGATTCACCGCATTTGTAGTGATAAAAGCCATAATTTTTAACAATTAAATGAAATAAAGGCTTGTATTTTTCCTAAAATAACGGATAATGCGCTCCGCATCGGGTCGTTAGCTCAGCCGGTAGAGCAGTTGACTTTTAATCAATTGGTCGGGCGTTCGAATCGCCCACGACCCACCATATTTGCAAAATCTTAAAAAGCCTCCATTTATGGGGGCTTTTTTTTTTGGCAAAATAAGCATTAATTAGCACAATAAACAGCGTTTTAATTTGATCTTTCACACCAACCATGAGATAAACTATTTACTCAATGTCAATCAATGGTTTGTCAATAGATTGAAATATAACAAGTTTTCCCCTCAATGATTGATCTTACTGGAGTTAAAGTGATGCGACAGTTTAAAAAACTCGGTAATAAAACTCTTATTTTAAGTTTTTGCCTATTATTCGCAGTTAATGTTGGCTGCCAAGAGATTGAGCCGGATGATATAAATGCGGTAAATGAAGCCTTGTCTCAACCGAAGTTAGAGCCAATTGTAATTGATAAGAAACTGGTTGAAAACCTACTAACAACCAGTCAAAAGTTAGCACGGGTGGCGACTAATCATCCTGAATTATCCCAATATTTACAACAAACCTCGGCCAGCAATGAAACCGTGTTGTTGCAACAAATGCAGCAAATGAAATTCTACACCGAAATTGAGACAGCCCTTAAAGGGAGCCCTTTTGCCGACCTCACTCAGCTACTTAGTGTATCTAAACGACTGATGGCGATGATGTATTATATGGAGACTGGAAAGGAAGCCGTGAGCAAAAATATAGTGTCCATGCTAGCGCTATTGACAGCAAACTATGAGCAAATGAGTAGCAACCAGTTAACCCAGGCACAAAAGCAAAAGCTCGATGACGACTTCCAATACCAACAACGAAAATACAAAGGATTACAAGCTGCACTTAAACTCTTATCGGATCATGATAAACGGTTTGCCCTAAAAAACCACCGGTGGCTAAAGCAGCGTTTGGGTCGTTAACAATAAGGCAACTCGCTTCAATTTATTAGTTGCTTTCAGCCAACTGCCCAACCGTAATCTGCTGGATACCTGCTAATTTCGCTTGGTCAACAATATTAACTAAAATGCCTGTATTGGCCGTTTTAGCCACTCGGACTAAAACCTGAGCTTTGGGATTTTGACTTAAAAATACTTCAATATTGGAGCGGATCGCTGAACGTAGAATCGCTCGGTCATTAAAAACAATCTGATTTAGCTCGGTCAATTGAATCAACACATTTTTGGTTTTAGGTGGTGGAGCGTCCGATTGTTGAGGTCGATGGATTTCAATAGCCGTCTCTTTGATGAAAGAAGTGGTAACAATAAAAAATATCAAAAGAATAAAGACGACGTCCAGCATCGGAGTCATATCAACTTCGGATTGGTTATCAATGTTTCGCTTTTTTAGTCTCATATTAATTCTCAGTAGAATGCTATTACAAATGTAGCGATATAGTTATAATGGTAGCTTAAATTTTATTGTAATGCAAATATTTATCTGGGAAGGTGGCTTCTAAGTCATTCCTGAATGACGACAAAAAACCTCTTAAAAACTTATTTAGTCGGTTAAGAGCCCTTCAAATCCGTCATTCCCGTGGTCTTTTAGTCGGGAATCTATTCTTTTAGTCACTTGATTTCCTGCTGTGGAATTCGAGGTTTGCTGGATTTCCGAACAAAACAACACGGGACTGATGGTCTATTTGGATTCACGAACTAAACACTCCGGAAGTAACGGTTATTTAAGCAATTCAATCATCTTAACTTGCGAAGCAAATTATTCAGTACTGGTTTTTACTGAGATTTCTTGTTAAGTTATGAACATCTTGTTTCATCCTTCGGTCGAGTTTAAGACAAAGCTATGATTGTTGGCATCGAGGCTTACTCAAAAATAAAACTATGTGCATCTTATGTCAGCTGAAGAATTGATCCTAGAGTTACCGATTGGCGTGATTAAAATTAAAGTGCAAGATAATCAACTAAAACAAGTTCATTTGAATTGGATGAAATCGTTTGATGATATTTCGACTTGTGGTCGATCTAACGCATGTCATAAAATAGCTAGGCAGATTTCTGCTTATTTTAGTGACAAAAAATTTAAGTTTAAGATTGACTATTACATGCAAGGCACTGATTTTCAGCGTCGAGTTTGGCTGGCTCTCACTAAAATACCGGTGGGTCAAACGATTACCTACGGGCAATTGGCGACAATACTTGACAGCGGTCCTCGAGCGGTGGCGAATGCTTGCCGAAAAAATCCAACACCCATTGTGGTGCCTTGCCATCGCGTGGTGTCAGCCACTGGGGTTGGGGGTTTCGCTGGGCAGTCTAAAGGTCATCTTATCGATATTAAACAAGCGTTACTAAAGCATGAGGGTGTCGTGCTATGACGTCAGAAAGGCGCTTAATTGAAAAAGACACTTGTCTATTGCTCGACAATTTTTCAACTAGCGTGAGTTGGCAGTTATGAATTCATTGAAAACGCTTGCCGTTAAAAAACAAGGCGTAGTAAGCCCCGTCGACCAAACGCAAATAGAAACTTTTGCCGACCATTTATGGATGCATGATGGTCTTAGTCAGCATACCTTAGCCAGCTACCAAACCGATCTAAAACTCTTTGCCCGTTGGCTTCATATTCAAAAATATCATCTGCTTAATCTATCAGAATTTCATCTACAGGAGTATTTGGCTGAGCGTTATCTGAATAAATACTCACCTCGTTCCACTGCTCGCTTGTTGTCGAGTTTAAGGCGTTTTTATGCCTATGCGATAGAAGCAAAGTTAATTGACCATGATCCTACGGCTAAAATTGATTCACCCAAATTAGGCTCGCCTCTACCCAAAACTTTATCAGAAGCACAGGTTGAAGCACTATTGGATCAGCCCGATCTCGAAACTGATATTGGAATCCGAGATCGTGCCATGATTGAATTTATGTATGCTAGTGGTCTGCGAGTCAGTGAGCTGATCAATATTGAGTTTTCGCAACTAAGTTTGCTTCAAGGCGTGGTTCGGGTGATAGGCAAAGGTGACAAGGAGAGGCTAATACCTTTTGGGGAGCAAGCGCTTTCTGCCATTGAGCAATACATCAAAACCTGTCGTAATCACTATCTAGGGAATAAGCGCAGTGATCATCTCTTCTTGTCTAAACGGGGGCAGAAAATGACTCGCCAGACCTTTTGGTATCGAATTAAATTTTACGCTCAACAGGCTAATATTAAGGTGAATATCTCTCCGCATACGCTGCGTCATGCTTTTGCCACGCATTTACTGTCTCATGGTGCCGATTTGAGAAGTTTGCAATTGCTGCTTGGTCACAGCGATCTTTCCACCACGCAGATTTATACTCATATCGCTAAGGAACGCCTACAGCAGTTACATGCTATGCATCATCCTAGAGGCTAATCAGATTTTTATACCAATCGTTAAATGCTACTTTGATTGCTTAAAAAAATCATTCTGAAACATTTAGACTTACTTTTTATTCTATTGAACGAGCCTTTAGACAAATATTAGAGCGACCCAAGGGCTTAATTAGCTTATACTTAACCTTTGCTTTAGATTAGGTAACCCCATATCTCTAGTTGAGGTTAGATACCATTCACCCAGCTTAAATCAGTGGGATTTGTTAAACTATCAATTATTTAGGATTTTATTTTATGTTCCGTTTTGCATCCATCATCTTTGCTGTTAGTTTGATTCTTTTTGGCGTTGTTTATGTTTTTGATGTTGAATTATTTGAATCTAAAAAAGCTAATGTTGGCCCCTCAACGGTTTTGACTGAAGAGCAGGTTAAACAAAAATTGACCAAAAAGTTAGATGGCATTCAAATTACCGACGTATCATTGAGCCCCATCGAAGGTTTTTACCAAGTTTTTTACGGCTCACAGATTTTGTATGTCTCTTACAATGGAGACTATATATTTACCGGCAATCTACTTAACTTAAGTGGACCTAAAATGGTTAACTTAACGGATGATGCTATAAACATGAAAGCTGCTCAATTAGCACCTCAAAGAGCAGCCACTATTGCCGCTCTTAAAGAAACCGATATGGTTGTCTTTAAAGCCGAGAATGAAAAGCACAAAATAACAGTGTTTACCGATGTTGATTGCACCTACTGCCGCAAATTACATAAAGAGATGCCAAAACTTAACGAGCTAGGTATTACCGTTCGTTATTTAGCCTTTCCGCGAGCAGGTATAGGTTCCTCCTCATACCATAAACTAGTTTCCGTTTGGTGTGCCGATGATCGTCAACTGGCTATGAATAATGCTAAGTTAAAGCGCCAGTTCACCGCCAAAACCTGTGAAAACCCCATCGCCGCACAATATGGTTTGACCCGAGAGTTTGGTCTTTCTGGTACCCCCGCTATAATTTTAGAAGACGGTGAGCTACTGGCTGGTTATTTACCGGCGGACCGTTTAGCAGAACACCTTAAAAATAAAGCGCCGGTTGCGTCGACAGGAAACTAATTTAACCGGACTATGTCTTATTTGATTAATTTGGGTTAATATTGATGCGCTATTTTTTAGTTTTGTTGGTGGGATTGTGTATTTGTCCATCGAGCGCAGCCCCAAAAATGTGCCACTACTCCAGTTATCAATGGAATACCTTTGTAAAAAAAGCGGTTAACTACCGCCAAATATCTCATCCTTATACTCAATTAAAATCCTACGAAGTTGATAAATTGACTGGCTGCAGTGTTTGTCGCGAAGACCAGCAATGGATTCAAGTGGGCATTACCTAAATGCCAATAGTGTTGGATCTGTAAAAGTTAGCTAGATCAAACACAAAAACGGCTTAATGATTTATTGGAATCCAAGCAACCCATTTTTAAAATAGTCGGTTATCGCGTCGGAATGACTCGTGGTGAACCGGATCCAGCATGGGCAATCAGAGCTCGGCTCCAGCAAACCATTGTTGTTCTTTTTTGGCGCTGCCATTGATATCAACGATCAACAAAACGGACTCTACGATCATTGCATTGTCTGGAGTAAAAATGCCGCTTGCGTAAAGGTGGAGCTTGGAATCCCAGCCAAGAAGGTAGCTTAACCCGAGATCATCCAATTGTGCTAGAGCTAAAAAAAGCGGGATTTAAGTGGGGTGGCGAAATACAAGGTAAGCAAAAGGATTTTATGCATTTTTCGCCAACGGGCTATTAAAATAAGCCCTTCAAGTTTTTTCTGATCATGAGTTAGGGAAAAATTAAAGCATAAACGCGCCTTTGTTCATAGACCAACATTTGGTAAGTATGGCAAGCCTCTCTACTGGCCATAGACTCCACTGCAATACCCTGTTGGTTGATTGCTAACGAGATGGGTAGCATTTGATGTTTTTCACCGCTGCCAATAATAAGAACTTCCGGTTTGTCTTTTATGATATCCTTTAGCCGCTCTGGACTCAGTTGATCAAAGCTGGCGTCTGCATCAAACACACCCATGGCGCCATTTTGCAAAAGAATAACCTGCTTAAACTCTCCGATATTCAATCTTATAAGCCCTGGTTGGTAGGACTTTATAATAATTTGACCTTCGGCATCTTGTTTTTGGATCAACATTAAACCTATCTCCAGACTGGTCTGAGTGCTAGCGTTAAGAGGTCATTATAACCGAAATTAACCAGCAAATAAGCGCCTTTTTGATTAAATTGCAGTAGAATAGGCGTGACAAATAGCCCATGAGTTGCATTGGGCAGATTCATCAATCTGTTGTAACCAATGTTGAGTCATTTGAAAGCTTAGCTTTAAGAGTAACCGGATAACAAAATTAGACTAATGAATAGGCCATCGAATGATCATACTGAACCGAGCCATAGCAGGCAATTGGGGTTGAAACAAATCAGTTTGAGCTATTCTGGTTTGTGTTTGAATGAATTGATCTCGACCCCTGGTTTGCAAACTCTTTTGCAAACAAAAAACACCAAACCAGCTGAGAAAAACAGTCAAGATTGGCAAGCGGATTTTTTGCAAGCCTTAAATCAAGTCCAAACAGAACTGCCGATGGACAAGCTAAGAGCCCATCGGCTGGCTGTCGATCCGAGTTATAAAACACAGGTTTGTTGTGATCTGGTGGCGATGCAAATGACTCATCGTGGCGCTTACCTATTGGGGGCAAGAACAACTGGGCTTTAGCGCTGCTGATAATCAAAAGCTAGTTGATGCAATCAATCAAAAACTTATGGCCGAGGATGAACGCTTGGTTAGCTATGGACGTTTTCAATGGCTGTATCTATCCAAGAAAGCAATAGCATTAGAGCAAACCAGTTATAAAAACTATATCGGACGAGATATGTTTGCTTTTAAATACCAGGGTGACAGCGCGAAGCATTGGCAAATGTTAGCCACGGAAATTCAAATGTTAATCAAACAGATGATTGATTATGAAGGGTTAACTGCCATGCCGCCGGAGTGGATCGCCCATGTTCATTTTTCGGGTCAGTCTGATCCGACTCGCAATAGTCAAAATGGCAAAAGAAATAACCATCAAAATCACTATTGGCCAGATCTTTCATCCCAACCGACACAACTGGTGACCGATGAGCCGTTGCTTTCGACCTATGCTGCAGAGTGCCAAATACCACAGCAATTGCTGGCACATTTCGAATTCGCGCAACAGTTTCATTCAATATTAAAGCCAATGAAAAAGCCACAGGCTTGGCTGGTATTTGAGCAAGCTGAGATATCACAAGCACAAGCCACGACCGAGCGGTTGCTGCAATTTTGTCAGCAGCATGCGATTGATTTAAAAATAATAATGCGGGACCAAACTTTGCGGATGAGTCATTCAACGGGCTTTTTTAAGCGCATCCTGCAATGCTTTAGGCGATAATCAAATGAATAAAAAGATCAGCCATTTTTTTAATGAACAACAGCGCCATTCGTTTGAAAAAGTCGCGCCTAAATTATCCCAATATCCAACCAAGTTGCAACAGATTTATTACGCGCGCGGAATTCAAGATACCGATCAACTCGATTATCAACTGAAATATTTATTGCCACCACAAAAACTACTTAATCTGGATTTAGCCTGTGCTGAAATATTTGATGCCATTAAACAAAATAAAAAGATCTTAATTATTGGTGATTTTGATGTAGATGGTGCGACTAGCTCCGCTTTATTAATGAAAGCCTTAACCCAGATGGGTGCCTCTCAGGTGGACTTTATGGTGCCGGATCGGTTTAAGTTCGGTTACGGATTGTCGGTGAAATTGGTGCAACAAGCGGCTCAGTTAAAACCAGATCTCATCATTACAGTGGATAATGGTATAGCGAATCACCAAGGTGTTGAGGAGGCAAATCGTTTTAATATTCCGGTAATCATTACTGACCATCATTTGCCTGCCGAGACCCTACCCAATGCCAAGGTGATTGTAAATCCCAACCAAGCAGGCGATTCGTTTCCGAGTAAAAACCTTGCCGGGGTTGGTGTGGCTTTTTATTTAATGTTGGGTTTAAGACAAACCATGCGCGATGCGGATTGGTTTAAGCAACTAGGGATTAAACAGCCGAACCTTGCCGATCTGTTAGATCTGGTGGCGCTAGGAACGGTGGCCGATGTGGTGCTATTGGATAACAATAATCGTATTCTAGTGGAGCAGGGTTTAAAGCGTATTCGAAGCGGTCGTGCTTGTGCTGGAATTAATGCTCTATTAAAAGTAGCGAAGCGTGATGTATTTAAATGTCAGTCATCGGATCTAGGATTTACACTGGGGCCTCGATTAAATGCAGCCGGACGACTGGACGATATGTCGGTTGGTATTCATTGTTTACTAGCACAAGAGGATCATCAAGCCAGCCAATTGGCACAGCAGCTGGATCAACTCAATCGACAGCGACGAGATATTGAACAGGATATGCTGCAACAAGCAAAAAGTGATCTCAGTGAATATTTAAAACGCTCACCCTTGGCGCAAGATGGCGAGCAGAGACCAGCGGCGCTTTGCCTGTATGATGCGAGTTGGCATCAGGGAGTGATCGGTATTTTGGCCTCTCGGATAAAGGATAAAATAAATCGTCCGGTGATTATCTTTGCCAAAGATGGTGATGGCGAAGAACCGAGTATTAAAGGTTCCGCTCGTTCCGTCAAAGGTGTGCATATTCGTGATGTGCTTGCGTTGGTTGATAGTCGATTTCCGAATTTAATCGAAAAATTTGGTGGTCATGCCATGGCGGCGGGCTTGTCTTTATTGGAACGAGATTTTCAAAAATTCTCTGCTGCATTTCATGATGCCACATTGGATATTTTGGGTAACAATCAAATTTCAGACGATATTGTGACTGACGGCGGTTTAGCGGCGCAGGATTTTAATTTGCATTTCGCGCGACAGCTACAGCAGGCAGGACCTTGGGGGCAAGGTTTTCCTGAACCCCTGTTTGATGACCAGTTTCGGTTAGTCAGTCAGCGCATTGTGGCTGAAAAACATCTCAAGCTGGTACTCGAAAAAGATCAACAAATGATTGATGCCATTTATTTCTTTGTTCCTGAAAATTTGACGTTACAGGTGGATGATCTACTTCATCTAGTTTATAAGTTAGATATCAATGAGTTTAGACAGCAGCAGAATCTACAACTTATAATTTCTCATTGTTTGTAGCGAGAGTGGGGTATTTTTATGACTCGTCTCGCGGTTGGTAGTCTTTTACCGGCATCAGGCTATCAATATCCACTGCTTCACCGGCTATGGAATGACTTTCATTGGCCCATTCACCCAAATCGATCAGTTGGCAGCGTTTTGAACAAAAGGGTTTATGTGGGCCACAGTCAGCCCATTTTTGGCTTTTTCTACAGGTCGGGCAGGCTATTATTAAGTCTTTTGGCATGGTTTTCTATCAATTGGTGTTTAATCATTTATAATGGCCTGTATTATTGGATAAAAGGCTGACAATGTCCATTGTTAGCAAGTTTTAGTTATAAGATGACTCACACAATTTGAAGTAATTGGCATTTTACCTATTGGATTCTACTTATGTTTGACTTAAAAGAATTAGAACAAGCGCTGGATATTGTTCACTCAGTAGTAACACCCACCTTGCAAAATAACTGGGCGCAGCTTTGTCAATCGCTGGGTTGTGATGTCTGGGTGAAACATGAAAATCATACACCAACTACGGCTTTTAAGGTCAGAGGCGGCGTTTATTTGGTACACCAACTATTAAATTCACAAAAATCCACCCAAGGGTTTGATCTCAGCTACTCGCGGCAATCATGGTCAAAGTTTGTCTTTTGCCGGTAGTCGAGCGGGGCTGCCAATTACTATTGTGGTACCCGAAAATAATAGTGCGGATCAAAATCGAGCCATTGCCGCGTTTGGCGCAGAGCTCGTTGTCCACGGCAAAGATTTTCAGGCAGCAAGAATACATAGTCTCGAATTACAAGAGCAATGCGGTTATCTGCCTATCCCACCTTTTATGAAAGAATTGGTGCTTGGTGTCGCCACCTATGCTTATGAGTTTTTAGCCACCGTTAAGGACTTAGATACAATCTATGTAGCGGTCGGAATGGGCTCGGGCATTTGCGGTTTAATTCAAACCCGTGATCTACTGGGGCTTAAAACAAAAATCGTTGGTGTGGTGGCGGAGGGTGCACCGACTTTCGATTTATCATTTGCAGCGGGTAAAATTATCAATACCGATGGCGCAAATACCATCGCCGATGGTGTGGCAACTAGCGAGCCGATGCAACAGGCTTTTGATATGATCTTAAAAGGTGCGGATCGCATTGTTACGGTATCAGAGGACGAAATAAAATCTGCCATGTATCGCTATTATCTCGCCACTCACAATTTGGCTGAGGGCGCAGGTGCCGTTCCACTAGCGGGTTTAGTTAAAGAAAGAGCGTCGATGCAAGGTAAAAAAGTGGGTTTGATATTGTCCGGTGGTAATATTGACTACCCAAGGTTTAGTCGCTATGTCGAGGATATAAAAGATAGTTTTAAGCTAATGCTTTAGTCTAAAAAGGAAGATTTTTAAGGTTTTAGGCGTTATAATAGCGACTTAAGCAGATATGATATTAAGAAATTAACCAATTTTAAACTAAGTAATTAGAAATAGAGGAAGACATCCCATGGCTACAGCCACAGCAAGACACATTTTGGTCGATAGTGAAGAAAAATGTAATCAATTAAAAGATGAAATCGTAGCAGGCGCTGATTTTGCCGATGTTGCGAAAAAAAATTCAAGCTGCCCTTCTGGTAACAATGGTGGTGATTTAGGATCCTTCGGACCTGGTGCCATGGTACCTGAGTTTGATGAAGTCTGTTTTAATGGTGAAGTCGGTGTGGTACATGGTCCGGTAAAAACCCAGTTTGGTTATCATTTATTAGAAGTGACTGAGCGTAGTTAATTAAACGCTTAACAGCTTTTAACCCAAAAAACCCAGACCTAGTGCTGGGTTTTTTGTGAATGACGCT
This sequence comes from Enterobacterales bacterium, assembly GCA_030949565.1. GTDB lineage: Bacteria > Pseudomonadota > Gammaproteobacteria > Enterobacterales > Kangiellaceae. The sequence goes on from JAUZSK010000083.1 coordinate 80,453, forward strand.
ATAGGCTATTAGTTGTGATAACGACATTGAGTGATAAAGATGGTTTTATCCGTGCGAGAGTTACAGCCCCCTAAAGTTCAGCCGGATATGGATTATCTTTCGAGGATAAGTAAGGAAAATAATTAAGTCGGCTAACGAGAGCACCACAGCCTTTCTAAATCCATTCGACCACTAATAATAATACTGCGCAGTTAGCTGTAGGTGGTCGTCTTTTCTAAACAGATAGAGTGGATCATTGATATCGGTTGCATTGAAAAATCGAACATCCAGTGAAACCTTAAAACTGTCGCCAAATCTGCGGCTGGCTTCTACCAGAAAGCTACTCGATTTAAAGTCGAAATCATAACCAAAACCCATGAGTATTTCTGATGATTCAACATCGTTAATTGCTAGACGGTTACCAACAAAAAGATCATTTTGAAACGTGGAAAAAGTGTTTTGACCACGTTGATCCCAGGCATATTCAACCAACCATCCGAGATCAGCGTTTGAATCAAAAATACCGTATTGACTATATTCAAATCCACCTTGTAGCGCCCAATAGTTTTCAAACTCATTGAGATTATGAATGGCTTCTAATTTCCATAAAGTGGATTCTAAATTCGCTTGTAGTTCGATGCCCAGTTGGTTAATCAAGCCATAAAAAGGGGTCAATTTCGGTATGCCACTAGCAGATAATGAGGGTATGAGCACAGGATCACGGCTGGTACCTTCAAACCAAGATAGAGCGATGTCGAGATCATCAATGGAATGATTCCAACGCACCGCCCAGTCGAGATGGTTTTGTTTGTCAGCTGACTCATACAGCGCATTTTCGGTGTCAATAAAAGGAATGCTTGGCCGCCCTTGAATGCTGGCAAATGTTTTTTCCCGAAAATAGGGGAGTAGATAAATATCCACAATGCCCCAATCTTTTACAATGGAAAGATTTACCATGGGTTGACCTAGTTTGTCTTCGTTATCAATATCCTCAACGCCATCATCTTGATTAATAATATCCACTAGATGTTGAAATTCAGTAACACCCCAAAAATCGCGACGAATACCAATTCTTGTTTCCCAATCATCACCTACATGAACCCAACTTAATTCACGGATATCAGTATGGGTTCGCTCAGAGTCCTGTTGGTCGACTCGGGCAAAGGGAACAAATTCTAATGAATCCTGATTATCATTCCAACTCCAAAAAAACTCCGGTGTTGCGGCAAAAGAAAGTTGATTATTGGGCTGGCTAGGAAAAAGTGGATCTTGTAAAAAGATGCGATCTTGGATCTCAATGTTACCTCTCATTTCAACCTCATTGGCTTGAAGTGAAAAAAAATGCCCCACTAGGAGGCAAAACATCGTAGATCGAAAAAGGAATTTATTCATAAGTGTTTTCTATGTTTTTAAAGTGATTTTTGCTGGTTTATTTGTCTTGCAAAAACCAGCGGCAAATAGTTTTAACGAGCTCGTTTTAACGCATTTTTATTAAATTCCTTTGCATTTAAGCCGGTTTTTAAAGCGAAATTAGTATAGTGTAGCAGGGTACTCTTGCCCGATTGATGATTAATCATCTGTAGATCTTGCGGTCGCCAATATTTATCGGCATGTAAAACAAAATTGCTAAAGGTTAGTGTTTTTAACAGGCTATCTTTACGATCATAAAAGTCTGTTTTGCGGATACGATATTCAGATTGATCGATCCAAACAATACGCTTTTTGTAGCCTGAATATTTATCCAGAGGGTATTGTATAATGACCCAACAATTTTCGCCATCAACTACTTCATCTTTCACATATTCATAGCGATATTTTTCTACTTCGAAAGAGGTTAAATCTTCAAAAGAAAACTCGCTACCCATAAAAGAACCTGATTTATTTCTGGAAGAAATTCGCTTAACCCGTTTTAGAGCGGGCAAATAGAGCCACTGGTCGTCATTGCCATTAGGATGCGAAAAACTTAAAAAGGCAGTACCCTTGACATCCGACGGAGAATCAAAAATAGTCAGGCTTTTATCACCATCAGTTTCTTGCTCCATGCTTTTTAAGCGCATTTTTCTGACCGATGTCTGACCATGTTGATTTTTCAAAGTCATTTCTAATGTGGCCTTTGAATCGGTCCAACCAAGATCTCTTGCTTTAGATTCTTTAGAAATTCTAAGACCTTTTTCCTCAACTGATTCCGCTGCAACCAATCCAGACACCGAAATCAGCAGTATGGATGTCAGGACTAATTTAAATAATGATTTCATTTCTCTCTCCAGTAGGACTAAAAATATAGTAAATGTAAATTCAATTAAGATTTCAAACTTATTGCTCTTTAATTTTTTTACTTTGCAGCATCATCAACAAAGGCGGTAAGAAAAAGAAATCAACAATTAGAGCGACTAAAATGGTGACCGCTGTTAATAAGCCCATATCGGCATTGACTTTAAAACTCGAGGTGGCCATTACTGAAAATCCAGCGACTAATACCATGGTGGTGACCCACAGCGCCTTTCCAACATTTGCAAAGCTATAGCGTACCGCATCCTCTGAACTGAGGTTTTTTTCTCGTCTAGCACGAATGTATTTGCTCAAAAAATGCACTGTATCATCCACAATAATTCCAAGGGTGACACCCATGACCACCGATAAACCTAGCCCAACTTGACCAACAAAAATTCCCCAGATACCAAAGGCGATAGCGGCGGGAAATAAATTGGGCAGAAGACTAATTAATCCAAATTTTACAGATTTTAGTGCGATGCCGAGTAAAACAGAAATAAGAATTAATGCGAATAATGACCCTTTTAACATGCTTTTAATGTTGCCTGAACCAATATGGGCAAACATTAAAGAAGGGCTAGCCAGTGCGATACCATAGTTTGATTGATGTTTATCAAAATGATGGGTTATGCGATTTTCCAAAGCCAACATTTGATTGGTGGATAGATTTTTAAAGGTGGCGATTACTCGTGTCGACGATTTATCAACATTTAATTGATTGTTAACATCCAGACCCTGCGGTAAAGATAGTTCATATAGCAGCAAGTATTGGGCCGCTAACTGTTGCTCTTCTGGCAGTCGATACCAAGCGGGGTCATCACCATGCATATTTCTATTGAGACGCTTCAATGTATCGGTAATTGAATTAACATTATCGGTTTCCGGTTGCTGTCTTAACCAAATGACAAAATCATCAACAAACCTTAAAAATTTTGGATTGTTGATACCACTAGAAATTTTCGAGTCAAAGGAAATTTCCAGTGTACTCATTCCCGCCAAATGGTCTTTCATGAAATCAGTAGCCGCTCTAAAAGGAACACTTTTATCAAAGTAGGTCACAAAATCATCATTTAGCTCATTCTTCGCAATAAAAGCTGAAAAACTGAGCATGATGATGCTTGAAAAAATCAGCAATTTCTTTCTTTTGGTAATGACAAAGTTAGCCAGTTTAGCCATTGCATCGAGTTTGTTAGGGTGGGGCTTTTTACCTGCTTTGACCGGCAGGATCATAAGTAGTGCAGGAAATAGAGTGATAGAAAACACAAAAGCAATGGTCACGCCTATTGAGACAATATTGCCTAAATCACCAAAGGGAGGTGAATCAGAAAAATTCATCGTTAAGAAGCCGATGGCGGTGGTCAAGCTGGTTAAAAAAATCGGTTGCATATTGACCCTTAGACTATCTTTTAATGCTTCTCTTTTGGACATTCCGTGGCGCAGATTATAGTAAAAAGTTGAAAGTAGATGCACACAATCAGCCACCGCGAGGGTTAAAATCATCACCGGAGCGCCGGCTGAAGGTCCGGTTAAATAGCCACCTGACCAGCCCCAAATTCCCATGCTTGCGATAATGCTAAAAATGATAACAATCAGCGTTGAAATGGTACCGGTGACCGAGCGTAGCAATCCGAAAATAACTAATATGACCACAATAATCATTGCCGGCATTAAGCGGCTACTATCAGCGATGGAGGCTTCTGGAAAACTAGTATTCATCATAATCATGCCTGATAGCATAAATTTTATGTCGGGGTATTTTTGCTGATATTTATCTCTTAGCTCTCTGGCTGATTTTGCGACTAGCGGAACTTCTTTGGTTTTATTGATACCGGGCAAACGGATAGTGACATTGACCACGGTGGAATCAGCATTTTCTGCGATCAACTTTTTCTTAAGTAATGGTTCAGAAAGTGCCACTCGTCTTGCACGTTCAATCATTGCATCATCCAAATCATCGGCTTCTAGCACCAAATCCTCAATAATTAATTCATCGCCATCGGCATAGCTGTATTGAAAATTAGTGACCGAATCAACTCGCGAGCTATAGGTCATTAGCCAGGCTTCATTCGTCAGTTCCCAAATAGCGGTCAGAGTTTCTTTAGTAAAGACATTTTTGTCTTTTGGCGCAACAATGATGGCGACATTATCACTTTTACTATAGATATTTTGTAACGCTAAAAAATCGTTAAGCTGTTTGTTATGCGAGCTAAAAAAGGTTTTATAATCACTCTTAAAGACTAGTTTTTTCGCGCCCATTGAAGCAATTACGACAAAAATGATACTCATTAAAACGACTAACCATTTATTGTCTAGTATTTTGTCTGAAAAATTATTCATAGTTTTTACTCACGGGTTTATAGTGTTTAACTAATAAAAATAAAAGGTGTAGCCAGTTTTTCTAGTATCTTCATTTCAGGCAGAAAAATTTCTTGGGTAATATTTTTGATGGTCTGCGGATAATCCCAATCCTTAGATAAAGGTTTCCAGCCCAGGCCATCTAGCACCAAGGTCGCGTTAGTAAACGACTCTCGCTCCAATTGCATAGGGCTTAATTTGATGGAGTTACCCTTGCTCATGATCAGTGCCATTGCACCCCACGAAGCAGACCACATGGCGAAAGTGACTTGTTCAATAAGCATACCTTTAGGTAACGTTAAATCGCCGGTTTCAATGGCTTTTTCTATTTGCTCATTCATTAATGACATTAAATCAGCTTCCTGCTGAGAGTGTTTTTCATTTCTCCGATCACAGGCACAGGCCGCCACACTGGGAGAATGGGCTGCTAGCACGGCAAATAGCTGAGAAGGGTGTAGCTTAGCCCAAATAACGTAGGACACCATCACGGCTAAGATCTTCTCTCTTGAATTACCCTTAAAAGCTAGTGCTCGTTTAAACTTGGCCTGCATTTCAGTAATACTTTGGTTGCAAATAGCCATTAACAGATCTTCTTTACTGGTAAAATGCTTGTAAATCGTGCCTTTTGAAAAACGTGATTCGGCAACCAGTTTATCGATAGTGAGCGTGGTTAAACAGTCATCTTCCAACAGTTTACGGCCAAGAGTAATTAATTCATTCTCTCTTTGATCGAAATCTTGCTGTGAAAGATGGCGAGGGCTCATTAGTCAATCTCTTAAATATATAAATGACGAAGCGTCATATGACGAAGCGTCATTATAAACAGAAGCACTAGGAATACAAGCATTTTTTACCTCAAGTGACGCTGTTGCGGCGTTATCGATAGCGTCGAATTGATTAACAGGGTTGATTTTCCTTTGTAAAATCAATAATAAAGGCTAAAATGGAGCCGTTGATTCATTCATTAAAATTTGGAATATAAAATGATTTATGAAAATATCGTCGATACCATAGGCACTACACCCCTGGTAAAACTTAACCGAATAGCCGTGGGTCTTGAGTGTAATGTTTATGCCAAGTGTGAGTTTATGAACCCTGGAGGCTCTACCAAGGATAGAATTGCTCGTCAAATGATCCTTGACGCCGAGGCTTCAGGCCGAATAAAACGCGGTGATACTCTCATCGAGGCAACCAGTGGCAATACCGGCATCGGGATGGCGCTAGCAGGTGCTTCGCTCGGTTATAAAATTGTGATTACCATGCCAGAAAAAATGAGTCGTGAAAAACAGGTGGTGTTAGAGGCGTTAGGTGCAGAAATTATTCGCACTCCCACAGAAGCCGCATGGGATGATCCTGAGTCGCATATTGAAATTGCTAAAAAGTTGCAAAAAGAACTGCCTAACGCGCATATACTCGATCAATATTCAAATCCATCAAATCCTAATGCGCATTATTTGGGTACCGGACAGGAAATTCTTGACGATCTTAATAACCAGGTGGATATGGTCATTATCGGTGTCGGTACCGGTGGTACGCTGAGTGGTATTGCCAAACGAGTGAAGGAACGCTGCCCCAACGCGATTATTGTTGGTGCAGATCCAGAAGGCTCACTATTGGCGGGTCCCGAGGAAATCAAACCCTATCATGTGGAAGGGATCGGTTATGATTTTATCCCTGATGTATTAGACCGTGCCCTAGTGGATGTGTGGGTTAAAACCAATGATGTTGAATCCTTTAAAAATGCCAGACGATTAATGAAAGAAGAGGGTTTACTGGTCGGTGGTTCATCGGGAACTGCCATTCAGGCAATGCTTGAGCAAGCGCCAAAATTGGAAGCAGGACAAAATTGTGTGGTTATTTTACCCGATGGCATTCGTAATTATCTAACAAAATTTGTCGACCAAGATTGGCGTACAGCCAATGGTTTTTAAAAGTAAAATAAACTAAGGACTATTTATGATTACTCTACACTATCTAGAAAACTCCCGAGCTCAACGCATTCTTTGGTTACTAGAAGCGCTTGAGGTGGATTACAAATTAGCCTTGTATCATCGAAATAAACTGACTATGCTGGCGCCGAGCGAGCTAAAAAATATTCATCCCTTAGGCAAGTCTCCCGTTTTAACCGATGGGGATCTCGTTTTAGTTGAGTCCGGAGCGATTGTCGAGTATTTGATTGATACCTACGCTAAAGGGAAGTTTAAACCTAAAGCTAAAACTGATGACTATCTTAAATATCAGCAGTTTATGCACTACGCTGAAGCGAGTTTGATGCCTTTTTTACTGCTATCTTTGATCTTTAACAAAATAAAAGAATCACCGATGCCATTTTTTGTTAAACCAGTGGCTAAACTTATCGCCAACAAAACGTTGACTAGTTTTGTTGCTCCCAATATTTCGACTAACCTCGATTATTTAGAAGAATATTTAGGTGATAATACTTGGTTTGCAGGAGATAAGATTAGCGGCGCTGATTTTATGATGAGTTTTCCCATTGAAGGCGCCGGCTCTCGTTTAGGTTTTGAAGAAAATTATCCTAATTTAAAGCGTTATATTGATCAAATTCATGCGTTACCTAGCTATCAAAAAGCGTTAGATAAGGGACTACCCTATATCTATGGTTAGAGGATGCGGTGGTTTGACACTATTATTAACTAAATAAAGGCGATAATCAAAATGCTTAAATCAATCATTAAATATGGTTTACTCTCTGGTATTGTGGTGGTTGCTATTCCAGCTATTTTTGAGATATTTATAGGTAATGATGAGTCCTCCTTTGCAATAAGTGAGCTTGTTGGATATTTTTCAATATTGGCAGCTTTAAGCTTGGTATTTTTTGCTAATAAAAAATATCTCGCTGAAGTTGGAACAGTAAGTTTTAAGTCATTATGGTTGCTAGGGCTCGGCGTTACAAGTATCTCAAGTTTTATGTTTGGTCTGTATAATGTTATTTATGTTGCCTATATCGATCCAACTTTTCAAGAAAAATATTTTGAATACTCAATCGAAAAAATAAAAAACAGTGGTGTGGATAGTCGATTAATAGAACAACAAGTGTCACAATTAGAATCGCAAAAAGAACTTTTTTTCGATCCAACATTTAATTTTTTGATCATGTTTTTAACTGTTTTTGTGATTGGCTTGGTCTTGAGTGGTATTTTTGCTTGGATTCAAAAGAAATAAATTACGTTTTAATGAATCTTTTATTATTGGAGAGTTAAATATGATTGGATATGTCACCTTGGGAACCAATGATTTTGAAAAAGCCGCTGCTTTTTATGATGCATTATTGGGTGAGTTGGGCGCTGGGCGTTTTTAGAAGGCGATTCCTTTATTGCTTGGGCAACAGCACCCGATCAGCCAGGTTTGAGCATTATTAAACCGCATGATGGTGAAAAGGCCTGTGTCGGTAATGGCGTCATGGTTGCACTAGTGTGTGAAAGTGAAGAAAAAGTACAACAAATGTATAACAAAGCGATTGATTTAGGTGCAAGCGATGAAGGTAAGCCCGGACCTCGTGGTGAAGGTGGTTTTTACGCGGCCTATTTCCGCGATCTTGATGGCCATAAGCTCAACTTTTTCACCATGCCAATGTAATAATTAAATAGCACCAACAATCTGACTCAATCGTTTGTTATACAAGGATTGTTGGCGGTTATTTTTTATATCTCAGTTTTCCGGCAATCCATGTTTGTAAGACCTGCGTTTTCCAAATGTCCTGTGGATTGCCGTTAATAATATCCCTGTCCACTAGAATAAAATCTGCCCATTTGCCTTTTTCTAAGGAGCCTATCACCTTTTCTTGGTGAGCTGCGTAAGCCGCATTCAAGGTGAAGCTGATCAAAGCTTGCGTCGGGGTCATGGCTTCTTCGACACGCCAACCTTTTAACGGTTGATTGTTCCGATCTTGGCGAGTTACTGCCGCATGTAAACCATAAAAAGCGTTAGCATACTCCACTGGAAAATCGGAACCCGATGCGACGATTGTGCCTTGCTTTAAAAAAGTTTGCCAAGCATAAGATCCTTTTAAGCGCTTTTGTCCCAATCGGTCGCCAGCCATATTCATATCACTGGTGGCATGAGTAGGTTGCATAGAAGCAATCACATCGAGATCTTTAAATCGAGGAATATCGTCAAGCGCTACGATTTGTGCATGTTCTATTCGATTTCTTTGTTGGCGTCCACCGACTTTTTTGTAGGCGCTTTCAAGGCTATCTAAAACCATTCGATTACCCTTATCACCAATCGCATGAACATTGACTTGGAAATGATGAGCGAGGATCTGATTTACCAATGTTTGCAATTTGTCAGGCGGGGTGAGTAGCAGTCCGCTGTTATCGGAGTCATCGGCATAGGGTGCAAGTAAGGCGGCACCTCGGCTGCCTAACGCGCCATCGGAATATAGCTTCACGCTGCGGATGGATAAGTAATCCTCAGCATCTTGAATGTGTCCCTGTTCGAGCCACTGATTCAACCAACCACTAGAACCCTCTAGCATGCCATAGATCCTAAGCGGCAGTTTATGCTGCTTGACCCGATCTTGATAAATTGATAAATCGAGTGCTGAGACACCCGCATCATGCACACTGGTGATACCGAGTGAAAGCAAATGCTCAAAGGCTTTATCAAAGGCATATTCTTGTTCAATGCGATTATTTGGAGGCATTACTTTAGCCACTAGGTTCATTGCATTATCCACTAGAATACCGGTCGCTTTACCCTTAGCATCGCGTAGAATTTTACCACCAGCGGGATCAGGCGTCGCATCATTAATTCCGGCTAACGCAAGCGCTTTCGAGTTGAGCCAAGCAGCATGACCATCGATACGGGTGAGAACAACAGGCTTTTTAATCCCGGTGGCATCGAGTGATCGGCGAGAAGGAAATGCTTTATTAAGCCACAAAACTTGATTCCAACCCCGACCTATAATCCACCGTGCTTGTGAATTGTTTTGCGCAAATTGCTTAACCCTATCAACCGCTTGTTGTTCGGATAGAACACCACGTAATTTGACTCTAAGCATTTCATTGCCTAAGGATGAAACATGACCGTGAGCATCAATTAAGCCTGGCAATAGAAACTGACCTTGACCATCTATAGAGTGACAGGATTGGAATTGTTTTGGCCAATTACCGCGACCAATCGATAAAACTTTACCCTTATTGAAGGCCAACCAATTAAAAGTAGTTAAGTCTTTTGAGCCCTGCATTGCCGTGTAGCCAGTCACATTAACTAATATTTGACATGAGTTAGCGGCAAATAAGTGACTGCTAAAAAATAGTAACAGGCTAGTAAAGCAAGCTGGGACAATGTTTAAACGCATAAAAAACTCCACTAAGACGAAATAGTTGATGGACAGAGAGTTTAAAGTATTTTTGCCAAATTTGTCGAGAACAGCCCATTATTTATTTTGCAACATTCTAATCGCTGAAATTCTAACAAACAGTCTTTTTTATACGGATTGCTTTGCTATACTAAAGGTTCATTCAGCTTAACTGTTTAAGGATTTATAATGAAATTTCGCTATTTATTGCTGGGTATGCTCACTTTTTTACATTTTTCTAGTTTTGCAAAGCAAGAAAAACCGGCGATTGATGATTTATCCTTTTCAATATCTGTTTTACTGAGCCTCGCATTAGACGTTACTATTTGTGAAGCCGATCATCCTGAAATGCGTGACATCGCTACCAATAAACATAGAACACTAAAAAATAATCTTAGTCTAGTGGAAAAACAAACAACCAGCCTATATGGTAAAACTGCCTACCAGAAGATTGAAAAACGAACCTTACTCTATATCGGTCCCATTGCTATGAAACGTCGTGCTCAAGACTATTATTCAAAATCATTTTGTCAAAATTTTTTGCAAGATGCTGAGAAAATGGCCCCAGAGTCAGCAAATTTGAGTCAGACAACCAAGACAATAAAAGCGGAAACCAAGGCTGGGAGTCAGCCTTGATAAAACAAACCAACGGCTAATACCTCATCCTGAGCAGAGCTACGAAGCGAAGATATCCTTGCCAGTGGCATAATGCGATATGAGCTAGCAATGCGTTATTGACTAGTCCTATTGGAAAAGTTGATTTAGCCATCATTACCATATGCATTTTAAAATCTCATCTGCTTTAGTTTTTCGTGAAAGGCCGTCCGGGTCAATCGCTTACAAATTCGGCTAAAATACTCCTAGTTTCCAATAATTAAACTGAGCAACACAGGTCTTCCAGTGCGAGTTGTGATTACGGCCAAATAATGCTATTTTGACCACTTAATTTAAAATAACAAAAACAGCAAGGTTCAGGGAGCAACTAGTATGGGTGCATTAGCGATTATTTTTGTAGTTGATATGACCGTTACCACAGCGATCACCTATTTAGCGACCTTAATTAGTCGCGTATCGATTCAATTTGATAGACTTCTGGTCATTGTCGCGATGAGCGCAATAATCTCTTTAATCCCTAGTATTGGTTGGTTTTTGGGTATTGCTCTCTTTTTATATCTTATGGTTAAGTCTTCAAATGCTAATCTCACCGATGCGCTTTGGGTGGTGGTTTTCTCCAAATTATTCTCCATGGGGGCTGTGCTGTTGTTATTTGCTAGCTTCAACCTTTCGCAATAGCCGCTAAATATTGATAATTCCATCATACTAAATAGCTATTAGTGGTTGATTTCGTGCTCTTTTTGGTTAATATTGATCTTTTACAATCTGTCCATAAGGAACTAGCACTGTGTCTGGATTTATTAATAGTATAAAAAATAGCCCAAGCAATCTTTTCTTTACTCTCGCATTTACAGCAACCGTGGTTGCGATGTATAGCCTTGTTGGTACCAAGCAGGGAAATCTCTATGTTATCGGTAGTGCGTTAGGGCTGGTTTTACATCAAGCTAGTTTTGGTTTTACCGCCGGCTTTACTCATATCATTAAAAACACACGAACCCAGCAGTTAAGAGCACAAATGCTGATGCTGATTGCTGCGAGTGTCATCATGTTGCCGATGTTTGCTCAAGGAGAATTCAATGGACACGCGTTATCCGGCAAGTTGACTCCGATTAGTACAGCCATGGCGGCGGGTGCTTTTATTTTTGGTATGGGGATGCAATTAGGTGGTGGTTGCGCCTCTGGCACGTTAGCTTATCTTGGTTCGGGCAGTCTACGCATGGGCATTACCTTGGTGGGTTTTATTGTTGGTTCTTTAATTGGAACTTTTCATTTTCCTTGGTGGAATGCCATGCCATCACTCGGTCGATTTTCCATGCTCCATGATTGGGGTTTGATGACCGCGATAGTGGTCAATGTGGCAATCGCCGGGGGCTTTTGGAAAGTGTTTTTAATGTTAGAAAAAAAGCGTCACGGTGATATTCAGCCAGTTAACAATGCGACCACGGACAAAAAAGAAGGTTTCTTAGCCAATAAATGGCCGCTGGTTTTAGCCGCATTTCTACTGGCAGCTCTCAATCTCGCGACCCTTCTGGTTAAAGGAAAGCCTTGGGGTGTGACTTCGGGTTTCGCCTTGTGGGGCGGTAAAATTTACCATATGTTTGGTGGTGATCTCAGTGGATATGAGTATTGGCAAAAAGCTTCTTGGGCTAAGGCGTTAGACACTTCGGTATTTAAACACAGCACTTCAGTCATGAATTTCGGTTTGGTCTTAGGCATTTGGTGGGCGGCTAAAGTCAGTAGCAAGATTGATTTTAGCTACAAGGCTTCGGGTAAATTAATCTTCCGTCTTATTCTTGGTGGCTTGTTTTTAGGCTACGGTGCACGACTGGCTTCGGGCTGTAATATTGGTGCCTATTTCAGCGGTATCGCGTCCGGCAGTTTGCATGGCTGGGCTTGGTTTGCGGTTGCTGGCGTAGGAAATTATGTTGGCTTTAAGCTTAAAAATGGCATTCTTGCTGATAATGCCTAGTGTGTTTAGTCTTATATACTAGAGGGTGACTGGGTCACCCTTTTTTTATCGATTTGATGTCCCCGCTAGCAGCGACTCGTATTTCGCCTATGTTCGATTTTATCGAATTATTTACCGATATAATTCGAATTTAATTATTCTTGATTTAGGGTAGAATTTGTTTTGCACACTCATCGACTATCAATTGAAAGGATAAAGAGGTATACACACTATGCACCACAGGATTTTATTGATCTCCACCATTTCCACTTTTAGCAAATCAGTCTTGGTTTTGGTTTGTGCTCTACTAAGCCCGTCAATCTTGGCTTCAGCGTCATCACACTGGGGATATAGCGGCGATAAAGGGCCGCTGCATTGGGCCGAATTGTCGTCTGACAACGCCGCATGCAGTGGCAAAAACCAGTCACCGATTAACTTAACTGGTTTTATTGAAGCAGAGCTTCCGGCAATTGACTTTTCTTATGCTAAACAAGGTAAGGATAGTAATGAAATACTTAATAACGGCCATACAATCCAAATCAATACCCAGCAAGATAGCCATATAAAGGTTGATGATCAGAAATTTACCCTACTGCAAGTTCACTTTCATTCACCTAGTGAGAACCATTTAAATGGTAAAAGCTATCCTTTTGAGGCTCATTTAGTGCATGCTAACGAGCAGGGAGAGTTGGCTGTTATTGGTGTGTTTTTTGAGCTGGGTGAAGCCAATTCCGCGCTCACCAAAGCTTGGGCGGCGATGCCGAAACATGAGGACCAGAAGTTTCATTTTGCCAATCTGATTAATAGTTCCGAGCTGCTTTCTGAAAATAAAGACTATTACCGTTTTTCTGGATCTTTAACCACACCGCCATGCAGTGAAGGCGTTAGATGGCTAGTCATGAAGCAGTCATTAACGCTGTCAGATTGGCAATTAAAAGCCTTTAACCAAGTTTTAGGGGAAGCTAATAATCGTCCGATACAGCCAATAAATGCAAGGCGTATTCTACAATAGTTAATTGCTAACTTTATGTGATCAATCATACTTTCGACAGTTAACAATCTACTGCGAAGGTGTGGTTGGATTGTTACTTTTTTAACCGGCGAGACAATTATTTAAATTGATACTCAAGCATAATGCCATCCTCACCACCATTCCAACCTTTAAACCCAGCATTGGAAGTATGGCGAAAAAACAATCGCCACTTTTCACCTTGCAAACCGATGTTTTCTCTAAACATCCAGCGGCTGGAGTTTTATACCCGTTACCAACCAATATACGTGAATCAGTGTTCAGCTAGTAATTCTGAACAAGGCGTCACTCGCAGGGAATGGCTAGCCCTTTCCAAGAGTTACAACGCGGTGCAGGATTACTAGCTGAACACCCGTAGGGCAAGGCTATAAACGACCATCTTTTTTGTTAAACCAATTTCAGCTAGAATGACTAGCTTAAAAAATGGTTTGCCTCAAATATGATTGTTTCTAGACATGCTGATTTACGTATATTGGTTGGTAACGGGTATAACCACGACAAATGATCCGCATAAGCAACACCAAAATCCAAAAATAATTTGACGCCCTTAATCTGAGTGCTTAAAAGCTCCCGAGTAATGGCCGCGATATTATGCGAGGGGATGGTGACTGTTCCCCATTCTGGGTGCTCACCGTACCAAGGTGAACGGTTGTACTGAGTAAAGTGAGAGAGGTCAACTCGCCAATCACCTTGTTGATAAGCGATGGAGTAGATTTTTCCAACTGCATCATCGGCTTTTCGGGTGTTACCGTAGGCTAGATATATTTCAGCTATTGAAGAGGTGCTAATAAGTAATAATAAACAGGCTAATATTTTCATTGGTTGGCTTATTGGGGTTAGGATCAGGCTAGATGAATTAATAATGAATACTTTTAAATTGCTCATTGATCAATCCAAGGGTTTGACCTTGAATATAGCTTTATATGCTAATAAAAACAACCGTCTGCTTTAAATTAAAAACAATCATTGAGCAACTAAAAGACTGGCTACTCAGGCTACATAAACCTTAAAATAGAGATAAAAGAGGCATAACTGTATAAGTTAAACACTGCAATACAAGGATAAAGATGCACCATTTTGGTGCATCTTTTAATATTTTGCACCAAAATGGTGCAAAACTCTCAATGAATGCACCAAAATGGTGCAAAAACCATTGATGCCGGATATTTTTGGGCTTTTTCTGATCTTGTAGCAGAAGGCAATTATTTACCACTTGACTAATTGGTCAAGAATGAATAATGTTGGCTTGTTCAACTCTTTCATATTTGACCTAAAAGGAAAAATAATGTCGTTAGGACTCAGCAACAGCACCACCGATGGCACTCTTTCTAAACCGGAAATAGAGGCCAACTTTAAAGATCTGCATCCCTTATTAAGCCAGATGCAAGCACAGGCCGAATCCAGCCGATGCCTTTATTGTTATGATGCGCCTTGTATTAAGGCTTGCCCGACCGGAATTAATATTCCCACCTTTATCCATCAAATCGCCACCGACAATGTTACCGGATCGGCCAAAACCATCCTGTCTGAAAATATCATGGGAGGTACTTGCGCTCGGGCTTGCCCCACCGAAGTGCTGTGTGAACAGGATTGCGTGTTGAATGAATCGCTACAGCAGCCGGTCAAAATTGGCCAGCTACAACGCTATGCGGTTGATCATCTGCTTGGGCGTGATGTTCCTCATCCCTTCAGTCGTAAACCTTCGAGTGGTAAAACAATCGCTGTGGTTGGCGCGGGTCCTGCGGGCTTATCCTGTGCTCATCGAGCGGCGATGCTGGGCCATGAAGTGACTATTTATGAAGCTAAAAGCAAAGCCGGTGGACTGAATGAATATGGTTTAGCCGCTTATAAAATGGCGGATAATTTTGCACAAAAGGAAATTGAGTTTTTATTAGACATTGGCGGTATTAGCATTCAATACAATTGTGGTTTAAATCAACAAGTCATGTTGTCCGATCTAAGGCAACAGTATGACGCAGTCTTTATCGCCATAGGTTTATCTAAGGTGAACCAACTAAACATCGAAGGCGAGGATTCAGCGCAAGTATTGGATGCGATCGACTTGATTGAAGACATTCGGCAAGCCGATGATTTATCGCAGATTTCCTGTGCTGAAAATGTGGTGGTGATTGGTGCCGGCAATACAGCTATTGATGCAGCCATTCAATCCAAACGATTAGGTGCCAAAAATGTGACTCTGGTGTATCGTCGCGATGAAGCGGCCATGAGCGCGACCCGATGGGAAGTCGACTTGGCTCGTCTGAACCAGGTAAAGATGATTTTCTGTGCGACGCCAGTGGCTTATCATGCTGAAACCCAGCGTTTGAGCTTGGCCAAAACTCAAATAAAAGATGGCAAGGTCGAGCTCACATCAGAACATTTTGAAATGGATGCGGATCGGGTGCTAAAGGCGATTGGCCAAAAATTAGATAGTCAGAAACTAGACAGTCAGCAACTAGATAGTCAGAAACAGCAACAGAATTTTGATTTGAAGCACCAAAAAATCGCAGTGAAGCGCAATTATATGACCTCATTACAAGGCGTGTTCGCCGGTGGTGATTGTATTGATGGTGACGATTTAACGGTCGAGGCGGTGCAGGATGGTAAAGTTAGCGGCGCTGGCGATAGATCGCTATCTAACGGGACAGGAGTAAAACATGGCTGATTTAAGTTGCGACATCGCAGGCATTAAAAGCATCAACCCTTTTTGGCTTGCTTCAGCGCCTCCGACCGATAAGTTGATCAATGTGGTTCGAGCCTTTGAAGCCGGCTGGGGCGGAGTAGTCTGGAAAACCCTGGGTGAAGATCCGGCAGTGGTTAATGTCTCTAGTCGCTATGGCGTGCACAAAAATACGGCGCAGAATATTTTAGGGATCAATAATATTGAGCTGATTTCTGACCGACCTTTACAAACCAATTTAGATGAAATTCGGCAGGTGCGTCAAGCATGGCCTGATCGCGTTATTATCGGTTCAATGATGGCGGTGATTGAAGAAAAATCATGGAAAGAGTTAGCCATTGCTATCGCTGAGTCCGGTGTCCAGGGTTTAGAGCTTAATCTGGGTTGCCCTCATGGTATGTGTGAGCGCGGTATGGGATCGGCGATTGGCCAAGTGCCTGAAATGGTCGAAAAGGTCACCCGATGGGTGAAAGAAGTGGTGGATATTCCGGTATTTACCAAACTGACACCCAATATTACCAATATTTTATGGTCGGCGGAAGCGGCTCAAAAAGGGCGGTGCCGATGCGGTATCGCTGATCAATACGGTGAACTCCATTGTCACGGTGGATCTGGATTTAATGGCGCCGACGCCAACGGTGGACGGCAAAGGATCGCATGGCGGTTATTGCGGCACCGCGGTTAAACCCATTGCCTTAAATATGGTGGCGGAAATTGCGCGCAATGCTGACACCAAAAATTTACAAATGTCGGCCATTGGCGGCATTGAGAACTGGCGCGATGCGGCAGAGTTTATTGCTCTCGGCGCACAAGGGCTTACAGGTCTGTACCGCAGCCATGCTCTTTGGTTTTCGAATTGTTGACGATATGATCGACGGCTTAAGTCACTGGATGGATGAAAAAGGCTATCGCAGGTTGGATGATTTCCGTGGTAAAGCGGTAGCCAATACGGTCAATTGGAATGATCTCAATATGAATTTTGATACCAAGGCAGTTATTGATAGTGAAAAGTGCATCGAGTGCGGTCGTTGTCATATCGCTTGTGAAGATACCAGTCATCAAGCGATCCGATTTGATACCGCGGTCGATGGCAGTCGAAGTTTTACCGTGATTGATGAGGAATGTGTTGGTTGTAACCTTTGCGCCATGATTTGCCCAGTACCTGAGTGTATTGAAATGCGCCCGGTGGATAATGGACTTGATTACGTGACTTGGGAAAATCATCCGTTGAATGAAAATCCCTCACCCTAACCCTCTCCCACAAGGAGAGGGGATAGTAAAGAATTTAGACAGTCAGAATTCACTGTCTCATTCCCCTCCCCTTGGAAGGGGAGGGCTAGGGAGAGGTCGGGAAGCTTGAGTCGAATAAAGAAGCTAGAGAGAAGATAAGATAACCCTCTCCCACAAGGAGAGTGGATTGCAAAAAAGAGGAAGAATAAAGAATTTAGACAGTCAGAATTCACTATCTCATTCCCCTCCCCTTGGAAGGGGAGGGCTAGGGAGAGGTCGGGAAGCTTGAGTCGAATAAAGAAGCTAGAGAGAAGATAAGATAACCTAAACCAAAGCCCTCACCCTAACCCTCTCCCACAAGGAGAGGGGATTAGCAAAAGAGAAGAAGAGAATTTTCATGGAAAGAAGTCAGTTACAATAAGAGCTGATAAGATCAACAAAGAATAATTCCCACAAAGATTACAAGGAAGATTCAAGAATTTAGCAGTAGACTCATCTCATTCCCCTCCCCTTGGAAGGGGAGGGCTAGGGAGAGGTCGGTATAAAGAATTTAGACAGTCAAAAACAGCATTTTTAATTTAAAATAATGAGGAGAAAAGCATGATCAAAAAGGCCACACTGCGCGGCGGATTGATTCAAATGGCACTCAAGAGTTCCACTGATAATGACCCAGAAACCATTCGTCAAGCGATGATCGAAGCGCATATTCCGATGATCAAGGAAGCCGGTGAAAAGGGTGTGCAGGTACTTTGTTTTCAGGAGGTTTTTACTCAACCCTACTTTTGTCCTAGCCAAGATCCTAAATGGTATGCCAGTGCCGAGTCCATTCCCAATGGTCCCACAGTGCAACTGATGCAAAAGTATGCGGCAGAATATAAAATGGTGATTGTGGTGCCTATTTACGAAAAAGACAGCGTCACCGGTGTGTATTACAATACCGCAGCGGTGATCGATGCCGATGGCAGTTATCTGGGCAAGTATCGTAAAACTCATATCCCACAGGTGGCAGGGTTTTGGGAAAAGTTCTTCTTTAAACCCGGCGCTTCGGAATGGCCGGTATTTGAAACCCAATATTGTAAACTCGGTGTGTATATTTGCTATGATCGTCATTTCCCGGAAGGCTGGCGTGCCTTGGCACTTAATGGCGCCGAGTATATTGTTAATCCCTCCGCGACCGTGGCAGGCTTGTCGGAATATTTGTGGAAGTTAGAACAACCCGCTTCGGCGGCGGCCAATGGTTGTTGGATTGGCGCAATCAATCGTGTTGGTCATGAGCAGCCTTGGGATATTGGTGAGTTTTATGGACAAACCTATTTCGTTAATCCGCGCGGTCAGATCGAAAAAGAAGCCAGTCGTGATCAGGATGAACTGTTGATTCATGATATGGATATGGGTATGGTACAAGAGGTACGAAAT
The DNA here is from genome assembly GCA_030949565.1 of Enterobacterales bacterium. Classification (GTDB taxonomy): domain Bacteria; phylum Pseudomonadota; class Gammaproteobacteria; order Enterobacterales; family Kangiellaceae. The sequence continues at coordinate 99,300 of JAUZSK010000083.1, forward strand.
AGTTGGCAGTTCTTCCGTGATCGTCGCCCTGATGCCTACGGCAAGTTAACCGATTTGGAGTAGGCTTACCCCCGATGAAATAAGTTTTTAGTAACCGCAAAGAGGACAACAATGAATTCAGTGCAAAATAATAATAACAGAGTCGCCGATGATTTATGGAACCAGGATCTAGCCCCTGCCGATGAGCAGGCGCGCAGTTGGGATTGGAAGTCCTATGCCGCTTTGTGGGTGGCAATGGTGGTGTGTGTGCCGACCTACATGCTGGCGGGAGGCTTGGTGGCAGAAGGTATGTCCTGGTGGCAGGCGGTACTGACTGTTTTGCTGGGTAATATGATTGTGCTGGTGCCAATGATTTTAATTGGTCATGCGGGCGCCAAGCATGGTATTCCTTTCCCGGTGTTGCTGCGATCCTCTTTTGGTACGAAAGGTGCGAGAATTCCGGCGCTAGCTCGTGGATTAGTCGCCTGCGGCTGGTTTGGCATCAATACTTGGGTTGGCGGGTCGGCAATCTATGTGATTATTAACGGATTAACCGCTGATCTGATCATGGGTGAAAAAATCGCGATGCTCGGTATCGATCTTGGACAGTTTATTTGTTTTCTATTGTTTTGGGTGATGCATCTACATTTCATTAAAAACGGCACGGAGAGTATCCGTAAACTTGAAACCTATGCCGCACCTTTTTTAATCTTGATGGGATTGGTGCTACTGGCGTGGGCTTATGTCGAAGCCGGTGGTTTTGGTGAAATGCTATCCGCACCGTCACAGTTTATTGTCGGCGGCGCAAAAGAAGGTCAATTCTTGTCGGTTTTTATCGCAAGTTTAACCGCCATGGTCGGTTTTTGGGCGACTATGGCGCTCAATATCCCCGACTTTACCCGCTTTGCAAAAAGCCAGCGTGACCAAATGATCGGTCAGGCGGTAGGGCTACCGTTACCCATGGCATTGTTTGCTTTTATCAGTGTGGCAGTCACTTCTGCCACCGTGACCATTTATGGTGAAGCGATTTGGGACCCCGTCGCTTTAGCGGCTAAAATGGGTGGTCTTGGCGTCGTGGTCGCACTCTCTGCACTGGTAATTGCGACCTTAACCACCAATTTAGCGGCCAATGTGGTGGCTCCGGCTTACGGATTTTCCAATCTTAGTCCGCGCAAAATCAGTTTTAAAATGGGCGGTTATATCACCGCTGGGATCGGTATTGCTATTTTTCCTTGGAAGCTATTAGAAACCGCCGGCGGTTATTTGTTTGTTTGGTTAATTGGTTATTCCGCGCTACTGGGTCCGATTGCTGGGATCTTAATTGTGGATTATTTTTTAGTCAGAAAAAGCGAGCTCGATATTGACGCTTTATTTGATCATAAAGGACAATACGGTGCATGGAATATGGCTGGAATTATCGCTCTGATTCTCGGGATCTTACCCAATCTGCCGGGTTTTCTATTTAAAGCGGGACTCATTGATAGCGCCCCAGAATTTTTTGTGAGTCTTTATGATTTTGCTTGGTTTGTCGGATTATTTTTAGCGGGCGCAATTTATCTAATACTGCAAAAACTGTTTAAACCTCAATAGGAGTATGACTCTATGGCGTTAATCATTAAAGGTGGAACAATCGTTACTGCGGACAATGCTTGGCAAGCGGATATCTATTGTGAAGATGGCAAGATTAAAGCCATAGGACAAGATTTAGAGGTTGACAGCAAAGTCGAGCAGATTGACGCATCGGGGCAGCTGGTTATGCCCGGTGGCATTGATCCCCACACTCATATGCAACTGCCTTTTATGGGCACCGTCGCCTCAGAAGATTTTTTTACCGGAACTGCCGCGGGCTTGGCGGGTGGTACCACCAGCATTATTGATTTTGTGATCCCCAACCCACAACAATCTTTAATGGAGGCTTATAAAACTTGGCGCGGTTGGGCTGAAAAATCTTGTGCCAATTACTCTTTTCATGTGGCGGTCACTTGGTGGGATGAAACTGTGCATCAAGATATGGGCACACTGGTAACAGAAGAAGGGGTCAATAGTTTTAAACATTTTATGGCCTACAAAAACGCCATAATGGCGGATGATGAAATTCTCTACAATAGCTTTTCACGTGCTGCCGATCTCGGTGCCATTGTCACCGCCCACGCGGAAAATGGTGAACTGGTGTACCAATTACAGCGTAAACTTTTAGACATGGGGATCACCGGACCGGAAGCCCATCCCTTGTCGCGTCCACCGGCAGCCGAAGGTGAAGCCGCGAACCGAGCGATCCGAATGGCAGAAGTTATCGGTCTGCCTTTGTATCTGGTTCATGTCTCAACTAAAGACGCGCTAGAAGAAATTATTCGTGCAAGAAATGCGGGGCAACGAGTTTACGGTGAAGTGCTAGCCGGGCATCTTTTAATTGATGAAAGCGTCTACCAACACCCCGATTTTGAATACGCCGCCGCCCATGTGATGTCGCCACCCTTCCGCGCCAAGCAACATCAACAAGCCCTGTGGAAAGGTTTGCAATCGGGCAACTTACAAACTACCGCCACCGATCATTGTTGCTTTCTGTGCCGATCAAAAAGCCGCAGGAAAAGACAACTTTACCTTGATCCCCAACGGCACCGCCGGAGTAGAAGATCGCATGACGATGCTATGGACGCACGGCGTGAATAGCGGCAAGTTAACCCCACAGGAATTTGTGGCAGTCACCTCGACTAACAGCGCGAAAATATTTAACATTTACCCACGCAAAGGTTGTATCCAAGTCGGTGCCGATGCCGATCTAGTGGTGTGGGACCCACAAGCTAGTAAAACCATCTCGGCTAAAACCCATCATCAAAATATTGACTTTAATATCTTTGAAGGCTGGCAAGCCAAAGGTGTTGCGACCCATACCATTTGCGATGGTGAATTACGCTTCGCCGATGGTGATTTAAGAGTACAAAAAGGGACTGGAAAATATATTAAACGACCGGCTTTTCCCGCCGTTTATTCGGCGTTAAAAAAGCAGGCCGATTTAAATCAGCCAAAGGCCGTTAAGCGGGACTAGGAACTTTAGACACACTCATAGAGTCATTTCTGGTTTTGAAGTTTGACAAGGAACATAATGATTTATGAAATATTATGGATTTAAATTCGAAAAATCGGTTGCGGAAAAGTCAAAAATAAATCGTAACGTAGGAACTTGGATTGGTTTGGTCGGGACTGCATTATTTCTTGTTAGCGCGACACTTTCCGGCGGCTTTAAGGGCCCAATGCTTGACGGTCTGTTTCTTACAATCGCCTACCCAGCTTTGCTTTGGTTTTTAAGTTTACTCGGTATACAACATCAATGGGCAACTATTTTAATCATCCTGTTATCCGTTTTTTTATTGGTCATTTTTGCGCCTTGGTTTCTTTATCAGTTTTTTTTAAAAGACCACTTCAATATCATTTTCTTTCTATTGAACATCTTTAATGCAGGCAATATCTATTTTGCATCCAAACCAGATAGCTCGGGGCTGGACTAAAGCCGATGCCTCAGCATACTTTGGTATTGACGTTTGCTAGGCATTCCGTATTAATAAAGCGGGCTATGCAACTGAAATGGCGAGCTGTAATGGTCAGCTAGGTCAAAGATTATCTGTTTTAGTTTCTGCTGAAAGGCTGTTCGGTCAATTTACACCTCAAATAAGCTAATAATCTTCTGGGCAGGTCACGTGTTAATTATTAGCACAGATAGCTTACTCGTAACAAGTAGGGTTCATGTACTTCATGCTTTCCAAAAAAAGACAGAAATAACAGCTAAACATGATTTAGAGTTGGCAAAGAAACGATTAAAACAGTTGCTACAGGAGCAATCGAAATGACAAAATTTAAAAGTGTTTGGGATGCAATAGAAGATGATCCGGTTAAAAAAGAAAATCTTAAAATTCGTTCACATTTAATGATTGAAATCAACGAACAAATTGATGCAGGAAGAGCTACGCAAATGGAGTTAGCTAAAGTGTTAGAGACTACACAGCCGCGAGTTTCAGCATTACGAAAAAGTAAAATAAATGAATTTCGTTTAGATATGTTAGTTGATTTTGCTATTCGTTTAGGTCTTCGTGTTTCTCTTGATGTTGCGGTTTAAAATAACGTTACGCTATCATTAAAAAAGCCAATTAATACAACACTGATCATTGTTGCTTCTGTGCCGATCAAAAAGCCGCCGAAAAAGATAACTTCAGCTTGATCCCCACGGCACCGCCGGAGTAGAAGTAAACGGGACTAGGGGATTTAGTGAGAGCTAGATTCAAAAAAATCCTTTTAATTAAAGCGTAATGGCTTATTGATATGACAAATAGTCACCAGTTCACCGGATTCAGCCACTACACATTTAGTCCCACAAAGTTTTTCTATGCGTTGCGGCACTTTTTTACCAGCGAACTCTCTTCGAATGATCGCTTTTGACAGATAGTAAACAAGTCACATCCATAGCTGATTCGG
>JAUZSK010000085.1 GCA_030949565.1 Enterobacterales bacterium
TTACGTACAATCAATGGTTGATACATCGGTAAAAAAAGGGATCGAATTAGAATTAATCAATAGCGAGAATAAATATCAATCGCTAGTCAATAGTTTGCCAATCGGTGTATTTGAAACCGATGCATCGGGACAGTGTATTTATGTAAACAAAGAATGGCAAAACCAATCAGGATTAGATTTTAATAATGCAATAGGTGATGGCTGGAAAAATGCGCTTCACCAACTAGATCAAACAAGAATATTTAATGAATGGAATAATCACGTTAATGAGTCAAAACCGTGGGATCTAGAATATCGGTTTGTCGATATTGAAAACAATACTAGACACATCTTAGCACGCGCTATCGTCCAACATGATGAACAGGGTAATGTTACTGGATATCTGGGAACGACCATCGATATTTCTCAGAAAAAACACTATGAAAAACAACTTGAAACCTTGCACCAGGTAGTAGAACAAGCACCTATATCGATAATGATCACAAGCCTTACAGGTGATATAGAGTATGTCAACGCTGGATTTGAGCGAACAACGGGCTACAACCGACGAGAAGTAATAGGCAAAAATCCAAGATTTTTAAAATCAGGCAATACACCACTTAGCACCTATCGAAAAATTTGGAAAAGTCTATTATCCGGTAAAATGCTAAATGTGGATATTCAAAACAAAAAAAGAAATGGCCAACTATATTGGGAAAATTCAAATTATTCCGTAGTTAAAAATGAAGCTGGGGTCGCCTATAAATATCTATCAACAAAAGAGGACATAACACAAAAAATAGAAGACCGGAAAATGCTCTATCAACAGGCAAATTTTGATTTATTAACCGGATTACCTAATCGCTTTAGGGTGCTTCAACGATTTGATGAATTACTAACTAGCGCTAAGAAAAACCATGAAAGACTCAGCCTATTAGTTATTGATATAGATGACTTCAAGAAAATCAATGATACGCTGGGGCATCTGATTGGTGACCAACTACTCAAATTTGTAGCCAACAAATTAGAATCTAATAAAACCTCAGCAGATATTGTTGGACGGCTTGGTGGAGATGAATTCATCATTATTCATAAAGGCCACAATGGTAATTTTGACCCCGACACAATAGGAACAACGGTTTTATCAATGTTTAAAAAGGCTATCATTATTCAGGGCAGAACGATTGCTTTAAATTTGGGAATCGGTATCGCCACGTTTCCTGATGATGGAAGTGAAGTGAGTGAACTGTTAAAAAGTTCTGATCTAGCATTAGGTGCAGCAAAAAAACTAGGTCGAGGTAAAAAGATTTACTTTGACCAACCGATGCGCGAAAACTTGGAGCGAAGTTTCGCCCTTGAAGAAGAGTTAAGAAATGCATTAAGCCGCAATGAATTGTTTTTAGTCTATCAGCCTCAATTTGATAGTTTTGATCTTAGTATTTCCGGTATTGAAGCCCTAGTAAGATGGAATAACCCTAAATTTGGTATGATTTCACCTGCTGAATTTATTCCCATTGCAGAGAAAACTGGGCTTATTCTTGAGATTGGCTATTTCATCTTTGAAGAAGTTATTAAAGCCAGGTTTAGGTGGCAAAAAACACTTAAAACTAGCACTCGAGTTGCCATTAACTTATCACCAAGACAATTTGATGATGGCAAACTGGTTCAAAATATTCTTTCGATACTAGAAAAATATGCTGTACCTATTTCAGCTATTGAATTGGAAATAACTGAGGGGGTTTTTATAGATAACAACACTTTGGTCAAAGAAACCTTATCAACCATGCATGAATTAGGTATGAAGTTATCGCTCGATGACTTTGGGACTGGATATTCTTCATTGAGTTATTTACAAAGATTTCCATTTGATATTCTAAAAGTCGACCAAAGCTTTGTCAAAGACATGCAAAATAGCCCCGTCGATAAACAACTGGTTGAAGCAACCATAGCAATGGCTCATGCATTAGAATTAAAAGTTGTTGCGGAAGGTGTTGAACAAAATGATCAACTTGAAATACTAAAATCATTAAAATGTGACTATATCCAAGGCTATTTGCTATGCAAACCTCTGCAATATCCCGAAATGTGTGATTTTATCAGAACCCACAATGCTCAATTCCAACTAGCACAAGCAGTTAAATAAATTACAAACTTATCTTTGATAATGTGCTAATATTTATTGTGAGCTATAGCTATTTTGAGGTACTTCTAACTATAATGAAAATATTACTTGCCGAAGATTCCAGCTCTAATCAGTTGATTATTAAATCTTATATTGAAAAAGCAGGGCATGAGATTATTATCGCCAACAATGGAAAAGAGGCTGTTGACTTATTTAAGTCAGAAAACCCAGATCTCGTCCTAATGGATGTGACCATGCCGGTAATGGACGGAATAGAAGCAACCAAAGCCATTCGGGAACTCACCAAGCTTGATCTAGGCTGGGTACCGATTATCTTTCTATCAGGCCTTTCAAACTCTGAGGATATCGCTCATGGTATCGATGTCGGAGGAGACGATTATCTAATTAAGCCGGTTGATTCAATCGTGCTCAAAGCTAAACTTCAAGCGATGCAGCGGATCGCCGAAATGAGGCATCAACTGAACAAAGCCAATCATAAGCTCAAAGCCATGGCAGTTGTCGATGGTTTGACAGAAATAGCCAATAGGCGCTTCTTTGATGAAGTCTATATGAAAGAGCTTAAACGCTCTTTTAGAAATAAAAATGAGCTCTCCCTAATATTATGTGATATTGACCATTTTAAGCTCTTTAATGATAACTATGGGCATCAAGCGGGGGATGATTGTTTAAAGTCTGTGGCTAGTACCATGGTAAAAACACTCAAGCGACCTTCCGACTTTGTGGCTCGTTATGGTGGAGAAGAATTTGTGTTTGTATTACCGAATACCGACTTAGATGGAGCTAAAAAAGTGGCAGAGTCAATTAATAAAGCGATCGAATCCGAATCCATTAGCCACGCCCACTCGCTAGTATCCAATCACTTAACACTTAGCTGCGGTGTTGCAAGTGTCAAACCACAGCTTAATCAAGATATCTCTTTAATTGCACGTAATCTATTAGAATCGGCTGACAAGGCGCTATATACCGCTAAGGAAAAAGGCCGAAACCAAGTGGTTACGGCAAAGTAACCCATAAAGCTTTTAAAAACTTCGGAAAAATTCTCATCGTTTTGACCGAAACAGCTTGCGCAAACGTCGTTAAAAAATAATCCACTCTAAAATAATATTCTACTTAACAAATTTAGGATTTTCCGGTAGGTTTTTAGGTTTATACCCTATATTTTTATCCAATCGCTTCTTTACACTTTCATGAATAAATGATCCTTCGGCTATTTGACGTTTATGAGTACCTCTAAACCGCCAGAAGCCTTTGTACTCTTCGTGTTGTATATCGTAAGGATCCGCTTTAAACTGATTCAATACTTTATTATCAACCAGCATACCGCAAGACTTAGCTTTTTTCATCATCCATTGTAAAGAGATATTGGCTAAGCCTCTCTCATGATACCAACCACCGACATCTGCATGTACTCCGGCAAACCAAACTTGCTCGATGACTTGTCCTTTAATTTTATTCGTTACATCCCACAAATATTCCGGAAAATCCTTTCTTCGTTCGTCAATTGAAACGGCATGATAACCAAAACTTACCTCGGGATTCAATTTAGCATCATGAAATTTCTTCTTAGCATTTAATACGAGCGATTTAACGGTATCCCAAACACCGATAAAATAAACTGGGCAGTCTCTGGCAAATGTTTTCTTAAATCCTTTCGCTATTTCTGTATTATTTTTTGTATTATAAATTTTCGATGCATAGTCAACTAAATTGTCATTGTCGGCCCTCAATAACCCACATTTGTGCAACATCCCAGCCAATGAACGGACGGTAAAAGCACCGCGGCTAAAACCAAAAACATAAACTCGATCGCCCTCTTCATAGCATTCCATCAAAAACTGGTAGGCATCGAGAACATTTTTCTGCAATCCATGCCCGGTTGCACTATCTGATTTAGCCGATAAACCACCGGTACTCTCGTCGTATTCCCATCCACCGGTTCCTACGCCAGGGTCGTAATAGGTGATCTGTTTGCTATTTTTTTTAGCCAAAGCGAATGTTTCTACAACATTGGTATTATTAGAACCATATTCATTTCCAGTTCCATCACAGCATATAATAATGTTTTTCACTAGCTTCTCCTTTAATAACTACGCGCTTCGCGCGCGGCTTTTGCCTGAAATGATAATTTGTAAATTTACTATGATTTAACCTCAATGAACTCCTAAAACTTAGCGAGTAAGTGATTGGTATACATGAGAGAATTTTTAGAATGGTTCAGACTACTAACTTGAATAACATCCGATGTTTTAAGGTTTGCCTTCGGCGTTTTATCGATTATTCTTTTAGCGTTAATTTTTTAGGAGGCATTGCAATGCTTATGGTCTTACACTCAATGCAATAACCTTATTACAAGCACACTATACTGGATAAGTTTTCCAAAATCAACAAACCCATTTTAACCAATTTAGCGCCGGATGATCTTCTCTTTTTATGAAAATAGAGGTTAATATCCGTTATTCCCGTTAAACCACTTCGGGGATGGTTCGATTTAAAAAGTATAATCCTTTATTTCTTATTTCTTATTTCTATTTTTCCTTCGGCGATCGATTTCTTTTTTAATTTTTTCACAACCATTGGCGAACACCGCTGTTTTTTTAGGGATGCTATCGCAATGGCGCTGCTTTTCCGTTAGCTCAGATCGTGACATCGAGCCATATTTGCCTTCACCACAGCTTATAACAAGCATTAAGAGCACACTACACAACATGATTTTTAATAGTTTCATTGATTTTTCACCAGTAATATTTATATGTCTTAATTAAGCATAGTCAAGCTTGCGAAAATTGCAAAATATCTGCATTAACTGGACATCTGCAGGATTTGGATGTCTACATTAATAGATTGTTTTCAATTTTTATATATTGAGTAGCTGCATTAATTAAGGAATTAGCGGTGAGTGACTCAACGCCAAATACCTGCGTTTCAACTGCATAATCTCTGTTGATTTTTTGTAGTAACAAATCAAAATCACCATCTCCGGAAAGTAACACAACCCTATCAACCTTACTTGCCATCTCCATAATATCAATCGTTATACCAACATCCCAATCACCTTTAGCGGAACCATCGCTGCGTTGAATATAGGGTTTTAGCTTTATTTTAAATCCGATATGTTTAAGAGCGCTTTGAAATTTCAGCTGTTTTTCATCGCCTTTATCAATGGCATAAGCATTTGCCGCGACAATTTCACCTTGTGTACTAATCAAGCGCCAAAGTTTACGATAATTAAATTGACGACCATAGGCCTGTTTGGTTGTATAGTAGATATTCTGTACATCCGAGAAAATAGCTATTTTTTTCACAATTAATGCTCCTGTCGCATCGTCATTCACTTAATCTATTATTCTCTTAGCTAGAATCTCGTATAAATACAAATATCCCCAGTCGAAATAACTAAAACAGCAGAATTATTTTAAAATCATACGGATAAGTTAAACTTAAATCCCGTAACTAGCCCTGCAACTGCTTTTCTGTCATTATTCCAATCAAATTTTCATCCGGATCACGGATAAAACCTTGCCATAGCTCGTGGTCCGGCATTTTAGCTGTTAACTGAGGTTCACGGATAAAGGCTACACCTTTCTGTTTTAAAGCTGCAACGGCTTTGTTTAGATCTGATACTCTATAATAAATAACTGAAGTGTGATGGTCCTGTGCTTCCCCTTGCTGGGTCGTTAACATCAAGCGGATGTTACCGCATTGTAAAAATGCCATATTGGGGGGCACTTCAAATAGCAAATCAAAGCCCAATATATGCTGATAGAAATGCAGTGATTGCTCAAGATCAGTAATGCAGATTGCAATTTGACCTATAGAATCAATCAATGGCTTGTTAGGCTCATTATTCTTATCTTCAGACAGGTTTGCTTTATCTTGATTCATAACAATCTCCATTCAAAAGTTCAAGAGGTTCAAAATTCTAAAATTTTGCCACCTATAACAGTGAGTTTTCAAAAGTAGCATAACGATTCAGGTTGATTTTTGAGGTAAGCTAAATAGTTATAAATATTGGTTTATTTTTCTAGTATAACACAAGGCAACTGGTGGTATAATCAGCAGACTGAGCACTAACCAATGACTAACATTTTTTATGAGTAAACAATTTTCTGTTGGCCAACGCTGGCTAAGCGAAAACGAACCCGAATTAGGACTAGGTATCATTGAAAGAGTTGACCACCGCTTGGTCGCTGTTTTCTACCCCGCCACCGATGATCAAAGAACCTACGCCAGTGATAGTGCACCACTTATTCGGGTGGAGCATGAAGTTGGTAATCAGATTGAAACCCTTGATGGTCACATCCTTAGCATTAAAGAAGTAGTGCAGCACAATGGAACGCTTGTCTATATGGTGCAGGATCCGCAAGACACTAACAAAATTTTACCCTTGCCAGAAACACAAATTAGCCATCATTTAAAACTAGAGCAAGCAACCGACCGTCTATTTTCTGGTCAACTAGACTCAATGAAATGGTTTCAGTTGCGTTTTGCTGCCATGCAAGCCAAACAAAACCAACAATCCTCGCCCATCATTGGTTTACAAGGGCCGAGAGTTGATCTTATTGGTCACCAACTACATATAGCCCATGAGGTTGGTAGTCGATTTGCTCCTAGAGTATTGCTGTCTGATGAAGTGGGGCTGGGTAAAACGATTGAAGCCGGGATGATTATTCATCAACAACTGATTAGTCACCGCGCACAAAGAGTACTCATCGTGGTGCCGCAAAGCCTTGTTCATCAGTGGTTTGTTGAAATGATCCGGCGTTTCAACTTACATTTCAGTATTTTCGATCAGTCCAGAATCGATTCAATTAACCAAATTGATTTCGAACAGCTTGAACAAGCCGGTATGACGAATCTCGATGATTTTAAAGATATTGAAATGGAGAATCCTTTTTTAAGTGAACAATTAATTCTCTGCAGCACTGAGTTTATGGCTGCTTGCCCTATAGAACAAATGGTTGAGGCCGAATGGGATCTATTGATTGTCGATGAAGCTCATCATCTTCAGTGGACTCAACAAAAGCCAGCAATGAGTACGTTCGTATTGAAAGAATTGCCGGTAAAACGCCAGGTTTGTTACTACTATCAGCCACTCCAGAGCAGCTCGGACAAGAAGGCCATTTCGCACGTTTAAGACTACTCGACCCTGATCGTTTTTATGATTATCAAAAGTTTCTTGAAGAACAAGGTCAGTATCAACAGATCGCATCCCTAGTAACCGAAATGGAAAGCTGCAACAAGTGGTCAGAGACTCTAAAAAAACACCTAAAGAAATATGTCAGCGATATCGAAATTAAAGAGCCTAATTATGAAGCTATTTGTGCAGAATTAATTGACAGAAACGGCACCGGACGCATTATTTATCGTAATACACGAAAAAATATTAAAGGTTTCCCAGCCCGACTTTTAAATGCCTACGCACTAGAAAACTGTGATGAATATCGCCTTATTCAAAGTGCAAATCCTGAGTGTATTGATACCGCACTGCATCCAGAAAGTCAGTTTGAGGATGATTCTTGGTGCTTGTTTGACCCGCGCGTGGCGTGGTTAAAAGATTTCTTAAAGCAGAATCGGCAACAAAAAATAGTGATTATTTGTGCCAACAAAGAAACCGCCATTAATCTTGATCTCTATTGCCGCTTTAAGCTCGGCATTAATTGCTGCACCTTCCATGAAGATCTTGATCTTATTAGCCGTGACCGAGCCGCAGCTTATTTTGCTGATGATGAAGATGGCGCTCAAGCCATTTTCTGTTCCGAAATTGGTAGTGAAGGACGCAACTTTCAGTTTAGTCATCATCTGGTATTGATGGATCTACCACTTAATCCTGATCTCTTAGAGCAGCGGATTGGTCGCCTCGATCGTATTGGCCAAACCCAAGATATACAAATTCATATTCCCTATTTAAAGGGGACAGGGCAAGAGGTTCTTTTCAGTTGGTATCATCAAGCGATGCAGGCTTTTGAAAAAACCAATCAGGTTGGTGGTATGCTGTATCAAAGTATGTCCAATATTTTGCAGCAAGCCTTGTTACAAGCCGATAACCCGGCTAAATTAGAATCTCTAGTTAAAACAAGTAAAGCCACAGCGCAAACGATGTTAGAAAATCTTAACCAAGGGAAAAACCGCCTACTTGAACTCGCCTCCTTTGATCCCAAAAACGCTATAAGACTAATAGAAAAAGTCCAAGCAATGGATGAGAAGTCACCCAAAGATTTTATTGAAAAATGCTGGGATCGATTTGGAATTGAGTATGAAGACCATTCTCAAGATTGCTATGTAGCAAGGCCTGGTCCGCATATGTTTATTAGCACTTTCCCCGCATTGCCCAATGATGGCATGACCATCACCTATGCGAGAGAAAAAGCCTTAGCCAGAGACGACATTCATTTTCTTAGTTGGGAACACCCTATGATTAGCGGTGCTATTGATCTCGTACTCGGTGAAAATAAAGGTAATGCTAGCGTCTGTATTTTAAAAAATAAAGCGGTTAAAGCGGGCACATTATTAATTGAAACCCTATATAAACTTGAATCGATCGCTCCCAAATATGTGCAAGCGCAAAGGTACCTGCCTTATCAGTGTTTTCGATTTTTGGTGGATATTAACGGTTCCGATTTGGCTCCTAAAGTATCCCATAAAAATATCAGCGCACAGTGTTCAAAGTTGGATAAAAGAAATGCTCGCTTGGTGGTTAAAAGTGAAGATATCTCGATTAAGAAAATTCTGAAAACCTCGTCCCAATTAGCTCAGAAAAAAGCTGGTGGAAAATTGAAAGAGGCAATCGATAAAATGCACCAGTCGCAACAATCAGAGCTCGACCGATTGCAAGCCTTAAAACTTAGAAATCCTAATATCCGTGAAGAAGAGATCCAATTTATAAATAGGCAAACTAAGTTACTAGACAAGTATTTAAAGGATGCCCAATTACAACTGGATGCGGTTCGAATTATTGTCGCTGTTTAGTCGAGTTTTGTATCGGTCGTGAATCGTTCTGAAGTACCTAGGCTGTTACTCAGCCTACAATAAACTACAGAGCTTTGCGCATTTTAATAATGGTATCAATCGCACCATTGTCTGAGCGCCGCTCATACCTTTCGATGTCGTAATAACCTTGCTTAAGGTAAAACTGGTGACCGGCAATGGTTGAACCTAATTCTATCTGCTTAAAGCCGTAATCGCGGGCTGCTTTTTCCGACAAACGGATCAATTGAGCAGCAATGCCTTTCCGGATCCATTGAGGATGGGTATACATCGCACGCACTCTGGCAGGATCGATAGTTGGGTTACTAAGGCTATCATCTCGCCCCTCGGTGTGGTTGCCTCCAAATAGAGTTTTTTCTTTTGCCCCAACCACCACAGGCAACTATTTTGTCTTTGCCGTCAATATTGGTTTCAATCACAAAGTAGGTTTGATCTTTAATGAGGCTAGTATCAATCCCCATGGACTCCTTAGCGGCCTCTATTTGATCTTTATTTAAATAGGCTTTCATATTTTCTGTAATTGCCGCTAACATTAATTCACCGATGGCATCAAGATCTGAAAGCTGCGCTAAGCGGTGTTTAAAAAATACTTTTGTATTACCTGCCACAGTTATCGTTATTCCAAAAATTAGCTAGCACCAACTGGCTTGCTGATGGTCATGATTATATAAGAGTTCTGAAACATTGGCCTCAAGTATTTTATAGCCGACATTGCCGTATAATTTTTGACGTTTATTATTAAATAAATAAGTCGGGCTTCCATCCAATTTATAGCTGTTTTTCATTGACATTTCACTACAAAATTTGGCCATCGCTTGTCCATTATCTAAGAAGTGTTGGATCTCCTTTCTCGGTATTGAATGCTGCTCTGAAATATCAAACAGCACATCCATTTGAGCTATATCCCTCGCATCTCTAAAGAAGGCTAATCGTAAATCCCACTCAATTTTTTTCACCAAAGCATGAGTTGAATATGAATATTTAGTCCCACTGTTCTTTTCCACTAGGTCAATCGCCTTTAAAAATAAATGAGCTTCGCCAGAAGTAGCGGGTTGACAAGTTTTCCAAACCTGAGGGTTAATTTCCACATGAGGGAAGCCTTCAGCCACCTCTAGAATATGATCGGAAAAACCTTGATAACCACCTCGATCCTTCCAGCCTATGGCTATTCGCTGATAGGTGTCACCAAATAAGGTCACATGATAGGGGGTGATCTCTACTTGTTCCTGAAACTTCGCTTTTAATTCCTCAAGTCTTACCTGAGCCACATAAGCCCACACGCAAAGGATATCTGAATAGTAAGCGATATCGACTTTGGAATTTGACATGATTTTCTCCTAATAAAATCCTAAAGATTAATGCTATCAATACTAAGGCCATAAGTTTGTCACAGTAAGATTTCAATTCTATGATCTAAAGCAATATTATCCGAATTAATAGACGCCTTATAGGCTAAAATTTTAACACCATTTAACACCGCTTGCTGTATTAAATCAGCATAAACGGGATCGATATGCTGAGCCATTTTCAATTGATTAATACCCGTATGCATCACCATAAAAAACAGTGTGGCATCATGCCCGTCTGCCTTGCACTGAATAAGCTCTCTAATGTGCTTTTGTCCTCTAAGGGTTTGCGCATCGGGAAAATAACCCAATCCATCAGATTCTTTAAGGGTAACGCTTTTCACTTCGATAAAGTTCTTTTTCCCTTGATTATCTGTAGTTAAAAGGTCAATGCGACTATTTTCTTGTCCGTATTTAACTTCTCGGTTGAGTGTCAAACCTACGCCAATTTCAGCAATCTTGTTAGTCTCAACAGCAGTGGCTACCAGAGGATTGGCAAGATGAGTATTAATACACAGACGATCCCCTTGATCATCTTGAGTGAGCACCCAAGTGTAGGGATACTTACGCTTCGGATTATCGCTTTTTTGCAACCACACGGGCCAGCCTTTTTGCCAGCAGTTTTTCATTGAACCGGTATTCGGGCAGTGTACGGTTATTTCGCCCAATTGAGGGTGGATCACGTCGGCTAAAAAGCGCTTGTATCGCTTTATTAGTTTCGCTTCGACTAAAGGTGGATCAAAGTTCATCAAGACTACAGGTTTAGTAAGTATTTAATCGTATAGTACTATATTTTGGCCCGCATCTTGTGCCCTTTGTAGTAAATCATCGCAATTTTTTAGTAAATCAGTCAATTCATCTTGCTGACTAAATTTGAGACCAATGCTAATCGTCATGCCTTTTTCTTGATCCTCTAATTTTATTTTAATTTCTGATATTAATTTACGAAATGCGTCGAGTTTTTCATAAGCTTCCTCTTGGTCTTCGCTAATTTGCAACACCACAAATTCCGTCCCATTGAGACGCCCGGAAAAATCTTGCCCAAAATAGCGTTTAAAGGCATCGGAAAAAACCTGCACCACCTGATCGCCGTAAGAGTGATACACATTATTAAATTCTTTGAAATTGTCTACTTCAATGATTGCCATTGAATAATTTTGTGCCGACTTTTGAAATGATTTAATTTTATGCTCCGCTTGTTCACAAAAATAGCGGCGATTATAAAGCCCGGTAAGATAATCACGATTTGCAGCATCCTTAATCTGCTCAATGGCTTCTAAAGACTCTATATTGTGCATAATTCGACAGTAGAATTCCTCTTGAATAAAAGGTTTCCTTAGGAAATCATTAGCGCCATTTTGGATGATAAACTTAGCGGAAAGGGTTGCATTTTCATCTCCCGAAAGTCCAATAATGGTTAGATCCTGTTTATCATATTTGCCTCGTAGCAGTTTAACCAATTCAAAACCATCAATTTCTGGCATATTATAGTCGGTTATGACAAGTCGAATATCAGGGTTATCGACAAGGTGTCGGATCGCTTGCTTGGCGCCATCAGCTCGATAAACCTGAAATAAATATTTTTTCAGCAAGTTAGCGCATTGCTTCCTAGCCACCAGAGAATCATCCACTACCATGACCTTAATGTCATGATTACGATTGATGCGAGTTATCAGTTTTAGCGCATAACTATAGGAAAATCGGTTTTCTTTAATGACATAGTCAACGATCCCCTTAGCAATCAGGCTATCTCGTTTCTTCTCATCGTAACTAGCAGTTAAAACAATGGTTGGTATTTTATTTTTAAGTACTAGATCAACCACTTCGCCCTTAGGAGCATCGGGCAAATTAAGATCAACCACCGCCGCAAAATACTTGTCTGGATTGTCACCAATGAGTTTAACAGCATCAGCAAAGGTTAGTGCAAAATCCGCTTCAAATTCATTTTGCTCTATGATCAAGCGGCACATCACTTTAACCACCAGTGTGCTATCTTCAACCAAAAGTACTTTTTTCTTCATTCTAATATTCCTTGTTATCCTTACGAAATGTATTCAGAGCCAAAACTAGTGGCCATTAGCCATCAATCCACAACGGATTGAGGCTTATCACATCTACTCAAAGTATAGTCAATGCCTGTTAAAATTCTTGTTTTGAGGTGAAATCGCTGTTTCGATATCAAAGGAAAGGTATTTTGATGGATTCAAAGTGATTATTCATTGCCACGAAGCGCGTTGTTGTCTAAAATTCAACAGTCACTGAAAAGACCAATTGAAAAAGCCGACTATTATTGTTCACGATATCCTGTTAGCAAGTATCCTAGCGATCGATATCCCCGCTCTCAATAGCGAAACAATACAGATTGTTGCAGATGAATGGATACTATCATTGACCCTGTTACTGGGTCGTTGATCCGCAAAATAGCATTAAGACGGAAAATAAACTATGACTCAGTACGCTAGTTTTACCTCAGAATCGGTGTCCGAAGGGCATCCTGATAAAATAGCCGATCAAATATCCGATGCGGTATTGGATGCGATACTCAAAAAAGACACCAATGCACGCGTTGCAGTAGAAACCATGGTTAAAACCGGTATGGCTCTCGTCGCGGGAGAAGTGACTACTCGTGCTTGGGTCGATTTAGAAGATATTGTACGTAAAACGATTTGTGATATTGGCTATACCAGTTCTGACATGGGTTTTGATGGTAAAACCTGTGCCGTGATTAA
The DNA here is from genome assembly GCA_030949565.1 of Enterobacterales bacterium. Taxonomy (GTDB): domain Bacteria; phylum Pseudomonadota; class Gammaproteobacteria; order Enterobacterales; family Kangiellaceae. The sequence goes on from JAUZSK010000085.1 coordinate 13,182, forward strand.
CGCCATAGGCAAGCAGTCTCCGGATATTAATCAAGGTGTTGATCGAAGCGAAAAAGAACAGCAAGGAGCCGGTGACCAAGGGCTTATGTTTGGCTATGCAACCAATGAGACCTCCGTGCTAATGCCTGCAGCCATCACATGGTCTCACCAATTAGTGGCCAAACAAGCAGAAATAAGAAAAAGCGGTATTGTTGATTGGTTAAGACCCGATGCTAAAAGCCAAGTGACTATTCGCTACCAAGATGGGCTCCCTGCGGCTATTGACGCTGTTGTCCTGTCAACCCAACACCATCCCGATATTAGCCAACCCGATCTTATCGAAGCAATCCATGAGCTGGTTATTAAACCGGTTTTACCGAGTGAATTATTGCACAAAGATACCAAATACCATATTAATCCCACCGGTAATTTTGTGATTGGCGGCCCAGTCGGCGATTGCGGCCTCACTGGTCGGAAAATTATCGTTGATACCTATGGCGGTGCAGCCCATCACGGTGGTGGCGCTTTCTCAGGAAAAGATCCCTCTAAAGTGGATCGATCCGCCGCTTATGCCGGACGCTATGTGGCTAAAAACATTGTGGCAGCCGGTTTAGCTGACCGTTGTGAGATACAAATATCCTATGCCATCGGCGTTGCAGAACCCACCAGTATTAGTCTCAATACCTTTGGCACCGCTAAAGTAGACGAATCGATACTTGTTGAACTAGTCAAAACCCATTTTGACTTGACTCCCTACGGACTCATCAAAATGCTTGATTTAATACGGCCCATCTATCAAAAAACCGCCGCCTATGGTCATTTTGGACGCGAAGATAGCGATTTTACCTGGGAAGCCCTCGATAAAGCTACGGTGTTACGTGCGGATGCTGGCCTTTAGACTATAATTGACACTATAATTTCAAAAACAAATTAACTTTTTCAACGCAATTGAGGGGCGCTGCAGCAAAGTCAATTTTGTACCGATGATTTTGTCACGCTCAGTTGAGTTGACCACTTTTAACCAAGGGCGCTCATTCTGACCTTAACGTATAACCTTAGAATGGAGATGTATCATGTCCGATAAACATGAAACTTTTGACTGCGACGGCGATTTTTTCGTTAGAGATCTTACTCTGTCATCTTGGGGTGATAAAGAAATAGCCATCGCTGAAACTGAAATGCCAGGATTAATGGCAATGCGTGAAGAATTTGGCGATTCTAAACCCCTCAAAGGTGCTCGAATAGCCGGTTCCCTACATATGACTATCCAAACCGCCGTACTAATGGATACTCTGGTCGCATTGGGCGCTGAAGTCCGCTGGGTATCTTGTAATATTTATTCCACACAGGATCATGCCGCTGCATCCATGGCAGCCAAAGGTATACCTGTCTTTGCTTACAAGGGGGAAAGCCTTAAAGAATATTGGGCTTTTACGCATCGTATCCTCGATTGGGGTAACGGCGAAGCCGCCAATATGATTTTAGACGACGGCGGTGATGCCACTTTAGCCGTTGTTTTAGGTGCAAAAGCGGCTAAAGACATCAGCGTACTAGATAACCCAGATAGCGACGAAGAAATCGATCATGTATCGAGGCGATCAAAACCCAGTTAGCTAAAGATCCTTCTCTGTATCAAAAACTGAGTGACACGATTCAAGGCGTCACCGAAGAAACCACGACCGGCGTGATGCGATTTATATCAAATGCAGCAGGAAGGCTCACTACCCTTTTGCCGCAATTAACGTTAACGACTCGGTGACCAAGTCAAAAGTTTGACAACCTTGTACGGCTGCCGAGAGTCACTGTTTGATGGCATCAAGCGTGCAACCGACGTTATGATTGCGGGCAAAGTCGCACTCGTTTGTGGCTATGGTGATGTCGGTAAAGGCTGTGCTCAATCCTTAAGAGGTCAAGGTGCTACGGTCATGATCACTGAGATAGACCCTATCTGTGCATTGCAGGCAGCAATGGAAGGCTATCGAGTCGTCACCACTGATGATGTCTGCGATCAAGTCGATATTTTTGTCACCACAACCGGAAACTTCAATATCATTACCGAAGATCACATGCTTAAAATGAAAAACCAAGCCATTGTTTGTAATATCGGTCATTTTGACAATGAAATCCAAATTGCTGAAATGAAACAATACGAGTGGGACAATATTAAGCCACAAGTCGATCACATTGTACTGCCTAATGGCAACAAAATTATCATGCTAGCCGAAGGTCGATTAGTCAATTTAGGTTGTGCCACCGGTCATCCCAGCTTTGTTATGTCTAATTCATTTACCAATCAAACCTTTGCACAAATCGAGCTTTGGAAAAATGGTGATAATTACAAAAATGAAGTCTATGTTTTACCTAAGCACTTAGATGAAAAAGTCGCCCGATTGCATTTAGAAAAAATTGGTGCCAAGCTCACCGTTTTAACCCAAGAGCAAGCCGACTATATCGGCGTGAGTGTTGAAGGACCATACAAGCCTCATCACTACCGCTATTAGTCACGCGTATCGATTAACCCTTGAATCCGTCGTCGTTTATTTTACGGCGGATTCAATAATTGACACCACTCCATAAAACAAGTTAGCAATCGCTATTATGAGACAGCATCGATTTTTTACTGAGCAATTTCTTCAACTGCATGACACTCTTAAATTGGAGAATTCAGTCGCCCATCACTGTGCACAAGTATTACGCTATCAATTGAATGATCCGCTTATTTTATTTAATGGCGATGGGTATGATTATCAAGCGCTAATAACAGATATCAATAGGCGTCACTGCGAGGTCAAAATACTTAAAAAAATAGCACTAGAGAATGAGTCACCCTTGCAGATCCACCTGATTCAAGGTATCGCCAAAGGCGACAAAATGGATTTCGTTATTCAAAAAGCCGTGGAATTAGGAGTCACTGAGTTTAGCCCCTTGTTTAGTCAACGTTGCAATGTAAAGCTGGATGAAAAGCGTTTAGCAAAAAAACAACAACATTGGCAGCGGGTAATGATTAGTGCTTGCGAGCAGTCAGGCCGCGCACGATTGATGCTAATTAATTCCGCAGTCCATTTAAATAAAATAGAAAGCATAGGCAATGGTGCAATAGAAGAATCTAACTTAGACACTGAGACTATTTGTCGACTATACCTTGACCCAGACGCCAACAGCTCCTTGAAAAGTCTCGATAAGCCTCAATCAATTCAGCTTTGTATCGGCCCTGAAGGTGGATTCTCTGCGCAGGATGTTAAAGCAATGCAATCGCTTGAGATGCGCGGCGTACAGCTAGGTAAGCGAATACTTCGTACGGAAACCGCTGGCTTGGTAGCAGTCGCCGCTTTACAAAGTTTGTTTGGCGATTTTTAACTTTCGACGAAAGCTCTTTCAACCACATAATCTCCCTGCACCCCCTTTTTACGACTTTCTTCGAAACCTTTTTTATCTAATATAGCCCGGGTATCCGCTAACATAGACGGGCTTCCACAAAGCATTACCCGGTCTAACTTAGGATCAAGTGGGGGTAATCCGATATCGGAACAGAGTTTTCCTTGTTGCATTAAATCAGTAATACGTCCCTGATTTTGGTACCGCTCGCGGGTAACGCAAGGATAATAAATCATCTGCTCTGAAATCATTTCACCGAGATATTCGTGCTTTTTTAAATCTTCACTAAGCATTTGATGGTATGCGACTTCATTAACAAAACGAACGCCATGAAACAATACGACCTTTTCAAAGCGTTCATAGGTTTCTGGATCTTTAATGATACTTAAAAAAGGTGCCAAACCAGTACCTGTTCCGATTAATACCAGGTTACGACCGTCACGCAGATCATCGATCACCAAAGTTCCGGTGGGTTTGCTACCAATCAGCACTTCATCACCGACTTTTAGATGTTGCAGCTTACTGGTGAGTGCACCATCCTGCACCTTAATACTAAAGAACTCGAGATGCTCTTCATGATTGGCACTTGCAATACTGTAGGCACGCATGATGGGCTTACCATCGGCTTGCTCTAGACCTATCATGATGAACTCACCATTGCGAAATTTTAAACCAGGGTCACGGGTTGTTCTAAAAGAAAAAAGTGTGTCGTTCCAGTGAATAACGTCAATGACGGTTTCAGTATTATATTTACGGCTCATAATCTTGTATATCGAGGTGGATTCCTATTGATTAGCTATTTGGTGACAAAACGATGGATATCAAGTCCGATCCACAATTTCTTTTTGCCATATTGTTTCACTTCAGCCCTGTTACTATCGGCTTTTGTAATTTAATTTTGCTTTAACTAGAAGAGTTTGCCAATGATTTGCCTAAGCGATTCAACATTTTTCTGGCTACTTAGCTTACTACAGGCAAGATGTAAATTCTTCACATCCACTTTTTCCAATTGCGATATCCGATCTTGGAGTCTGTGTTGGGTTTTCACTTCTTTTACTAATCGAATGGTATGACGATTAGCGTGGTTCTTATGTCTAATCTGCTCTAGCATGTAATAAAACCGAGCGATAACCACATAGGGAAAATTAGGATTTTTAACCGGACCTTGAGTGGCATAATAACCACCCATGGGAATACCTTTTATTTTAAATTCAGTAATTTTATCAGCGCCTAACCATGCAGTAGAAAAACCCACAACTCCGCCTATCACACTGCCTAGAAGAAAAGTATGCCCCGCTAACATTGCATCAATAGTACCCCCGCCGATGGCACCTGTGACTAAACTAACCGCCGCCAGTTCTTTTTTCGACAAGCCCCAGGCAAACCATTTATCGCTATCAAATAAATCCGCTGGAAGTTCAAGGTCGGCAATTTCTATTTCACGCCCTTGGTGAGCATACAGAGCTGCGAGTTTAATATAAGCCTTTTTCTCTCGGTTAAACATCCATGATTGGAAGGCTTTATTGGTAATCTCTTTTAACTTTTCCGCTTGCTCACGGGTGAAGACTTTCTGCTGAAATTGATAATTACAAAGGTCAACTAGCAACTGCGCTAGAATATTGGCACTCCTGTTTAACAATTCCTGATCCTGATTCTTTAAATCTTGGATAACCTGATAGATCGATTGACGCCACTTGGGCTCTAAATGTGCAAAGGTCTCAAGTAAATCAAGCTGCTGCTTTTGACTTGCTTGTAACGGGTTAAATATTCGAACGGTTTTAAAGTACTGGTCAAGTGCCGCTTGCCAAGAGGAAACGTATTCGCTGCTTTCAATAGGGTTAATTAACGCCATACTTGGCCTCCCAGTCCATCTCAATATTTCCATTTCAATCTCGTACTCCTTTCCATAGGGACGAGATCCATCAACCACATAAAGAATTGCTGCGCCTTTAACGATAGGCGTTAGTAGCTCAACCTCATCGGGGAATGATTTTTGACATTGGGGCGACTGAATAAACTGTTGAATGGCATTTTGGCGTTGATCGGCACTGTGGGCTTTTTTGTTTAAGCCATTGAAGCACCTTTTGAGGACGCTGAAATCCCGGCGTATCAATCAGCTCAAATCCGGCGTTACCTGTATCAATCTTAAAATAATGTGAGTGGGTTGTGGTGCCGCTGCGACGAGAAATAGCAACATTATCATTTTTGGCTAGGGTTGAGACAATAGAGGACTTGCCCTTATTCGGGTGTCCGACAACCGCAAAAGATGCACGAAGAAATTCCAAACTGATATCCTAGTTGTACATTATCGATTAAAGTTAAGCCGATTTAAGGCTATTTAATTGAAGAAGTTGCCAATTAGAAATAGGCTGTATAAACCGCCGCCACTCATCTAAATGAAAATCACTTAATACAATTAAATGATCTTGCTTCCAATCAACCGGTAAAACATAACCTTTACCATTTTCTAAATAATCGGCGAGCTCCCCCAGCGGTGGTTCCCATCCTTTGACAAGGATAACCTGAGTCTGTTGCCATCGTTCGGCCAGCAGTTGTTCAGTTACTGAAGCTAAAGGGCCAGCTTTTAGCTTAGAAATAGCAGAATGATTTAGTTGGCTAGTAATCACTTCGACTAGGTGCTCTGTAAGCCCTGCCCAATTGGTTAAACTATAATTGCTATTAACCTGATTGACCACTTTAGCAAGGGTATATTGTGTGGCAACCTCATTATTGGTATTCTGAAAACTGGGCGCAAAAACTTCTCTATTTCTTTTGCGGTAACTTAAAACCACGCGACAAATTAAAGCTGTTACACTGCGCAAAATGATCGCATAAAAAATCTGACCAGCAAGTATAAATCGCCACCAATCACCAAAATTGATCCCAATGGCTTGTCGAGCCATTAAGCGATACTCTTGTGTCGCTACCAGTAGAGATAAGTCAGGTTGTGCACTAGACCAAAACTTCCAGGGTGTCGCTATCCATTGTAATAACGGATAAATAAAGTCGGCATCCATTAGCGTACTACGCCAAACAAAATTAATATCTGACGAAATTAGCAGAATGATAAAAATCAATAGACTAGCAAAACTAAAACTAAGTGCCGCCAGTTGACTTTGGTAAAAAAATTGAAGGTTTGCATCTTCTCTTTGACTTTGCTGGAGGATGGCTCGCTTCATACTAACTGAGAGAAAAGGACAATAGCCGACTATTTTGGATAAATTGAATCCTTTGCCAAAAGTTAAGGACAGGGTTGAAACAATAAGACTAAAAATAGGAAAAAACACATAAAGAAAAATAAGATGGATCAAGTTAACTCGACCTAGGGTATCACCACTAAAAACGGCCCACGATACAAAAATCCCCAACATAAAACCGATCAAAATAATGATTTGAGTAAAAGATGCAGAGGCCTTTTTCATAGACAGGTGTTCCGAACCATCTATTGAATGACTATCGTCTGCCTCAGTATGGTCTGACATCACAAACGGCTATTCGCTACTATTCGCTTCAGTCACCATTATCTCTAGCTGATCTAAATCGGGTATTGTCGCAACAACCGATTCAATTTCCACTCGCATCTTTTCAGCTTCAGACAGATTATCGTCTTGGATATATTTGATATTGTCATTTCGAACATGAGATAGTCGCGGGATCCCTTGTACCAATAAAGCAAGATAAGGTAGTTCGCGGTTTGTATTTAATGTATGCACAACCGCAACTCGTGAACGTTTGTTAGCTTGAGCATCACTATTACCTTTAATA
>JAUZSK010000086.1 GCA_030949565.1 Enterobacterales bacterium
CCCTACATCATTAATTTTACCAGCCAAAGCCATTTGAATGGCAATTAATGGATTATATCCTTTGTTTGCCATAGTCTGAAGATAACTTGAAATTCGACAATAAGCTTGAGACGTATCTAACGGTTCTAAAACAACCCGACACCTTTTGCTTTACCTTGGCCATTCTTAAATCACGCTCGGCTCGATTATTGGTAAATGAAACATGAGAGTTCTTCGCAAACAATAATACAGATTGTTCATTCTCACTCATTCTTTCCCCATAAATTATGAGCCTCTGATTTTGCTATTCTACCGCGCTTACCGCTGGGTTTGGGTGGCACAGGCGGTAATTCTTTTTCTCCGCGCGTGATAATATTTCTAAACCGTTTCTGTAAATTAGCATAATCTTTATCGGTCAGTTTCTTTTGCTCATTCTTCGAGACCTTGGCACAGGTTTCTTTTAGAAGACGCTTCATATTTTTAGCCCAAACATACCCATTGGACTCAACAACAAACGTCAACTCACGCATCAAATGTGAACCACATAACCCATGCCCACAATGTCGATAGGAAAAATAAGATGCCCAACAATCATGGATGATCACGCCGCCATAACGCGGCACAATATCAATCGTATCAATGGCTTTAATGCCCCTCCCGCGATCTAGGCATTTTAACGTCATATCGCCAGCTGAATAAACATGGACCCAGTGGTTCTTTTTATCCACTCTTAGTGAGGTTTCATCGACATTCATTGCCGGCATTTTTAATAATGCTTCTTTGGCTGAAACCTCCACTCTTCTAAGGCTTGATGAAGGCGCCATACAAACTTCAATAAGCTTGCTTCTGCAAGTGTGAGCATCCATCATTGATTTGACTAATTTCTGAACACGGTTAAGTGCCACCATCTGACAAACTAGCAAATTGATCACAAAGCTTCTTTAGGCCATCGCCATACTGAAGCGGGCCATGCAAGCCGGCAGGAAACGATGCTTTTACGGTTGAATCACACGATGGACACTGTTTAATTTGAACATCAACATGCTCAACCACTTTTTCAAAAACAATATCAATTTTTTGTGCGTCGTTCAGACTCAGTGCTGGCAGTGGCGTTTAAGTCTTCACCACACCGGATCACAGTTATAAACTTCAATGGTAGTAACCGTTTCTATCGTGCGTGTATTGTTAGCCGTGAGTGGGTTTTCTGTTTTCCCTTACCATTGCTTCCCTGAACAGGCTTTAAAGCGGACTCATCTTTTATCTGTTTGTGAGGAAGGAATACTCGAATTCTTATTATTTTTCTTGGTGGATTTTTCAAGAAATATGGAAAGCATGAGTTCCATGATCATAAACATACTGTTCATCAGAAATTTTATTTCAGTTGTGATTTTCCGCTGGCACACAATTGTTCAAAGTCAGCCTTGATGCGACTGACTTCATTACGAACAGTTGTTTTGTCTACGTTTGACACTAAGAAAATCACCTTAAACCTTTGCTGTAGGTTTGATGATAACATGGCTTTTTCGACTCTCTGAGCGGTGCTCTGCTAGACGTTCTCTGTCGGGTTGAAGCTTGGAATCAAAAGTTTTTAGGAAACGATCTTATTTGATCCGTTTGGGATCTCTAGCGATCTATTTTATACGGACTTAGGAAAGTAGTTTTTTTCGTCCAAAAACTGTCAAGTATTATTTTTATTTTTCTGAATATGTTCAGTTTTTAGATGCTACTGGGTGAGTAGTTACGGAAATTCTTAATAAAATACGTTGACCAGGAGCGGCTGTGATTAAACTCGACACAGGTTGAGATGGTCTTAAATTACCGGTCAAAGGATCGGCTGTTGATAGTGCTCCAGGCTCAACCGTATCAGGGTAACCTCGCCCGTTTAACATGAAGTATTTGTCTTTCATAGCGGCAAAAGGTAAAGGCTGGACATTAAAGCTAGCATCGTGAAAATCAGGGTCGAAAGAGCCTATTTGAACAGGGAAATCAACGTCATAACGAGTTGAACCATCGCCGTCATTAAAAGCGTAAGTGTTGCCCATTTGATGAACAAAAACACTTCCATCTTTAGCGGTTAAAATGGTTCCATCAGGAAGTTTATTTTGTCTCGGCCTTACAAAAAGGCTGCCTAGCATACCCATTTGCATATGCTCAGTCGCTTCCACATGGCAATGATACATATAGGTTCCAGCATCATTGGCTTTGTAATAATAGGTTAAAGTTGACGCCATATTAATCGCGACCGATACATCTGGAACACCATCGAAGATCGAAGCGGCTTGAGGGAAGCCATGCCAATGCACTGTATGTGCGTCAAACAGATCGGGTCTCATTGCCATGCCAACATTGGTTAAAGATAGAAATAATTCGTCATCTTCATCCACAACAATGGTGGGCGCTGGAGCGTTGGCTGCGAGTAATCCAGTTTCCATAACCCAACCAGCATATTCAGGGGTGTTGATTTCAATTCCGGCTGGAGGATCGGGTAATTCAGCAAAACTAAACACATATTGCTCTTTACGCTGATCATCCGCCATTGAGACCATTCCATCACCGGCCACCAAATGAATACATTTGATACCAGGGTTATTAGCCCCTGGGTGGTCTGGCGTCCCAGTCGCCTTAGGGCACTGTACAAATATATTAGTATTGTTTGCACTGGCGTTAAAAACAACCACTAACAGCGGCATTAACATCGCAATAACTGTTTTTTGGAAAAAGCGCAGTGTGCACTTCCATTGACCTGAAATCATAATACTCCCCCAATTTTCTGAAATTTTTATATAAGACAATCACAAGCCATAAGCAAGACAAACTGGATCGTCTTATTGGATACGAAACACCGACAAGAAGGTTAAAACAACCTTGTCATAGGTCTTCGAAGAGAGCGGTTTATGTGGACTAAGGGGCAACAATCGCCCCTAATACTTCATCGTTTAATTTATAATTATGAAAGAACTTCTTCCATCTACAACAATGAGCTATCCATCAATTGCGCTCATAAGCAGAATTATATCAACTTATTTTGCCAAAAAGAGGTGGGGAAACCCTGTATTTTTGATGGCTTTTTAAACATTTTGGTAGGGTTTATCTGTATTTTTAAAATAATTGGTGAATAAAAAATGTATATGAGTTACACAAGGAATCAAAATCTTTATGTTAACTAGCGCTATTTTAACAACATTTATCTAGATTTTTTACTAAGTTAGTGCTAGCATTAGATTTGATACCGGTATATTTAGTATTAGATTTCGCGCTATGGCAGGAAAAAAAGTGGTCATCCGTTTTCATATGGCAAGGGTTTCTTTAAGTTGCTTTTTAACCATCCCATTGGTGCACGCGGTCAATAAGACCCTAAAATTAACGTCACTCCAAAGTAGAGTTAATCCTATCCATCCCGATCTAATACCCTAAACGAAAAGCATCATGTTTATTTAGTTATACCTAGGGAGGAATATTTAAACATGAATCGAACCAAAATTATCATAGCCGAAAATCATGCCATATTACGAGACGGCCTGAAATCATTGTTAGCAACCTCCTCCCAATTAGAAATTATCGCAGAAGCACAAGACGGTAAATCGGCTATAAAACTCTCTCGCAAGCTTTCACCAGATTTGATATTGATGGACCTTAATATGCCCAATATTAATGGTACAGAGGCCATGCAAACCATACTTAGTGAAAACCCAAAGATCAAAATAATCGCCCTAACGGGGCATAAGTCAGAAGAATATGTTTGGGTTGCCTTAGAAGCTGGCGCTGTCGGCTACGTTTTAAAAGATGATACCCATGGTGTTTTACTAACTGCCATAGAGCAGGTTATGAACGGTCATACCTATCTCAGTCCTGGAATCTGTGACAAGGTGTTACAAGGCTACATAAAACCCGATATCCACTCAGATACTTCTGACCGATCTTGGTTTAACTTAACCAAAAGAGAAAGAGAGGTCACTAAACTCATCGCAGAAGGCAAAAAAAGCCGCGAAGTCGCTGAATATCTATCCATTAGCTTAAAAACAGTGGAAAAACATCGTTCAAACCTGATGAAAAACTCGATTTACACAGTGTTTCCGAAGTGACTAAATACGCCATTGAAAAGTGCATTATCAGTTAAATGGGCTTAATATTGGTATACATTATTAGGAAAACTTCCGAGTTTTACTCTTTCACTGGGGGTTATTTGACGGGTCAATTCTCCATTGAGCACAAACCTTAGTACCTTGATTAGGCCTAGATATCAGCGAAAATTGACCTTTACTAAGCTTCACCCTTTCTTTCATACTACTAAGCCCTATCCCTTCACCGTTAAAACTGCCTCGCAGTTCAAAACCTTGCCCGTCATCAATAATAGTTAAATGTATTTTGCCATCCTCTAGCCAAAGCTTAACACTAACCTTGTTAGCTTTTGAGTGCTTCCCCATATTATTCAGGCTTTCTTGGATGATTCTAAATATAACGATCTTAAGGTCAATGGGTAACGCTTCTTCTTCTACCTCTATTTCAACCTCAAAAGAGATGTCTGGATAAAGATTCCTAAACTCACGGGTCAGCCATTTGATGGTCGCTAACAAACCCAAATCATCCAGCATGGAAGGTCGCAGATTCATAGAAATATTACGCACTTCCTCACAGGCATTCTGTAGTTTAACCAACTGATCTAAAAGAACATTCTGAATAGGTCTCGCAAGAGACGAGGAATACTCCTGCAATAGGTTCTCAATCCCTAACTTAATCGCAAAAATGCTTTGCCCAATACTATCATGCAGCTCGAAAGCGACCGCTTTTCGATGCTCTTCTTCACTTTGGATCAACTTTTCGGAAAGATGGTGTAATTCAGCCTGGGATGAAATCAAGGCGTCTTCCGCACGTCGTTGCCGCTTTAAACTTCGCTTTAAGTTGGTATTTTTGGTCGAAATATCTTTAATAAGATAGTAATAGATGAAAGGAGCCGATAGAAAAGCGAGTAAAACACCATCAATAAGAGATTCATGGAAGGCCGACTCAACCTTAAGCAAGTGAAGTATGCCCATCACTAACACTTCAGCGATAAAAACGATAAGCAATACAGTACCTAAAATGATTGTTTTAGATTTATTGCTATTTTTTAACATGCAGTCACTTGCACAGCATCAATGCTCTCTATCGGTTGTTATCAGAGTAAGGGTAATTGTTGCTTCTCTCTTTACTGATAAATTTAGTCCTGATGACTTAAATTTCTAACAGCGAATAATATTAATACTAGACGTTATCTTAAACCTAGTCAAAATGTAACTATTCAGCTTACCCGAACCACTAAGGCGAACGAGGCTAACAAATTATCTAACACAAAGATAACTTTCATTAAAATTTTGTGACCTGATTAACAAGCTATCGGTATGCTGCAGGATGTTAGGGGAGCATAAACTGCCGCAGTCAGGGAAACAGTCGTTCTTTCTGCAAATTAACTGTAAATTTAGATGTAAATACTGAGCTCGATTAAATCTGTTTAATTAGTAAATTATTTTGACTAAATACACCTAATTAAAAAGGCTTATAGCGCGGTTTCGCTTGTTAGTATGGCTCGAAAGCGTTAAATTACCTGTAATAATCGAAATAGCAACCAACGGTTGACAAAATAACAAGCGGCCTTGATAGTCTGCAACTGCCCCATTCCCTATGCTTACCCTTCACAGAAACTCAAGGAATAAACCGAATGATATTAGCAGAGAAAATAGTCAGATTAAGAAAACAGGTTGGCTGGTCGCAGGAAGAACTGGCTGAAAAGATGGATGTTTCTAGACAGTCAGTCTCTAAATGGGAAAGCACTAACAGTATTCCGGATCTGAATAAAATAATTATATTGGCGGAAATATTTGAAGTTTCAACCGATTATCTGCTCAAGGATAACATTGAAATAGCCGAATCTCTCAATAGCAATACGCAAAGAAACTCAACTCAGATCAGCTTAGAACAAGCAATAAAATATGTTAACAGTAAAGTGTATATGGCTGTCTTAGTGGCTAAAGGCGTGTTTTTATGCGTTAGCTCCGTGGTACCGCTTTTTACCCTATTGGCGCTGGCGAAAGCCAACCAATTGAATGTCAGCTCTAATATGACAGCGGCAATTGGGGTTGTCAGCATTCTCCTACTAATCTCTATTGGCGTTAGTTTTTTTATCCGAACCAACCAATATGAAAATGATTTAAAACAAATAGAGAATGAGTCATTTGAGTTAGGCTATGGCGTACACAGCGCATTTAAAGAAAAACTACAAAAGTTCAGAGGTACTTATAATCTGCGCTTATCAATCGCTATAGCGATGTTCATTTTTAGTTTTGTGCCTTTAATGTTCGTCAGTATGTCATCGCCGGGTCCCGGTGTCGTATTAATGATGATGGTTGTTTTAATCTTGATGATTGCCATCGGTATCTACCTCTTGATCCCCGTGTCAGCTAAATATGAAGCCTACAATCGTATTTTAAAGGAAGAGCGATTTAGTGAAGATAAAAGCATGCAGGTAAAAAGAATCGAAAAATTCGCTGTTTTCTACTGGCCTTTACTCACTGCTATATTTCTTGCTTGGAGTTTATGGACCATGAATTGGGGGGTTACTTGGATTGTTTGGCCGGTTGGCGCTATTCTTTTTATAGCACTAGTTGGGCTGATGGAGCTATTAATAAAAGAAAATCCGCTAAATTGAAAGATAACACTTTAAATACACATCTCCAATCGTTCAAATATTAAACTCTCTCTATCCGTATTATTACTTGAGGCACTTTGCACTGCGTATTCAAAACCATCCGATGACAGCAATTTTTTTAACTCATCACTAATAAAGCCCTGCACGTCATTGTCAGCGGCCTTTATTTCGTCAACAAGTTCATTTCGCCCATCAAACAGATTGAGTAAATCTTCAATGTCATGGCTTGAAATAGGATCATTATTTCCGCGACCTTTGAAGGCTTCTATTTTTGTGGCTATGAAATATTCGGGCTTAATTAGTCGAATATTCACATTCTCAGCGATCTGGTATAGCTCTGCTGATTTCATGGCCTTAGGATACCAACGGTTACTAAAACTCAGAATTTTTGGATCATCAGGCATGAAGTCAACTTTTAAGCCATCTAATAACATTCTACAAATCACACCATCAGAGGATTCCATATCTTCATTAAATCCTTTTTCCCTCAGCTGTTGTTGCAATTGGTACCAGTCTCCTTTGCTAATAACATGGACAATTAAGTCTACGTCTTCAGTATAACGAATTTGCTCTTTGGTAAAATCATCGGTTACTAACAAGCCAGTTGTGCAACCACCAACAAAAACGACTTGATCTAATAATTCTGGCCCTAATGCTCGCGCGACTAGTTTAATCATCTGCCGTTGTAAATTGATGTTATTCACAATTTAACCTGCCTATCAATGCTACCCTTCATTGTAATTCCTTTACTAATAAATTGAGTTTATCTAAAGCTAGATTCCGCTCTCTTGGTTGTCCAATCCGAATGGCATCGGTTAAAGCTAACATCGCATACAACGCAGCATCGTTTTTCACTGCTTGTCTTATATTCTTGTGTAATGGCTCTATTGCTACGCCTTTGGTATTTCCGCGCGCATCAGGCCATACGGGAGGCAGATCACCTGAAGTCATTAATTGCCCTCTAAGTACAGGGGCTGCAATCGAAGTTTTTATTCCCCGAGTGATCTCTCCAGGCTTGGTTGGAAAAACGTAACGTATGCCATAAGCGATAAACTCGATTAATGCTTTAGTATTGGTTTTAGGCATCAAGGTTTTTCTGTCTTGTTTTGCCAAACCAACGTCATTGCATCGTTTGAGTGATAAACTCACTTGAGATTTGCTAATGCCTGTTTCATTCGCTAACGCTCTAACGGCAAAACGGCTTTCTATGTAGTCTATTTGACCATAATCTGGAGATATTTCATCATGCCCCCAATCTCTCCATTCGGAATGAAAATCAATCACTTCAGAGTTTTTGAGCGGGTCTTTGTAGTCCCCATGCAAGGAGATCAGTTTTAATAGCAGCAATATATCTTGACTTTTCATGATCTGACTTCGACCTTGTCCCGAGTCCTAGGAATAAGGACGACAATAGATCCTTTATTAAGTATTGTCAAGAATAAGTTGTCCGATTACTTACAGCAAGCCAGGGCAACCGCATGCTTTAGTGCGAAAGCAATATTTTTGATGGCGCTGTAAAGCTGATAGACTGGACGTTTTAATTTCACCGTGAATTGCTGATTTTTAAAACCTAGTGAATTGACTTCATTCTAAGATTGAAAGTGACGGTGCTATTAGATGTGACTAAACGCTATAACTATGGAGCGAAACGCGACTAAGCTGCTTTAAAGAACAGCTTGGCAAAAAAATTCGAAGCAAAAAATGGTGGGCCCTCCCCGACTTGAACGGGGGGACCTGCCGATTATGAGTCGGATGCTCTAACCAACTGAGCTAAGGGCCCATTTTAGGGTGAATTGGCGGTCATTTACTTTACTAAAGTCGCTGGCGCCTTGGCTTGGTCACGGATGACCTAAGCGGAACGAGAGTTTACGTAATAATCCCCTGTCAATCAACACTTATCCTCGGCTTTTTTCGATTATTCCGTATAAATTAGAGGGTTAATAATTCGCTACCGATTGTTTTTTTCGACTAGTATTAATAAATGGCGATCCTCTCTAACAAAAATCAAAATAAATCCTAAATAATGGCTGTCATTCCTAGTAATATCAAAAGCAAGATCAATCTTTTGGTTAAAAAATACCAAGGCGATCCGATTTTGCCATTGGAACTGGATAAAATAATCCCTCGTCTGCGTAAAAAGGATGCATCGGTGAAGGATTTTGTTAATTTTTACCAACGCGACCCGCTTTTATGTGCCTATTTGATTGATTTAGCTTGGCAAGCCACCTCGACCCGAGAAAATCATCCAACGGCGGCGGATCATGCCATGTCAACCATTGGGATTACTGGAGCACGGCAGTTTTTAGTCAATATCGGTGAAGATGAGTCCACTCAACTGAGTAAAGAGGTGGTTTTTCTACTGACTAGTAGCTTGCTTGCGGCTGAACTAGCAAAAAACCTTTGCAAAGAATCCAATAAAAAGCAGAATCTCTATTGGGCGTCACTTGCGCATCAGTTCCCAGATATTGCTTTATGGCATATTCAGCCTAAAGCCATGTGGAAGATCCAATACCAACAAGCAAAAAGCATCAACAAAATTGAAAAGATTGATCAAAAAGAACTCGGTTTTACTCGTAGTCAATGGCGTCAGCAACTATCGACGGTGTACCATATGAGCGAATTAAATCAGCTGACCTATAAAAAGAAACCGCCTAACCATGCGCGGCAACTGGTCAGATACGCCAACCAAGGTTATACTGATAAAACGCCTTGCTTAAAAGAATGGCATAAAACCGATAGTTGGCTCATATTAACAGCAAACTGGCTAGCTAAATCATTGATTGCGCCATGGCTCAAAAATAGCCATCAGCATTACTATCACTTGGTAAAACAAGCATATGGTTTGAGTGACAAACAAATTAAGCAAGCAATTAGCCTAAGTCTTCGAAACAGCAGCGAAAATCTGCATGATAGTCATTTATTAGTACCTGCTAGTTGTAGTTTTTATTTACCTCAAGCAGCGGTTTACCCAAAATGGCTGACACAGGCGCCACTAGCAACTAAAAAAGTGACCACCATCCAGCCAGCCACCAATAAAACAACGACTAACCATCAACACAAACCCGATCTTAAACAGCTATTAAATAAACTTATCAATTCGCCAGAAAAATTTAGCAATTCAGCGGAGCTTTTAACCGAATCATTTAAAGCTATTACCGTGGGATTAGGTTTTTCACGCGTGGTTTTTCATTGACCGTGGATTGGAATAAAAAACTAGTCAGCAGCAAGCTATCGATTTTGCATCCTAAAATCACCTCGGCCACCAAAATACGCCCTGACTTTGAGTTTAGTAAACCGACACCTTTACAGAAATTTTTGCAAGGTAAAGGTTTTTTGTTATTTGACAGTCAAAAACATGGCAAAATCTGGAGCAAAATGCCCTTAGCCGTTCGTCAACAAGGGCTTAAACAATTTATTCTATATTCGGTCATGCCACAACAAAAAGTGAAAGCCATCATCTATGTGGATGGCCAGCAAGCTATCATGCAAAATGAAACCAAAGTTAAGCAATTGAGAATACTGTTAAATGCCATCAACAAGGCGCTTGGCGGTCAGTCGGTGGTTAAATCAGCCTGACTCGTGTGCTTTATTAATTACATGCTATACCTTGTTTTTAATAACCGTCTGGTCTCCAAAAAACACATAACGCATATATTTTTTAAAATCATCCATAATCATGTATACCGCTGGTATTAAAAACAGCGTAATGACAGTGGCAAACATAATGCCAAAACCTAATGAAATCGCCATTGGAATAACAAACTGTGCTTGTAAACTGGTTTCAAAATAAATCGGTAAAATACCAAAAAAGGTGGTTAAAGAAGTCAATAAAATGGCCCTAAATCGGAGCGTACCCGAATTGATCACTGCATCGTAAATCGAGCTCCCTTGCTGGCGCGCTTTATTGACAAAATCAACCATAATTAAACTATCATTCACAACCACTCCAGTGAGTGCGATGATACCGTACATCGACAACATATTGAGTGAGCGCCCCATAACAAAATGTCCTATCAGTGCACCAATAAAACCGAAAGGGATTACCGACATAATAACCAATGGCTGGCTGTAAGACTGTGTGGGAATGGCAATTAAGCAATAAATAAGCCCCAACGCAGCCAACATCGCCCAGCCTAGTTGAGTAAAAAAGTCTTGTAGATCTTTGTTGGCTCCTTGATCGCCTAATTTGACACTATGATATTTTGCCAAAATATTAGGAATTATTTCTGTATTCATTTCCTTGATAATCTTGCGCGTCTCAACTTTAGCTTTATCCACATCGGCTAAAATATTAATTGAACGTTTTTGATTAATTCGCGTAATGCTAGAAAAGCCAGTACCAATATCTATATCAGCCACCTGATAGAAAGGCACTTCTTCTCCAGCGGGCGTTCGAATCCACATGTTTTCTAAATCTGAAACTGAACGACGTTCCGATTTTGGATAGCGCACCATGACTTTTAGTTCATCTTGACCACGCTGAATACGCTGTGCTTCTTCGCCGTAAAACGCTTGCCTTACTTGTCGTCCCAAATCGGTTAAAGTTAAACCTAAAACTTGTGCTTCAGGTTTTATTTTTAGTTGAATTTCCTGGGCACCGGAACTAAAAGAGTTTCTAATATCATACACACCTTCATAATCGACAAGCTTAGCAGCTAGCTCTTGAGCGGCTAGATCTAGTTCTCGGTCATTTTGCCCAACAAATTGAAATTGTAGCGCGGCGCCTCCTCCGGCATTAGCTCCCGCAAAAAACCTTAATTCTTTTGCTCCAGGAATATCACCGACTTTTTTGCGCCACAGTTTTTCAATATCAAAAGATGTAATATTTCTTAGTTCGGGTTTACTCAGTTCCACCATGAAAAATGCACCCGTGTCACCTTGAGTAAAAATCATCGAGTGATTCAAAATTGATGGGTTTTCACCCTGAGGGTGCTCTTTAGCAATTGCATAAACTGAATTGATAATTTTATCAATGGCATGATTTCTTTCTTTAATCGAAGAACCATCAACCATAGTCACCTGGCCTCGAATGAAATCACTGGGGACATTGGGGAAAGGCTCCATTTTCACCGCGCCGCCAGCTATCATCCCAATAGAAAGGATAAAGATAGCAATGAAAGAAGCCAGCGTCACGTAACGATTAGCAATGGATTTTTTTAATAGCGGTTTATATTTGAAATGAATAAAATCTTCCAACCACTGTTTAAACCTGGCTTGAATTTTTTCTAGCCAATTTGCTGTTTTTGCATCGTATGGAGAATATTTCATACGCGCTAAATGCGCCGGTAAGATCCATTTAGATTCAATTAATGAAAATACCAAGCAAGCCGATACTACAATGGCAATGGCTCTAAAAAAGGCGGCAAAACTAGCTTCAAGCATTAATAAAGGAGTAAATGCTGCTATGGTGGTTAATACACCAAAAGTCGCTGGGACGCTCACTCGATGCGCGCCGATAATTACATTGTTCTCTGAATGTCCATTGCTGCTTATTTCAGTATAAACGCTTTCGCCAATAACAATGGCATCATCAACCACAATCCCCAAAACCATAATAAAAGCGAACAAACTCAAAAGGTTAATTGAAACAGACCAATCACCGAGTAGTGGCATCACAATAAAGGCGCCAAGAAAACAAACGGGGATCCCTAGCATAACCCATAAGGCTATGCGTATTTTTAGAAAAAGTGCCAACACCACAAAAACCAAAATAGCACCCATAATCATATTACTGATCATCATATCAAGGCGTGCATTCAAATAATAAGAAGTATCACCCCAAGTCGCTAACTGAACGCCATCAGGCAGTTCTAAGTTTTTATTGGCAACATATTCTCTGACCTGAGCGGCAATCGCTAAGTCATTTTGGTCACCGGTTGAATTAACTCTTATGGTCGAAGTCGGCAGCCCATCAAAGCGAGCAAAGCCCTCGCTTTCAACAAATCCATCCACGACATTGGCAATATCTTTTAGCAGTAAACGAGTTCCATCGGGGTTGGTACGAACCACCATATTTGAAAATTCTTGTCCGGTGTAAGCCTGACCTTTAGTACGCAATAAAATATCACCACCTTCTGTTTTAATTGACCCGCCGGGTAGGTCCACTGAAGACTGTTTAATGGAACGTGCGATTTGATCAAAGGTTAAACGATATTTTTTTAATTGTGCCTCAGAAACTTCAACGCTAATTTCATAATCACGATTACCGACCACTTCGGCAATATTAACTTCAGAAAGGTTGACTATTTCATCTCTAACTTCTTGTGCTAGCTTTTGTCGATGTTTGCGATCCATATTGCCATAAACTGATATCCACAACACATTACTTTGAGCTTCTTGTTTTCTTACAATGGGTTTTTCTGCATGGCTAGGGAAGGTTACAATGGCATCCACCATTTGTTGAACTTCATCCATTTTTTCTGACATTGAATAGCCCGATTGAATTTCTAAATTAACTTGACCAAAACCCTCACGGGCGCTGGAAGTCATTTGCTTTATACCTTCAATATTTTCAACAGCACCCTCAATTTTTAATACCACCGACTTTTCAACCTCTTCGGGCGCAGCGCCTAGCAAAGGAATGGTGATCACTATGGTATTTGAATTAAATTCCGGAAACATCTTTTTGTTAATGGTTGAATAAGAAAATAGTCCAATAAGAATAATCGCTATCATTAGTAGATTGGCCGCAACCGAGTTTCTGGTAAACCAAGCAATGATACCGGTTAGTACCTGTTTATCTGCGCTATCTTGTGGCATTAACCTTCATCTCCTTTAGAATTCACTCCATCCGCGGAACTGTCTTGCGTTTGCTGTTCTTCTGTTCTTAGGCTCATGCCTGCCACAACAATCGGTAATTTAGTTAGCACCACTTTAGAATTTTGTTGCAGTCCGCTAACAATATAAATATTTTCATTATCACTTCGAATAATCCTGACCTTGACCACCTTTAGTTTGTTATTTTGATCAATAAGGTAGAGTGAATCGGCACCTCTTAATGCCTCTCTAGGCACCACCATAATATTATTTATTTGAGTGCCCATAATATCGGCTCGAACAAAACTTCCTACCGCAAGAACAGGGTGATTAAGATCTGTCGCAAGCACTCCATAAGGATCATCAATTTGAGCAATCAGATAATTAACTCGGCTGCTTTGGTCAACCACTCCTTCCGAGCGTGTAATGTGAGTTTTCCATTGTTTTATTTCACTATTTTGTTTAAAGGACAAAATAACCTCACTGCCCAATGGCTTGGCTTTGTTTTCTTGGCTGACTAATTGGTTCATTTTCGGAACCGCAATATAAGGCAGATCAACCTCTTTAATCGGTAAACGAATTTCTGCGTAATCGACCGCAAAAGAAACCGCTAACTGCGAGCCCATGGTTACATATTGCCCTATGTCTACAAGCTTCTTTTTAATCATTGCATCATAGGGCGCGATAATTTTAGTCCGCTGCAACTTGATTTCAGCACCTTTTACATCCGCTTTGGCTGCTTTAACATCTGCTTTAGCTAGCTGTAATTGTGGTTTTCTCAGCGCGAGAATAGGCGCATTTTTTAATGACCGTCCCGTGAGGCTCCATTCTTTTTTAGCTTGTTGTGAACGGGCTTTTTCTTCAACCCATCTAGCTTTGGCGCTATCAAGTCTGGCTTGCGCTTGTAAAAGTGCGACCTCGTAGTTAATCGGGTCAATTTCTAGTAGTTGCTCACCTTTTTTAAAAAAGCCTCCAACCACAAATTTTGGCGAGACCTTTTTAACTTGTCCGGAAACTTCGGAGATCAGAATCGTTTCCGTTCTAGGTGACACGCTGCCTTGCGTACTAATTTGAAATGTCACGTCGCTTGCTTTAACCGTAACGACCTCAACCAAAGGCACTTTTTTAACGGTGGGTTTTTTGTGCGGTTTGGTTGCACTAAGAAACAATATAAGCGCCACAACCAAGGATACAAGGATGATTGCAGTTGGTATACCGACTCGCTGTATAAAAGGTTTCTGTTTGGGAGGTTGGTTGCTAAGTCTATTTGAGTTCATTTAGATTCACTTCTTTGTCACTTTCCCAGCGGAAAAGAGAGTTATCATTTTGTGTGCTATCTTAACCTATACCACCGTCTTGCATCGATTAAAAATGTAACTAATTTTGTAAACAGTCCGCTCAGATGATAGCGCCGAACACAGAGAGCCATTAAAAGAGCAACTCTTAATCACGGATGGTTCAGGAAAACAGGGTTACTAGAATCGCGAGCGATAAACCGACAAGCTCATGGGGACTCGATTGCCTACTCGGTTTTGGTTGTTCTTGGCTACGGCTCGGCGATAGCCTCAGCTAATCAACCAATTCATACTGTGCATTACAATAGGGGCAGCTTGCTTTACCTTTGCTAAATTCTAGATAAACACGAGGATGCATATCCCAAGCTTCAGACTCTTTTGGCGGGCAACTAGCGGGCAAAGATTTTGACTCAATCTGAGTGATGACGGTTTTTTTATTCATACTAATACCCCTTTGCTTGTTTTTACGACCACTTTTTACGACCGCTTTTTTACGACCGCTTTTTACGACCGCTTTTTACGACCAGTATTGCTGGTCAGTTAATGAAGCTTAATCCTGTAGTCGCGATCATGCCTATTTTAGCTTGACTCTCTATCAATTGAAACCGCAAACCCAAAGAAATTCAAATTCTTGCTGCATCCCGTACAGTTTTCAACCCACTGCATAACGCCCTTATCAGCACAATATCTGATCCAATTTAATGCTGATAAAGTCACTAATGTTCAGTTTTAGTAAAAAACTAACAATAAGCATCTTTGCACCATTTTGGTGCATAAAAAATTATTTGCACCAAAATAGTGCAAAACAACCTGAAAATAGCCCAAATAAGCTAAAAATGCACCAAAATGGTGCATTTTTAGTTGGCATGGATATTGAAATAGTAAAAACAGCAAGAAACTAAACATGATTTTAATCAGTCACTCTAGTCGTAAAGACGGCCTCAAACAACCGCTTTAATTGATGACGATAAAATCCTAAAGAAACAGGAGAAGATATTTTGTATTGGCTAACAGCAATTGTCAGACCATTTAAATTAAATGATGTCTACAACCGACTCAATGAAGAAGGTATCGGTGGCATGACTGTCACTGAGGTAAGAGGGCATGGTGTGCAACCGGCAAATAAAGAGATGTATCGCGGTAATAGCTATAGTAATGATTTTATTCCTAAGATGAAAATCGAAATAGCCGTTAGTAAAGATGATCTAGATCGTGTAGTTGAAAGTATTATTCAATCTGCGCAAACTGGAAAACCTGGTGACGGAAAGATATTTGTAGCGAAAATCCAGCAAGCCTACCGCATTAGAACCAGCGAAATCGATCTCGATGCCATCTAGTAGAGTGATTGACATAAGCCTTACAGGAATCGAATTAACCTAACGGGATAACTGAGAAACAAAAGAGAGACACCATTATGAGTGACACACTAATTAACGAACAACATTATTTATTTAACACCTTATTTTTGCTGTTTTCTGGCGCTCTAGTCATGTGGATGGCGGCAGGATTTTCCATGCTTGAAGCAGGTCTAGTCAGAAGCAAGAATACCACTGAAATATTAACTAAGAATATTCTACTCTACGCTTTATCTTGCATTGCCTATCAGGTAATGGGGTTTGATATCATGTATCAGAGCAACGCGACGGGTGGTATTTTACCCAGTTTTGGTTTTGGCATTGCCCCAACGGCCGCCGATGCATCTCAACCCTCCAGCGTTGACTTTTTCTTTCAGGTGGTCTTTGTTGCGACCGCCATGTCCATCGTATCAGGGGCGGTAGCCGAGCGTATGAAGCTATCGGCTTTTTTAATATTTGCTATATTTATGACGGCCGTCATCTATCCGGTAGAAGGCTATTGGACTTGGGGTGCAGGATTTTTAGGTGCCAGTGTTAAAGATGGTGGCATGGGTTTTAGTGACTTTGCTGGATCGGGCATTGTTCATCTAGCTGGGGCGATGGCCGCTTTATCCGGCGTCATCCTTTTGGGTCCACGTAAAGGTCGTTATTCCAACAAAGGCCCCAAAGCCATGCCCGGCGCGAATATGCCGTTAGTGGCTTTAGGAACTTTTATCCTTTGGATGGGGTGGTTAGGATTTAATGGCGGCTCGCAGCTAGCACTTAATTCCATTAGCGATGCAAATGCAATAGGTCAAATCTTTGTGAATACTAACGCCGCAGCAGCAGCCGGTGCCTTAACCGCTTATTTATTAGCGGCTATCCTTTACGGTAAAGCGGATCTGACATTAATCGTCAATGGTGCATTGGCTGGTTTAGTGACCATTACCGCCGCGCCTGATTCACCTAGCGCTAATCTAGCGATTTTATTTGGCGCAATTGGCGCCGCAGTTGCTTTCTTCGCCATAAACTTTTTTTGATAAGTTAGAAATAGATGATCCCGTTGGCGCGATATCGGTGCATGGTGTGGCTGGTATTGTCGGCGTGATGTTGGTTCCCTTTACCAAAGACGTCAGTTTTTTAACTCAATTTATCGGTGTTGCCGTAATTGCCGGTTGGGTATTTGGATCGAGCTTATTATCTGGTATGTCATCAAAAAAGTGATGGGCATACGCATCAGCGAAGAAGATGAATATAAAGGTGCAGATGCAACAGAATGCGGCATCGAAGCCTACCCAGAATTTGTTGGTGGTAATACCTAGGGCTAATTTCTCCGGCGGTGAACAAACCTCACCGCCGCTTCCCTCTAATTATTTTTAATTTTGATTCAATCAAAAGGGGATAGTTTTGCCTAAAAATCGACAACCAGAAGCTGTTATTTTTAATCAACCAGTATTTCTATCGACCAAAGTTTATTAATCAAGCCTACTTTATTAATCAACCTTACTTTTAACTAATTTTTACTTGAGGATCAATCATATGAAACATTTAAAATCAAAAATTTTAATATTTTTACTAGCGCCTAGTTTACTCACATCGGGCCTAGTTTTAGCAGAAACCAGCGCCAATATCGGCTATGTATCTCAGTACCATTATCGCGGTATTCAACAAACAGCAGCGGGATCAACCAGTGCCGGGCTCGATTTTTCAAAAAAACGGTTTTAATATTGGTACATGGGCTGCTGACGTGGACGATGGTGTAGAGGTCGATATCTACGGTGGCTACGCAATCGAACTGGAAAATGGTATCAGTTTAGGATTAAGTGCAACCAGTTACCAATATACTGGCACCTTTGATTCGGCATACAATGAACTAACTCTAAGCGCCGGTTTCGGACTATTTAGTTTAGACTATAGCAAAGGTACCTGGGATGGCGCGGTTACTGATCCTTTAGCCCTTACGCAAGACTATACAATTTTAATTCTGGGTGTTGAATACGAGGGTTTTAGTGGTCAATACGGCACCTATGGTGACCAATTTAACGGCGATTACTTTGATTTATCCTACTCCACCACCATTAGCGAGCTTGAGGTGGGGGTTGGACTGCTGATTAGTAGCAAAGAACTAGATGACGATGAATCCCTGTATTTTTCTCTAAGTAAATCCTTTGATTTTTAAAGAATTACAGTTTTTGTAAAGCAACGCTCAACATCAATCGTTTAGCTCAGTAGCGATTGATGTTGACTCTAGCAAGGGACGTTGCATCTTTTCGGTATAAATGTTTTATTGATTTCTTGAAGACGCCGCAGCCATCATCACTGCATCTTCACCAAGACTACGCCCCACCCTCACCGGACGATGTTCAACAAATGTTTGATCAACTCTTACCGAGGACAGCATATAAGGGATCCAAACCAATGCTGAAATCGCGCTTCTGACTAGCTCTTTGATGATATCTGGAGTGAACATGGGTTCTCCCTCAATCACAAATGATCCAACCCAAGCATCAAACGGAATAAAAATTAAAGAGGCTAAAATAATGCCGATATAAACTTTAGGAAAAAGATAGTGTTTAGAAAAATACAGATAAATAAGATAAATGGTCGCGATCACCATAGCCGCGTTAAATACCAGTTCACCAATAATAAAAGGCGCCCATAAAACATCATAGACTTCCGTTCCTGGAGTAGTTAATAGCTCATAATGCCCCTCGGTGAATATTTCAGTATAAAGAGGGATAAATTCAATTAATAACCGAATAGGTGAAATCACCACACCAATTCCCACCAAGATTAACCATCCTCCTAGCCCTTTTAAGTTGTCACTGTTTGTCATGTTCATTTCCTTAATATTATTATAAATCCAATTTTTGACGGTTAGGTTAGCATAAATCTTCAACAATTAAAATTGAATTACATTCATCAACGGCAAATAGTCTATTCTTACAAAAAGACCTAGCCAAAAACTCCCTTCCAAATTGTTTTGACTTGATTTCTTTCAGTGGATAAAAGATCTTGATTTAATTTAGATGGTTGAGTCAAAATTGAAGACAAGTTTATTTCATTGAGATAATGGGAGTAGGATTTAATTAACTGCTCTAAATTGCCGATAGTGAGTTCGATATTATCGAAATTTTCGAGCAGCTTTAATTCTTTTAATAGTTGAATACTATTGGCCGGAAAATCACGCACAGCGCCTTTATAATTCTCTAGTTTGCAAGCATAACAAAGGGTTAAATATTGAGTTATGAATTCAACATCAACTAACCCACCAACACACTGCTTTAAGTCAATTATATTTTGATCGGTATGCTCTAGCTGACTTCTCATTTTATCGCGCATTTGTTTAACATCCATTTTTAATTGGGCTGCTTCACGAGGCAAACAAATCACTTGATTTCTAACTTTATTAAATCGTTTATTTAATTCTATATGTCCAACGATGGCTCTTGCTCGGACCAACGCTTGATGCTCCCAGGTCCAAGCCTGTTGTTTTTGATACTCTTCAAAAGCATCAATATGGCTCACTAAAAGCCCCGAATTACCAGACGGCCTAAGCCTCATATCAACCTCATACAAAATTCCAAGGCGTGTATTAATTGATAAAAAATGAATGATTTTTTGGGCAAAACGGCTGTAAAAACGAAAGTCAATTATGCCTAATTGGTTAAGCTTTTGATCAAACAAAAACCAAATCAAGATCAGAATTAAAACCCAATTCAGAACCGCCTAACTACCGTAGGCCACGATAGAAAATCCAAGAGACTGAGAGAGACCGCCCTGCTGCTGGTACAAGTCCGAAGTCATTAAATTAAATTTTTTCAATAACTGCTTTAAACTATAATGGTAAACAAAATCAAGGATCACCTCTGCAATTTGAGTTAAATAGCTGCCGACCTGTTCAATCGTAATCAGCTTAGAAATTAAAGCCGCCGCAACTCTTAACTCATTACTCTGCTTAAACTCCCTTAAACTATCCAGCATTAATTCTTCATCGGTTTGGTCAGCTCTTAAAAGCTTCTGGGTTAATTCGCTTGCTAGTTGAGAATAATCTAATGGATGATAAAGACTATTTGGATAAAGCAATTCATCCAATAAAATAGGATACTCTGCAAGCCGTTGAGTAATCCAATGGCTACGACTCACCAGATCAACCAGATGTTCCAAAACCGGTTGATTTTCATACAGCAGGTCCAAATAGGCCGTACGTTTTAATATGGCTCGCAACACTAAAAGTAAACTTACCAAGCTATCTAAAGGTTGCGCTTTTTCCAAAACTTTTTGTAACAATAATGGAAAAATAGCTTTTAGTCGTTTTGCTCCTCGACTAGATATATTTTTGACTCGATTTGAACTTAAAAAATCATCGATTTGTTTTATAATATCTTGTGCTAAAGACAATGATTCCATCGACAGTTTTTGTTTGAGTTGCTTTGGCTCGATAAAGCCTTGCGATAAAGTTGAAAAAAATGATTCCACTGAATTTTCTATTTTCTCAGACTCGCCAAACAGTTCGTTAAAATGACTATGGTTTTGTTGCAATACTTGATTTAACAATAAATGAAAATCTTTCCACGTGGTATAGCCCATTAACTTAGCTAACTTGAGCCTCTGCGTATCATTCACTGGTAGTGTTTGAGTTTGTTTCTCTTCAAATATTTGTAGAAAGTTTTCAACTTGTCTTAAAAACTGATAATTCTTAATTAAAATTTCACCCAGCTCATGTTGCAAAAGATTTTCTTTCACAATTAAAGGTAATACTTCAACCACCGAGGCTTGTTGCAATTGTGGCGAACGCCCACCACGGATTAATTGTAGTGACTGCACCATAAACTCAATTTCACGAATACCGCCAGCGCCTAACTTGATATTATCCTTTAGTCCACGGCGTCTCACTTCTTGCTGGATCATTTGTTTCATATTGCGCAGCGAATCAATCACGCCATAATCAATGTATCGTCTAAATGCGAAGGGTTTGATAATTTGTTGTAATGCTTGTTGCTCTAGTTCACCGGCCGTAATGATCCGAGCTCGCACCATGGCGAAACGCTCCCAATCGCGTCCCTGCTCTTGATAATAGTCTTCCGCTTGCGCCACCGACATCACCAGATTACCTGAATCACCATAGGGTCTTAAACGCATATCCACTCGATAAACAAAACCATCGGCGGTCACTTCATCCAATAGCTTAATCATTAACACGCCGACTCGATTAAAAAATTGGTGGTTGGATAAAGATCGTCGTCCATCCTGAGTTTGACCCTCTTCGGAATAAAAGAAAATTAAATCAATGTCGGAAGAAAAATTAAGCTCTTTTCCACCCAGCTTGCCCATCGCTAACACCAAAAGATTAGCCGGCGTTTGATCATTTGAGCGATTATCCTTTGCTATTTTATATTTCAACACAGGGCAGCCAAATGTTTGTCTTAGGTTGGCATAACTCCATTGATAAGCGAGTTTTATAAGCTGTTCGGCCAGCAGACTCTGCCAGTAAATGGCTTGTTGATTGGAAATAACTTGGTTCATTTCTAAAATAGCAAAAACACAGCTCAGCCGCCGCCGGATCTGCCTTAATGCCGCCATCATAGGAACTTGTGATTGATATTTAAGCTCATAATCGGTTAAAAGGGGCCCGCTAGCCCTATCTCCGCCGGATATATCACTATAAAACGTCGACTTACACAACTGAACGAGGTATTTTTCACAAACAGATTGCGAGTCCACTAAAGCGGCAAAACTGGATAATTGTTGTAGTTCAGCGAGGATATTTTGACCCTGCTGTAGGATAACAGAAGCCACAAATTCACTATTTTCAGTAGCATAACTTATTTCTTGGAATAAATGCTGCTCCAACTTCGTTGCATCTTTGTACTCTTTAGCAAAGATAGATTGGAAGGTCTCTAGCGCTTTATTAGGCATATCTTCTCTTTTGTATCTAATTGTTAACCTGTATTTAAAACAAGGGTTAAAGCGAGTATGATTATTGCTAGCTTTGTTGTGGTCTAATATTCGTCCAGTAGTAACGACTCGGTTGTAGACAACAATTGAATTGTACCCATGCTAAAAGATACAGGCTAGCGGGTAAAGGTTTATTAACCCTCAAACTCAACTAAAACAAGCATTCGATCTAAAATCGATTCGGTTTTTCTGAATGTTTATACCCGTTATAATAAATTAAAAATTAAAGGAGAACAAAGATGGCTATTGGTGTTTTTGAAATGGTTGTAATTATTGTTATTGTGACCATGATTGGACAAGGTTATCGTGAATGGCTTAAATCCAAGCAACAGGAAAAAATCGACCTATCCCCACTAGAGAATCGAATCGCGCAACTCGAAGCGTTAGAAGAAAGAGTTAAAGTATTAGAAGCGATAGTAACCGATACAGGCTACGATCTTAAAAGTAAAATAGATCAACTTTGATCAGCTTCTTAATTCGGATGATTACTTAGTTTGATCGGTTGCTTAAAAAGCTATCGCAAAACCAATATTAAAGGTGCTGGTATCGAGCCTTGAGTAATCATCATAATTATACTCTGAAAGTAGCATGAAGTTTTCACTGAGTTTAAACTGAAAGCCTAAACCAAGACCATAACTAGTTCCAGAAAAACGGTTGGTGTCGGTATCACTAACAAACTCATAGTCATAAAAATTAGCGCTTAAACGCGCATAAAGACGATAGCGTTTATTGTCAATTAGATCTCGATAGACACCTAATTGCAGTGCGTTAAAATTAGTCTGCTGATTAAATAAAAGACTCTCAAATAGAATATCGAAATTTTCGCTAATCGCCCGTGACATAACCTAACTCAATACCCCAGCCATCGTTAATATCATGTTGAAAAGCTAATCGATAGTTAGATATAGTCGGATCAATAAGGTTCTGTTCATCGGATATGACACCTAAACCACTCATAAAAAAAATCCGATTACCCCTGCTAGAAGGCCCTTGATTAGAGATCTGAGGCTCGCTCGAAGCTGAAATGCTCGTTTCTTGTGCTGTGTTATCTTGTGCGCTGCTATCTTTTTCAGCAGAATAAGCACTAGATGCTAACAAAGAAAGTAACATCGAGAGATAAAAAGTAATAGTCCGCTTAAACATAAATCATTCCAACTAATAGTGATTAAAGGCCAAAACCATTTGAGAGCAGAATAGCACACAAGTTTGAGCGCAGCCAATCATCCTTGATCACCGTCTCTCTGGTAACATACTGGGCAATCAGCTTTTTGCTCAAAATTTATTTTAGAAAAACTACAATCTAATGCATCAAACAAAAGCAGTTGACCAACGGCTAGCTGCCCGGCAGCGCTAATCGCTTTAATCGCTTCGGTAGCTTGCAAACAGCCGATAGTTCCCACAACTGGACCGATAATACCATTTTGTTCACAGCTAACATCGGTCGAGTCATTTTCATCATACAAGCAACGATAACAGGCGGTATTGGGTTGCATGGTAAAGCTAGTTAATTGTCCTTCCCAACGGATGGCGGCACCTGAAATTAATGGTTTTTTATGGCTAAAACACACTCGATTCAGTAAAAACCGAGTACTAAAATTATCACTACAATCACAAACTAAAGTGGATTTTTCCACCAATGCTGACATTTTATCTTCATTGAGTCGTTGGTTGAGAGTGTCAATCTGACAACTAGGATTAAGCTTTAATAGGCTTTGTTTGGCTGAATCGACTTTTAACTGCTGCTGTGACTCAAAGGAATGAACTATTTGACGCTGCAAATTAGACACATCCACTCGATCATCATCAACTAAAGTCAGTTTACCAACCCCTGCCGCAGCTAGATAAAGCGCCACTGGCGAGCCTAGACCACCGAGTCCCACAATAACCACATGGGCATCAATGATTTTTTGCTGCCCTTCAATATCGATATCAGGCAGTAGAATTTGTCTGGAATATTGCAGCAATTGTTGGTCGGATAACATCATCTAACCTCTTTTATAGTTTATAGCCAAAAGTAACGCGATCATTGCCTGCCAAATCCTTTCGACTGCCCACTTTGGAATAGCCACAGGTTTGAAATATGTGTCGAATTTCCTGCGCTTGTTGGAATCCATGCTCAATCATCAAGGCACCGTTAGACCTCAAATATTGAGGCGCTTGTTGTATAATATGATCGATATCCGCGAACCCCTTGTTCGCCGCAACTAGAGCGGAGTTAGGTTCAAATCGAAGATCGCCTTGACTTAAATGGGGATCGCCCGCTGCGACATAGGGCGGGTTAGTAACGATCAGTTGAAATTTTTGTGACCCTAACCCATCAACCAATCACTTTGTAAGACTGTAAAATTTTCAATTTGATTAAGCTTTTTATTTTGTTCACAAAGCGCTACTGCATCGGCTGAAAAATCTACCGCAGTGACCTGACAACTAGTGATTTCTTTAGCGATAGCCAAACCGATGGCACCGGTTCCGGTCCCTAGATCCAGTACCTTAGCTTGTTTAAAATTTTTCAAATAATTGAGTGCTATTTCAACCAACAGTTCAGTTTCTGCTCGAGGAATTAAACTAGCCGGAGTACATTTTAAAGTTAAATTCCAAAAATCTCGATGACCAACAATATAGGCAATAGGTTCGCCCTTTTGGCGTCTTTCTGTAATAAATTTTAAAGATTCAATTTCTTCATCGGTTAAACTATGCTGTGGCCAAGTTTTAATCCAGGTAAAACTTTTGTCTAGCAAATGGCTAAGTAAAAATCGCGCATCAACAGTCGTATCTTGATCACCTTTTACTGCACCCAATTGGTCTTCAATCCACAATAAAGCCTGTTGCACATTCATAATTTATTGCCACCTAAGGATAAACAAAGCAATATTTACTTAGTGAGTTGCACTCAATGCAGCCAATTGGTCCGCTTGATATTCATTGTTCAGCGGCTCTAAAATTTGACCGATATCACCCTGCATCACTTCATCTAGTTTATACAAGGTCAAATTAATCCGGTGGTCCGTCATACGGCCTTGCGGGAAATTGTAGGTTCTAATTCGCTCCGAACGATCACCGCTACCGACCAAGCTTTTTCTTTCTTCGGCTTGCTCATTATGTGCCTTTTCTTCCTGAGCCGCCAACAGACGAGATTTTAATACGCTCAAGGCTTGAGCTTTTATTTTTATGTTGCGAGCGACCATCTTGACACTCGACGACTAGACCGCTAGGTAAATGCGTAATGCGAATGGCTGAATCGGTTTTATTAACATGTTGCCCACCGGCACCAGATGCACGAAAGGTATCCACACGAATGTCCGACGGATTAATTTCAATGGCATCGAGTTCATCCGCTTCAGGCATTACCGCAACAGTACAGGCAGAAGTATGAACGCGCCCTTGAGATTCAGTTTCAGGGACTCTTTGCACGCGATGCACACCAGACTCGAATTTTAATTTGGAATAAACGCCCTGACCACTAACCCGACAAATAATTTCTTTATATCCGCCCTGCTCGCTTCGGGTTTCACTTAGTACTTCAAGCTGCCAACGATTTTTTTTCCGCATAGCGACTGTACATTCTAAACAGATCACCAACAAACAGAGCAGCCTCATCACCTCCGGTTCCCGCACGAATTTCTAAAAAAATATTTTTATCATCATTGGGATCTTTGGGTAATAATAATTTCTGAAGTTTTACTTCGATCGCTTGTAACGCTAGCTTGTTAGATTTAAAATCATCCTCTGCCATTTCGCGCATTTCAGGATCACTATCCTTCATCATCTCTTCGGCACTTTGCTTGTCTTCTACTAGCTGATTGTATTGACTGAAACTCTGCGTGATTTCTTCTAGTTGAGAATATTCTTTGGATAATTCCCTAAATTTATTTTGCTCAGAGATAACCTCTGGCTCACCTAAAAGATGACCAACCTCTTCATGCCTTTCAGCCAGGTTTTGTAATTTCTGTAGTATCGAATCTTTCATAATATTTTTGTTCTAATCCTTATTATTGTCGACTAGGTTCTTACCGACTCAATCGCCTCGGTTTTATCCGTCTTTTTTTTCTAATTCAAACAGTTCAGATAATAACTGTAAAGAGGGGTGGTCGTTAGTCTCGCCCGCTCGTCTAATCGACTGACAAGGCTGATGCATAAATTTTTGCGCTAGACGGTTGGCTAGTTCGGTTAATATTTTTTTCACTCTGTTGTTTATCCAGTGTTGCCTGTGCATCCAACTTTGCCAATGCACGTTTTAGCTCATGCTGCTTGGTTTGCTCAATTTGACCTCTAAAAGCTTTTAGCAAGGATACTGAAGATAATCCCTTAACCCAAGACAAATATTTATCACAGTGTTGCAAGATAATATTTTTTGCTTCTTTGGCGGCAGTTTCTCGCACTTTTAGGTTTTCTTGAATCACATCCTGCATATCATCTACCGTATACAGGTAAATATCACTGATATCCGAAACTTGAGGCTCAATATCCCTCGGCACCGCTAAATCAACCATAAACACCGAACGATGGCGTCGGCTAACAATGGCTTTTTCCATTAAACCTTTACCAATAATGGGCACTGGACTGGCGGTTGAACTAATAATGATATCCGCTTTATCAATCATATCGGGTAGTGCGCTTAAACTATAGACCTGGATATTTAGTTGAGGATTACTGAGCGATTCAGCTAATAGTTGGCCGCGCTCTACGGTACGATTGGCCACCATCATATTTTTTACGCCTTGTCGTAACAAATGCTTAGCCGCCAATTCAATGGTTTCACCGGCACCGATAAATAATGCCGTGACCTGTTCAAAATCGGCAAAAATTCGTTTGGCTAAGGTCACCGCTGCGTAGGCCACAGACACCGCGCTATCACCAATCTGTGTATCGGTTCTTACTTGCTTGGCCAAACTAAAGGTTT
Organism: Enterobacterales bacterium; assembly: GCA_030949565.1. Lineage (GTDB taxonomy): Bacteria > Pseudomonadota > Gammaproteobacteria > Enterobacterales > Kangiellaceae. The sequence continues at coordinate 26,905 of JAUZSK010000086.1, forward strand.
GCTGAAATAATCGATCAAGATACATGCCTAGGGTACCGGCATTTTTAGCATAACCAAAGGCATCCTTCACCTGACCTAAAATTTGCGGCTCACCTAATACCATAGAATCAAGGCCACTCGCCACTGACATTAAATGACCGATGGCTTCTTTACCCCGATGGTAATAACAGTGTTCGGCGATATCGTTTGCTTCAAGCTGATGATATTCAGCCAACCATTGTACTAATTTATTATGCCCTGAATCTTGCGGCTGACTATCCCTTTGAGAAGCGTTTGATGCATCGTGACTATCAATATAAACAATTTCCATTCGATTGCAGGTCGAGATGATGGCGACCTCATCCAGTTGTATTTGCTGTTGCATATCACTTAGTGCTTGAGAAATACAATCGGGGCTAAAGGCGACTTTTTCCCGCGTCGCAACTGGCGCTGTTTTATGGTTTATTCCTAAAAGGCAAATTGACAACATTAGCTAGGCTACCCGCAGTTTTTTGTGGATAGAACGAGATTAAAAAGAGCGTCAATTTTAGCTAATAAAAAAATGAACGGATTGCGACGACTAGAGTCAAACCATGCAGACCACAGGCTTCTATCATTATTTTTGATGCGATCATTGAGTTGCGCCAGTTTTAGCCAAAACCATCTAGCAAACATTAAGTGTTGCGCATTGATGCGCAGGCCAAATCGATAAGTGTTAAAACGATCATTTGCATGGCAGATTAATTTGTTAGTTGGATGATTCAATGGAATCCTGTTAATAACACTGATGACAGATTAAGCAAGTGCGCTATTCTATCGTTTATTTAAGGAAAATTATAGCAGACAGACCTAATATTTGATTGATTTAGTTGGCTAATACTTTGATTGTTACCGATTTTTGCGAGTTACAGAAACTTGCCCCTATTAACTCGCTCTGTGTGATTTTGGCGATATCGGGATTTAATCCCTCAAGACAGCCTAGCCAAAGGCTAATTATCGGCCTATGTATTTGATATTGCTCTCAATATTAAATCTGTAGGTGATAATTGAGGCGCAAAAAGTGTTTTTGCTCACAATAGCATCTCAATTGCATCAATCATTTCTGGTATTTTCGCTTTTTACCGAATATGATTAACGCAACCCATTGATCTTAAATCAGATAGATTTTAACCCCCACCGGACAAGTTTGGATTAGCCTGTTAATGAATTTCATTCAAAAATTAGTGAACAACCAACCGACGGCGAGAGTTTCTCGGCCGCAGCTCTATGTTTTTCAGTCAAAAGGAGGTGCCAGCATTAAGCTTTTAGCCTGCCTTCTGCTCCTGATGAGCCTATCGAGCTGTGCCAATAAACCTCAACCGCAAGCTTATGAAACGCCGCAACGAAGCCATCCATTGCGGGATATTTCGTTTCTCACGGATCGTGAAAAAGCCGATTTATATGAAGCCATTATCGCCGCCGATATGGCGTCAGCACAAGGCGACCATAAAACCGCGGTAAGCTTTTATTTAGCCGCAGCGAATATCAGCAAAGATCGCGAAATTATTCAGCTATTAATCCAGTCCGCTAGTAAAGCAGGTGATAGCTTAGCTTTATTGCAGGCCGCCGATATTTGGCTAGATCAACAGCCAAATGCCATCGATGCTATACAACTTAGAGTTTCTGCATTATTGCTCATGCAGGATTTAAAACAAGCGGTTAGTGTTGCTGAACGATTATTTTTATTACAGCACGATAGCGCTAAACTAACCGGCTTACTTAATCAGATAAGTCGCAAACAATCTCCTCCAATCATTAACGCATTTTATATCTCGCTACTTGAAAAATATCCTCTCAATTTGAGCCTAATGACCTCTCAAGCCTATTTTTTAGTGGCAATCGCACCGAAAACTAAGACTCCAGAGAGCATTTTCAAACAGGCTTATAGTATTTTAGAACAGGTATTAAGTATTAAGTCCAATTTTTTACCGGCCATTGAACTAAAAACAAAATTACTTTACCAATCGAGACAAATGCAAAAGGCGGAAGCTTTTTTACGTCAATTGTCCTCTGAAAACCCTGACTCTAGCATCATTAATGAGCTTCTAGGGCAACTGCTGTATGATCTAAGACGTTATGACTTGGCCATTCAGCACTATCAACATTGGTTAAAAAAACATCCTAAGGATATTGAGTCGCATTTTTATCTTGCCGCCAGTTATTTTGCCACGTCACAATATGAAAAGAGTTTAAAGCACTATCAACAAATTCTTGGGAAAGGCTATAAAAATGACCTCACCTACTTTTTCTGTGGTAATACCGCCTCTCAACTCAAACAATATGCTCAAGCTGTGGCCTGTTATGATCAGGTGATCGCCGGTGAGCATGTAATTCGTGCAAAAATAGAACAGGCTAAAATCTATGCCTTAACCGGACAAATAGAACCGGCACTAAAAACACTCAGAAATCCCAAGTGGGCCTCTGATGAAAATGCGGAAATTCGACTCATATCGATTGAAATTGAAATACTGGCGCAGCATGTCGGTAAGCAAAAGGCGATTGATAGACTTGAGCAAGCGATACAAAAATATCCAACCAATATTGTGCTTTTATACCGAAAAATAACCCTGAAACAGCTGTCTAATAAAGCCGAAGAGGTTCTAGCGGTATTACAAGGCGGGCGCAATCAATTAACTGATCCTAGCAAGGTACATCCCTACAATTTAGATGCCGCCAATGTGCTTAGAAGCTTGAAATTATACCAACTCTCTATTGACTGGCTTAATCAGGCATTATCCATAGAGACTGATGATCCCGACTATCTCTATGCTCGAACTATGGCCAAAGAACCACTAAAACGCTATGATGAAATGATTGCTGATTTCAAACACCTGCTTAAAATCGATCCCGATAACGCCGAAGTCAAGAACGCGCTCGGCTATACGCTGGTCGATCTCAATCGAGAAATTGACTATGCTCGTCAGCTGATCAATCAAGCGTTCCAACAATTACCCGAAAGTCCCGCTGTCATTGATAGTAAAGGTTGGTTAGCGTTTCGTGAGGGCGATTATTCATCCGCCTTAAACTACTTGCATCACGCATTTAGGCTATCTCCTAACCCCGAAGTCGCGGTGCATATTGGTGAAGTTTATTGGGCTATGGGTGATAAAGACAATGCCCTTAAATTTTGGCATAAAGCCCAATCCTTGGATCACCAAAATAGTCTCCTAGAATCCACCATTAAGAGACTAAAGGTTTCATGGTAAAGCCATTTAATTTTTCTAGCTGGTTGCCTCGCCTGTGGCTAATGTGCGGACTGTTGTTGTTTGCGTCAGGCTGTATCCAGCGCTCGTCAGACAAATTTTCTGCATTTAGTGATCAACCGCCTTTAGCCACGCGAGAACAATGGCTATTAAAGGCCAGAATAGCCATTAAAACGCCTAAAGATAGCCTTACCGCTAGCCTAAAATGGCAAAACAACCAAGCTAATTTTGATTTCCACCTGTCCGGAGCTTTTGGCACAACCTACGCACATCTAGTACAAACAGATGATTTTGCCAGCCTAAAAATACCCGATCATGCCGAACAAAAAGCTAACAATGCTGAGCGCCTATTAAGCCAAAATCTTGGTTGGCATTTCCCCATAAAAGCTTTGTCTTTTTGGGTCAAAGGATTAGTATCCGGTCAAACCGGCGAACAGGTGACACGGAATCCCGAAGGGCAAATCACCCATATTCAGCTTAATCAATGGTCAATCGAATTTAAAAAATATAAGCACTTTCAAGGCTACCTACTGCCCAAGATGATCATCGCCACACATCCTGACATTCGCATTAAACTGGTTGCAAAAAAATGGCGTTTTTTGGAGTCCTAGTCAATGAGTAGTCGCAGCACTCCGTCTTTTGGACAAAATAGTTATTGGCCTTGCCCGGCCAAGCTAAATCTCTTTCTTCAGATCATTGGTCAGCGTAGTGATGGTTATCATCTACTGCAAAGTTATTTTCAATTACTCGATGTTGGTGATCAACTCAGTATTATCCCCACCGAACAAGCTCAAATAAGCTTTAGCTGTAGCAATCCGTCTCTTCAAAATGATGATAACTTGGTGGTTAAGGCGGCTAATCTCCTGCAAAGCAAAAGTAATACGCCTTGGGGAGCTAAACTTCATCTACTCAAGAAACTGCCCATTGGTGGTGGTGTCGGCGGCGGCAGTTCTGACTGTGCGACCTGTTTGCTAGCCTTAAATAAACTTTGGCAATGCGGTTTTAGCCTTAAGCAACTGGCTGCCATAGGTGAGAGCCTCGGCGCCGATGTCGCCTTTTTTATCTATGGACAAAGCGGTTTTGTGGAGGGTATTGGTGAAAAAATAACCCCTTACCCGATACCCAATGCCCACTTTTTAGTCATTCAACCCTCCTGTTCAATCGCCACAAGTGAAATTTTTTCAAATCCACTGTTGACAAGAAATAGTAAAGCCATCACAATACGCGACCTCAAAACACTGAGCTTACCATTTGATGGATTTAACACCTTGCAATCTTTGGTTGTTGATTCATATCCCTTGGTAAAAAATGCGCTTGAATGGCTTACTAGCCGCTCAAGCACTGCTAGAATGACCGGGTCAGGAAGTAGTTTATTTTCTGTCTTTGACAATCAGCAAGAAGCTAGTAAAATAGCCGCACAGTGTGACTCGAGCTGGCAAGTATTTGTAGCTCGTGGAGTCAATCTTTCAGGATTGCATGATGAACTAGGCTATACTTTTGAAAGTCAGTCATCAGGCTAATTATCTGGCTAGATTGAACAACTATTGCTGGGATGTCGCCAAGCGGTAAGGCAACGGGTTTTGATCCCGTCATGCGCAGGTTCAAATCCTGCCATCCCAGCCATTTTTTACGCATTTGACTAACGCTTGCAGATGCTGTTATCTGACTATGAAAATAGAATCATTAATGACTTATAAACTAATCACTTAATAAGCGACCTATTTTATTTTGCTAGCCTTATATTCACAATTACTCTCCAGCCGCGAATTGCATTAATGATGCGAAGCGCCGGCAACATACAATTGCAATCATCAAATCGATCTGTCTTGTCAAAAATATTTTTCGGCACAATATTGACCAAACAGCATCAAGCATCTCATTGTCTAACATCAACTCTAGTAGCACGTCTATCGAGGAACCACCATGTCTGAACTGACGCTTTTCAGTGGCAATGCAACGCCTGAACTTGCCGCAAAAATAGCTAGATATTTAGGCTGTAACCTCGGCCTTGCTAAGGTTAGTCGATTCAACGATGGCGAAGTGAACGCTGAAATACTTGAAAATGTTCGCGGAATGGACGTTTTTATTGTGCAGTCTACCTGTGCACCGACCAATGAAAGCCTGATGGAGCTGGTGATTATGGCCGATGCTCTGCATCGCGCTTCGGCTGGTCGTATAACTGCAGTCGTCCCCTATTTCGGTTATGCCAGACAAGACCGGCGAGTGCGCAGTGCCCGGGTACCGATTAGTGCTAAAGTGGTTGCCGATATGATGGCGGTGGTTGGAATCAACCGAGTTTTAACGGTTGATTTACATGCCGACCAAATTCAAGGCTTCTTTGATATCCCCGTGGATAACGTCTACGCTACACCTCTTATGATAGAGCACATCAAACGCAATGCAACCGGTGATGAAATATTAGTGTCGCCGGATGTTGGCGGTGTAGTAAGAGCCAGAGCGGTGGCCAAACGTCTTAACGATTCAGAACTTGCCATTATTGATAAACGTCGTCCCGAAGCTAATAAATCAGAAGTGATGAACATCATTGGTGATGTTGACGGTCGCGATTGCATTATCGTGGACGATATGGTGGATACAGCCGGTACTCTTTGCGCGGCAGCAGAAGCGCTTAAAAATAGCGGCGCCAAAAGTGTCTCGGCCTATGCCACCCATGCGGTTTTGTCCGGCCCAGCGGTTGACAATATAATTCATTCAGATCTTGATCGTGTGGTAGTGATGGACACTATACCGCTCTTCGATGAAGCCTTGAAATGCAGTAAAATTCAAGTGTTGAGCCTTGCTGATTTATTAGGCGAATCGATTAAACGAATCAATGAAGAAGCCTCATTAAGCTCCATGTTTATGGATTAGCATTTAAAACACCTGCAAATGGCTTATTTTAGTCTACTTTAGCCGTTATCTATTGCAGTAGCCTCTTATCTAACTTATAATTCGCCGCCCTTTTTTGATGCTTGTCGCATGATTCTCGGGTCATATTGCTTCGAACTGGTCGCGGTCGGAGTTTAAAACTAAATTTTTGGAGAAATATAATGAGTAATTCATTTATTGTTAATGTTGAGCTTCGTGATGATCTGGGGAAAGGTGCGAGCCGCCGCCTACGACGTCTAGAAGACAAAATACCAGGTATTGTTTACGGTGGTGATAAAAAACCACAACCCTTGTCGCTGATTCATAAAGAAATCATTAAGCATATTGAAGATGAATCTTTCTATTCGAGTATTCTTACCCTAAAAGCGGGTAAAAAAACCGAAGATGTGATCTTAAAAGATCTGCAACGTCATCCGTTTAAGCCAAAGATCACCCATATGGATTTTATGCGCGTCAGTGCCACTGAAAAGCTTCATACTAGTGTGCCGCTACATTTTACCAATGAAGATATCTGTCCAGGCGTTAAAGAAGGCGGTGTGGTCAATCATAGCTATACCACGGTTGATATTGCTTGTTTACCAAAACATCTTCCTGAATATATCGAAGTTGATATGACTGATGTTGAATTAGATCAGATCCTTCATCTGTCTGATATTAAAATGCCTAAAGGCGTTGAATTGGTTGAACTTTCGCATGGTGATGGTAACGATCATGACCAAGCTATCGCCACTATTCATAAATCTCGTGCTTCTGTTTCTGGCGATGTTGATGGAGAAGAAGGTAGCGAAGGGGAAGAAACCGAAGATGCTGCTGAATAATTCGGAGGCTTGCTGTCTTTAACTAGACAGCTTAGCGTCTGGATATGGTCTTATGACTCATATCAAACTCATTGTAGGGCTCGGAAATCCGGGCCCTCAATATTCACAAACTCGACATAATGCTGGTGCTTGGTATGTCAATGCATTGGCTGCTGACTACTCAATTTTCACGCAATTGGAAACTAAATTTTTTGCTCATCTCGGTCGAGGTTTGATCGCCAATCACGATTGCCGTTTACTCATACCTAACACTTTTATGAATTTATCCGGTAAAGCCGTCGCAGCCGTTGCGGGCTTTTATAAGATAATGCCCGATGAAATTCTAGTGGCACATGATGAACTTGATCTTGAACCTGGCGTGGTTAAATTAAAGCAGTCGGGCGGCCACGGCGGCCACAATGGTCTAAGAGATATCATCAGTAGTTTAGCCAACAACCGTGATTTTTATCGTTTAAGGATAGGCATTGGTCACCCAGGCAATAAAAATCAAGTGACTAATTATGTGTTAGGAAAAGCACCAAATAATGAGCAAACTGCCATTGAAGAAAGTATTGACGAAGCCTTAAGACAGACGCCGGATATCATTGCTGGCGAGCATAACAAAGTGATGCAATCAATGCATGGATTTAAAGCTAACAATACTTATCAATAAGTTAAAATATTTACTGGAGAACAAAATGGGTTTTAAATGTGGCATCGTTGGACTACCGAATGTCGGTAAATCGACTTTATTTAACGCGCTGACCGATGCTGGAATAGATGCACAAAACTATCCCTTTTGTACCATAGAGCCCAATACTGGGATCGTCCCCGTACCGGATCCAAGAATGGATGCTTTAGCCAAAATTGTCAATCCAGAAAGAATGCAGCACACCACCATGGAGTTCGTAGATATTGCTGGGTTAGTTAAAGGCGCCTCCACCGGTGAAGGGCTGGGTAATCAATTTTTAGGCAATATCCGAGAAACCGATGCCATTGCTCATGTGGTCAGATGTTTTGAAAATGATGATGTGATTCATGTGGAAAATAAAATTGATCCGCTTGATGATATCGATGTCATCAACACTGAATTAGCACTTGCAGACTTGGAATCGGTAGAGAAACAAATATATCGTACCAGTAAAATAGCAAAAAGTGGGGATAAAGATGCCAAAGCTCTACTCCAGTTACTAGAAAAATTTAAATCCCTGCTAGATGACGGCTTGCCAATACGAGCGGGTGATTGGGACAAGGATGAATTGAAAGCGGTAGCAAGTATGCAAATGCTAACCAATAAACCAACCATGTATATCGCCAATGTGGCAGAAGACGGTTTTGAAAATAATCCCTTTTTAGATCAAGTGACAGAGCTCGCAGCCAAAGAAAATGCCGTTGTGGTGGCTATTTGCGCCTCAATGGAAGCCGAAATTGCCGGATTAGAAAGCGATGAGCAAACCGAGTTTTTAGAAGAAATGGGTCTACAAGAGCCTGGACTTAACCGAGTCATCCGATCCGGTTATGATTTGCTCCATTTGCAAACCTACTTTACCGCTGGGGTCAAAGAAGTACGAGCTTGGACGGTTAAAATTGGAGCCACTGCTCCCCAAGCTGCTGGCGTTATCCACGGTGACTTTGAGAAAGGTTTTATTCGCGCTGAGGTTATTACCTATGATGATTTTATTCAATATCAGGGTGAAGCTGGGGCTAAGGAAGCCGGCAAATGGCGTTTGGAAGGCAAAGACTATCCCGTGCAAGATGGTGATGTGATGCATTTTAGGTTTAATGTGTAAAGCATAAAAACATTCCAGCGCCCTCTCGTCATTCCCGCGAAGGCGGGAATCCATCCCAGCAAACATAAGAAAATAAAAAGCGAGTATCCCATAGGAACACTCGCTTTTTATGTTTGTAGAGACCTGCAGACTGGAAGAGTGGCAAATCTATGGCAACAAACTAGTCTTCTTTTTTTGCTTCTAATGGGCAAGTGTTCATCCCAAATAAGTAATAAGCTGGACAAAATCCGATGCTTCCAGTGGCGAGAGGAATCAGCCCAAGCCATCCCCACTGGGTTTGCGGGCCAAAAAAGACCAAACCAACACCGATGACACCGGCAAGAATTCGTAAAGTTTTATCAATCGCTCCGACATTTTTCATGTTTCTTCTCTCCTAGGTTATGATGACAAAATGACGCGTTAAACACGTTAGTGAACAGTATATTAGCTATTACGCATATAAAAGTCTGTGACTTAGTCACATAAAGAGGTAAAACCCAAGTATTGTGCCAAATCTTGGCTAGATTTGCTTTGCAATTGCCGCAATCGCTTTAGAATCAAGAATTTTAATCGCACCGCGATGCAGTTCAAGCCAGCCACTTTCCTCAAATTCCTTTAATTGCCGACTAACTACCTCCCTCGCCGTACCGAGATCGACCGCCAACTCTTGATGAGTCACCTTAAAATAACAACTATCTGCCGCCTCTTGCAGCAGGGCATCGGCGAGGCGCGTTTCTATTTTACCAAAACTAATGGTTTCCACCAGAGATATCACCTCACGAATGCGCTCACCATAAGCGCTAAACACGAATTGGCGAAACCTCTCCGAGCAGGCAAGACCATGGTTGAAATCTTTCTGTGATACCACCAACGCGGTCACCGCGGTTTCGGCAAGACCTTCGGCTGGATAACGATCATCTGAAAACAAGCAAGAAGTGGTCAAAGTGCAGGATTCTCCTGACTTCACCCGATAAAGCAAAATCTCCCGTCCCGAGTGAGTGCGCGCCAACACCTTAACCGAACCATCGAGTACTAAGATATAGTTTTTACAGGGATCACCCTGCCGAAAGATTTGCGATCCCTGCGCTATCTCAATCTGACTCGCCTTGGCTATAATCTCGCGCCCCACCGGATCTAAACAGGCTGTAATAGTATTAATTGTCACCTTTAGTACCTCCAAATCAGACAAAACATGCCACAGACCGTTAAAGCATTAAATTATTAGCAAAAAGCGCCACAATCAGTTGACAAACCACCGCTAAACTGGAAAATACGCGCCTCTTGTGGCTTGACCAAGTTACCAAGAAACCAAAAAAATGGCAAGGTAGCTCAGCTGGTTAGAGCACATCACTCATAATGATGGGGTCGGTGGTTCAACTCCACTCCTTGCTACCATATACGACAAAGGCTAGTGTGTCAGTGACCACTAGCCTTTTTTGTGTCTGATAAAATTAATTAGGGTTAACTAAGCAAATGACTTTGATAATTTAAGCAAACAGTTCAAAGTGCCTTCGGCGATAGTTTCGGAGACTATCGACGGAAAATGGTTTGGTAGTTCTTTGACAGTTTTCTCTATTGCAACGGGAACACCTTCTACCAGTTCTTCAATTATGCGATTCATTTCGTGTTCTGGAAATTTAACTTTCTCACTCATCGAATACCAGTGACGTTTCTGAATTTCACTCCATTTATAATGCTTATTTTTTCCATAAAGACCCATCGCCATTTTAATTTTTTGTTTTTGCATCGAAATTTTAGAAATAGCTTGGCCTTGACCGAAATAGGGATAAGCCGACATATATGGATTTTATGTAGTATTTGACATAAAATAATTTTATGCAATATACGACATAAAAAAGAAAGGCGGGTTTTTAGGGAGTAAATCGTGGCTTTTAAGCCAAGCATAGCCATCCGATTCCAAACTCACTTTAGACCAAGCTTAAAGCATTCTTCAAGTGATTTTTGATTTCTGGCTGTCCATTAATTTTCTTTAAAACCTGCCGGAAATTAATGATTTAACAACACAAAATGTAAAATCCATCATCATAATGCCTTTCTTAGCTCTTAGTAGATTGAACCTCGCTTGAAATTCGGATAATTAAGCGATATTCAAACAAAACGCCTTCCGTCCTGAAAAAATAATTAATTTCATCATCAAACCTCAAAAAAACGCAATTCAAGGAAGATGCTTTTTGATTTCTGACTGTCCATTATATACTTTGCTTTTTTAGGGCTTTGTTCAGCATATTTCCATAGCCTTGACCTCATTTATCTCAACATTAGCTCTTGCTGCTAACCATTCAAAAACTTCAGGAAACTCTTTGCAAACTCGAATAAGGTTATCCATAGACCCTGATTGTGACACATCATTTTTTTCATATTTAGAAAAAGCGACAGGGCCACCACCTAAAATTTCTGAAACTTCAGCTTGTGTGACACCATATACGTTTCTGAATTTTTTAATCTCGTTACCGGATAAAAGTCCATCAATGCGTTTTTTAAACGCTATCATTTCACGTTTATTTTGACGTGTTTGAATAGCATCGCCTTGTTCCATTTCGCAATAATCACAAACAGAAAAATATAAAGGTATATTCTCTTCAACGCCTTTATATTGAACACTATTTTGGCCGGCTTGTTCGCTCAAGCGGCCTTCACCACAAACAGGGCATAACTCATTTAAATTTGTCATTTTATATTTCCTTTAAACATGGCAAGAGACCATTAAGATTACTTGCCCAGTTTTACCAATTGCAAATTTCAAATAATATTCTATATTCATATTTTTTGAACTAGCTTTGATCCATTCTTGCCTACATACTGAATAGGCATCGCAGGCCAACCAATGACCATCTTTGCTTCCTCGACACCATTCCGAACCTCTAAATTTACCAGATTCTGCGCAAAGTCTTAACAGCGAAATTATGTCATCATGGCTTAATTCAAAACGCTCTATATCAGCTAAGCAACGTTTTGTAATGGGTGTAAAAGAATTAACCCCCGTCTCTAGTATCAACAATAATTCTTCAGCGGAATACAAGGGTCCACCAGCAATTTTACGATTAGTATCTGCTTTTGGCGGTTTACCTTGATATCGGCTTAGATTAATAGTATTTACCATAATGGTAAGTTTCGCAAGGTGGGTAATGATATATTAGTGCAAATATTTGTCAATGATAGATTCCATTAATTCATTTAGTTAATCCAAATATAATCATAAATACCTGTTTTTTATATTATATTTTTCATTTAATACCAAAATAACTACTTACACCAGTAGCTAAATATAAAGTTATTTTACTATTATAAATTTTTCATCTTAAACGTGACTTTCGTGCAATATTTGTCAATTCTCTGCTTTGTAGCCTAAACCTTGCCAAGACAATGGCTTATTCCAGTTCTTTTTGAGCTAATTCCCATCCCTCTTCAACACCCCCGATAACGATGCATATCCCAACCATTAAGCGACAATTAACTTGTCTAGATTAATATACATAGTGACCCCAAGTAGATGGCATTGATTTCAAATACGACACAAAAAAGAAAGGCGGGTTTTTAGGGGTAAATCGTGACTTTTAAGCCAAGCATCGCCATCCGATTGCAAACTCACTCTCGACCAAGCTTAAAGCATTCTTCAGGGTGATTTCTGGCTGTCCATTAATTTTCTTCAAAAAAAACGCTATTCAAGGTAGACGCCTTCTGATTTCTGACTGTCCATTATATACGTCAAGAAACCCAAAAATGGCAAGGTAGCTCAGCTGGTTAGAGCACATCACTCATAATGATGGGGTCGGTGGTTCAACTCCACTCCTTGCTACCATATACGACAAAGGCTAGTGTGTCAGTGACCACTAGCCTTTTTTGTGTCTGATAAAATTAATTAGGGTTAACTAAGCAAATGACTTTGATAATTTAAGCAAACAGTTCAAAGTGCCTTCGGCGATAGTTTCGGAGACTATCGACGGAAAATGGTTTGGTAGTTCTTTGACAGTTTTCTCTATTGCAACGGGAACACCTTCTACCAGTTCTTCAATTATGCGATTCATTTCGTGTTCTGGAAATTTAACTTTCTCACTCATCGAATACCAGTGACGTTTCTGAATTTCACTCCATTTATAATGCTTATTTTTTCCATAAAGACCCATCGCCATTTTAATTTTTTGTTTTTGCATCGAAATTTTAGAAATAGCTTGGCCTTGACCGAAATAGGGATAAGCCGACATCACATCATAAAATGGCGTCAAGCAATAACCTTGAGGTTTTAAGAAAACACTGAAATTCTTGGCATGTCCGTCAATTGCCGCCAATAACCAAAATACCACTTGGACTTTCATAAATAGATATTGATCGAGCAATGCTTTTCCTGAGGTTTTTAGCAGTCCCATGATGTCCTGAATACCAGGTCCGCCATGTTCTTCATACTTGCTACCACTGACAACTCCTAGTGCCTGGCACATATCCTCTTGCGGTATTCTTATGATATTGTCAGTGGTTATTTTACGATCAAACCGTTCAATTAGGAGCACCTTTTGATCAATAAAAGTTTTTATGGAAGCCTGAGCAACATCAAAGCCAAGATTACTCATAAATCGAAGGCAGAACCATTCATTCTCAACACTTGAGCTTAAATCCAATCCCATTTGTTGACTGTTTTGAATCGGTAATTTAAGAATATGGGTAGTTGGAGTCATACCAATTGGTTTATTCCATTTTTCCTGCCAATAGGTTAATGCGGTCTTATCTTGCGCACCGGTCAAAGAAAACCTAAAATCATCATCTTGCTGCATACCTAATACGTGGCCCAAGCGAGTTTGCTTTATAATTTTTGCAATCGCTTCATTATCAACTTCAGTTAGGTTTTTAGGATGGAGTTTAGTACTAAGATTGCGTTCTATTTCTGGCAGCTGCTTTGTAAAGGAAAGCGCGCCAACACAATCCGCTCCAATGACACTCAAAATATCGAATGGATTTGAACTGACTGCTCCAAGAGAGTCTACAATTGTTTTTCTTACTTGCTCGTTATCAGGCAATAAATTATCAAAGTATGCATCTACTGAATCGCCTTTCAACTCTTCGGATTGGAGTGGAATACTAAGTGAAATAGGGCGTGTTTGGGGGTGTTGTAACCAGCTTGGCGCATACTTAAAACTAAGACGACCTGAGCGTAGACTAAGACAGCCAACGAGTAGGCCATTCATATGGCAATGTAGCTGCTTCAAATTTGCTTTACGCCCCATCTACCAATCCAACTCAGTTGATGATTTATCGAGTGCTTTGTACAGTGAACTTGTATTAATTTCCAACCTAATCCCAAGCGCAGCGCATACCTGAAGGATGATGCCAAAATCGATCTTAGTAGGATCATTTTCCATCACAGAAATGCTCCTTTGCGTTAACCCTAGTTTATTGGCAAGTTCTGTTTGGTTCCACTGCTTTTTCTTTCTAAAGTCTCGGATTATCACTCCGATATCTTTAGCTAAATTAATAACCATAATCGCTCCCAATAGACAGTATTTATGTCATATTCGACATATATGTGTTTTATGTAGTATATGACATAAACTTATTTTATGCAATATACGACATAAAAAAGAAAGGCGGGTTTTTAGGGAGTAAATCCTGGCTTTTAAGCCAAGCATAGCCACCGGATTGCAAACTCACTCTCGACCAAGCTTAAAGCATTCTTCAGGTAATTTTTGATTTCTGGCTGTTCATTGATTTTCATTAAGTGAATCATGTGGTCGTTCGTTATTATACTCTATCATCCAACTATCGGTTATTTCACGTCTAATTGATGCTTAACTGGTGATTGATAAGAATTCAGATAGTGGATATCTAAACCTTTATCTAGAATGGAACGTAGCTTTCTATTCTAGCACTGTAATAAATTCACCAACAATACGCATATTTTCACAATCGTTTTCACGAAGGACAATATCTTTAAATCTTGGCTCTGTCGAATTAGGCTTCAATAATATAATAGTATGCTCCCAGCTACCGTCATCAGTAGGGCGTTTTTCACTAGCATAAGTTTTAATCGTAAATGATGAATTATAGTCTTCGTCAGCTTGACCGAAGTTTTCAACGAGTACAATTTTACCATTTCGTGATCCCCCAAGAGATACCTTAAATATACAAATTGAATCATTCTTAATTCTACGGTTCATAGACTCGCCAACAACCCTACAAGCGAAATAGTTTTGGTCTGCTGAATACTGCAAAGGCGCTTCGATCAAATTAAAATCTTTATTGTCTTGCATCTCACTAAATGAGCCAGCCGCAGCATAAAATTCATAAAAAGGAATGAGGTTTTGTTCTTTACCATCTGAAATAGTTTCAACATTGGTAGTTGGAACCAATTGTAAGGCTTGCTTACTATCGATTTCGACTTCATTTTTAGCTCTAAGATAACTATACATTTCGTCCGAAACAGCTGTGCATAGGCTGAAAATAATCCTGACCACAGAAACTTTTTTGCCGTTATCCGAATTCATTACAGTTTCTTCAACTTTACCTTTTAGTGGCTCAACATCACCCATATAATAAAACTCTACACCCTCATCGTTACTCTTTTTAATAAATAGTGGAAGTCTAATTTTTCCTCTATTCCCGAGAATCGATTGAACATCATTGCTAACGAGTTTTCGATTGGATTTTGACATCCATGAAAACTCTTTATTATTAATAAATTCATCTTCATATTTTGTTGATTCAGAAATATTTTCATCCTTATGATAGTTAACAAAAATAGGACAGTGGGTGTTGTCAGGACTGACTAGATAACCACCAACATTCTGTGCTACAGGATTTATATCAACATTTAATATTCTGAATACATCTTTTCTGGAATATTTTTTATACAAGCAGAACCCATCTACCCACTTATTTATAACAAAACTATTACTAAATTTATGTATTGAATAATTAACAGAGTCTTGCAAAAACTGTTTAAACACTACATCTTTAGTCAGCGATTTAAACTCTTCAGTTAAGTGAAAGGAACTGTTATTGAGAGTTAAAATATTTAACTCATAAATTTCATTAAGGGCAACCAATCTTCCTGATTTTTTCTCACGAATGAATTTAAAATTGAGATTGTTTAGACATGATTTTACTGTTTGATCTGAAACTTTATAGCCAAATCGGTCTAACACAATCGCTTTTAGGTGAGAAATAGTACATCCCTCCATTTGTAGCAACTCATTGAGTAGTATACTATCCTCAATTCTTTTTGCATTATTTACTTCGATTGAAAATAACTCAAGTAACTTTACAGCTTTTGTTGAAAGTGAGTGCACAAAGTTTCGCTCCACTTTGCAGACAAAATTTAGAAACGACTTTGAGTATTCGATATATAAATACGGGTCTCGTGAACCGTAATCTATAAAAATCCATCATTGAAGGTATATGCCCTACCTTATATTTTAAAAGGAGATAGTCTTTTTTTAAGTCTTTTAGCATTATCATATTCGCGGAGTCTATTGATGCAAATATTCGCTCTTTAGTAATTGCATCAAAATTGATCGTGGAACTTCCTGGAATAAGTCTGCTACCACTTGATATTGAACTACGCAAAGTATCTTTGTTATATGACCTGTCACCATAAAGAGCTATAGGTATGAGGTAATTGTTATTATAGTTACCAATAAAATCAATAACCGTAAGGTATCCTTTACCCTCTACTTTTCGCAGCCCACGTCCCAGCTGTTGCACAAAAATTATAGCCGAGTTAGTAGGCCGAATCATAATAATCTGATTAACTTTAGGTATATCAATTCCCTCATTAAAAATATCAACTGTAAAAATATAATCCAATTTTTCTGCTAAGTTATTAGACTCCAAGAGTTCTATAGCATGACTTCTTTCATCTTCCGAACTTTCTCCGAGAGAGCTAAGAGAACGAAAGCCATTCAAATTAAACATTTCGGCCAACTTCTTTGATTCTTCATTCCTGGAGCAAAAAACTAGTCCTCTAGTTATACCGTTATCTGAGCCATAAAAACGAATGTAATTGATAATATTCTTAACTCTTTCATTGGACGAAAGAAAAGAAAAATCTCTTGTATCCTCCTGCTCAACACCATCTATTAGCAAATCCGTAACGCCGTAATAATGGAAGTTACTTAGCATGTTTTCTTCCATAGCTTTATTTAGACGGATTTCATAGGCAATATTATGGTCGTACAAACTGAATATATCTTCGCCATCAGTTCTTTCAGGTGTAGCTGTCATTCCCAATAAAAATCGTGGTTGAAAATATTTGATTAATCGCTTATATGAATCTGCTCCTGATCGATGAGATTCATCAACTACAATATAATCGAAGTATTCTCTATCAAAACAATCCAAATGATTTTGTTTTGCAATAGTTTGCACGGTAGCAAATAAAAAATCTTTCCCCAATTCTTTTTGGTCGCCAGAATATAACCCCATTGTTCGACCTGCACCAAAAACATTCTGGAACGTAGCCAGAGACTTTTCAGCAATCGTTCTTCTATGCACTACAAATAATAACCGTTTGGGTTGAAATCTTTTTGCATCAAAAGCTGATAAATAAGTTTTCCCTGTACCTGTTGCAGATATAATCAGAGCTTTTGTAGCCCCACTATTTCTTAATATATTAATATTTTCTATCGCGTCTTTCTGCATAGAGTTTGGAGATATTTCAGTTTCACCAAATACCTCCCCATGTGCTTTAGATAGTATTTTTTGTTTATCATAAATATCTTCATAGGCATTGATAAACAATTCAGTAACTGGCTTACCGATTTGAAAATCAGTTTCAAATTCACCAATGATTTTTTCGACAATACTACTAGGATGAAGTGCAGACACTTTAAGATTCCACTCTTTATTTGTCGCTAAAGCTGACGCCGTAAGGTTGCTACTCCCTATAATGAGATTATAATATTTTGATTTCTTGAACAAATACCCTTTTGAATGAGAGTTTACGTTGGTTGCAATGCGTAATTCAATATTAGTGAATTTTAAAAGTTTTCTAAGAGCTTCAGGTTGAGTAAAATTTAAATACTGGGAAACTACTATTTTCCCCTTAACTCCCCTACTTTCTATCTCTTTGAGAGTATTCATCAAAGTAGCAATGCCACTTGTTGTCACAAATGCTACTGAAATATAAAATTCATCACAAGACTTTAATTCCTCCAAAATTGTAGAAAGAACTTTTTGCGGTGGGCTTTTTTTGTTTACTAATAGCGTCGGTTGGTACAATGCTTCAGAAGTAGATTCTTTATCAATAAAACCAGTTTTTAAGCTTTTACTTAGTTCATCAAATAGCATCTAATTTAAACTCTTTACCGTTGTCTTTCAGTAATTTCTTAATTATTGGCATATCAGCGGCAGCCCAATCAAGATTTTCTAGAACATCTATTTCGAGCCACTGTAGGTCTATGTGCTCAGTCAGTGTTATTACTTTATTCTCCACTAAACAAATGAAAGAGTGCATCCTAATGTAAAAGTCTGGATATTGGTGGTTAACTGTATAGAAGAATTTTGGTTTGATAATATCTAAATCTAACTCTTCTTTGATTTCTCTAATTAATGCGTTTTCTCTTGTCTCTCCAACTTCAACCTTGCCACCTGGAAATTCATATTTTTTGGAAATATATTCGAATTTTTCTGGTCCTCGTTGAACGCAAAGTATTTCTTTACCGCATTGTATTATTGCCGCTACCACTTCTATCTGTTTCAAGAGTACACCTATAATATCAATTTTTAGGAAAATAAATAAAATGGTTGTGGTTATGAGAAACTGCTATAACCATCCAACCCTAAAGGATAATTGAGGACTAAAAAACAGTAAAATAATCGACAAATGGCATTAAATTGATGGGTATAACGAGCGTCAAAACACCCTTAAAGTCCCTGTATCCACTTTTATATCGACCGCTCATCATCCCTATCCTCTACGACGGTTTAAATAATATAAACTGCTTGTTACTCAGCCTAACATCTTGATTATAATATGTAAAGATACCTTTGACAGAGACGTATAACTGCTAAAAATTGAACACTATCCTTCATCATTTCTCTCATTTTCAATTGCCAATTTTTCATTTGGCCTTGTTGCGGCATTTCTATCCTTTTGCTGACGTCAGCAAAATGATCTTATATTTTATAATCCAGATAGTTTGCAGGCTGTTTAGCGACGAAATACATCTTTTACGTTGCCGGCAAGCATTTTTCTGTTTTTGCCCGATGAAGTCTGCATTTCTACTTGGGGACAATTTGTCCCTATGTAGGTTTTTAGTTCTTCATCTTTAAGAGATTGCCGCGCTTCGCTCGCAACGACTGTGTATTTATGGGTTTTCTGGCTGTCTAGAATCCTTTGACCTACGTCTTGATGGGTTAATTTGTTCAACTTTAAGTCGATGAGTAAAAAGCATTTAAGGTGGTAGTTATAAAAAACTAAGTCGATAAAATAATTGCCATCATCTGTGCTGATCCGCTGCTGACGTTCTACAAAAGCAAAACCTTTACCTAGTTCTAATAAAAACTGCTGTAGGTTTTTAATAATGCCTTGCTCTAAATCTGACTCGTGATAACTACCCGTTTTCAAATTCAAAAAATCTAAAATATATGGATCTCGTAGGTAATCTTTGTTAGTTTCTGCAAGTGGTTGCGTTTTTTGCGCTGCTTATTTCTCTACGGATGCTTTCTCTTTACTGGACAAAAGCCTTTCATAATAGAGCGTTCCAATTTGACGCTCTAGCGCTCTGGCGGACCAAGCTTGGTTTGTGGCTTCGACCATATACCAAAGGCGAGCCGATTCACTTTCAACACGTAGTAAAGTGCGATAATGGGTCCAGCTCAATTCGAGACGCAGTGCGTCTCGTTTTTCAAAAGCAAGATAAAAACGACGCATACAATGGCTAGGACAAGTACAACACTTTGCTACACATCAAGGTTATTTCGTCGGTAAACTGATTTTATTGCAACACAAAGCTGAAGAATTAAAGAAAAAATGGTTAAAAGGCTTTAAAACCTGCCGAAAATTAATGATTTAACAACACAAGAAGTAAAATCCATCGTTAAAATACTTATCTTAGCTATTAAGAAATTGAACCTCGCTTGAAATTCGAATATTTAAGCGATATTCAAACAAAACGCCTTCCGTCCTGAAAAAATAATTAATTTCATCATCAAACCTCAAAAAAAGCGCTACTCAAGGAAAATACCTTCTGATTTCTGACTGTCTATTATAAACTCTCTATTATAAACTTTATAAACCTTTAGCATTTCTTAACACGATACCAAAGCTATTGTTATTTTTGTAGATTTATTCATTGGTTGAGTTTTCTAACATTCAAATTCAATAATTTTCAAATGTGTTGTTATCTCTTGTCATTAATTGAATCAACTTAGGGTGAACAAATAACTTTTCTTTACCTGCCTGTATTTGGTTTAAAATACCAATTTCACAGAGCTGTTTTAAATAGGTTGAAGCGGTTTGTCTTTTAGCAATATCCCTATCCACTAGGTTTCCAATTCGACAATAGGGTTGTTCAAAAATCACCTGAACTAATTCATGAGTATATATTTTAGGCAAGCTCATTTTTATATGGTTAGTTGTATCTTCAATCAATTCCCTCACAGCAGCTATTTTGTTGGTCGTCCATATTGCGCTACTTTCTACCGCTTTGAGCATATAAAGTATCCACTCCTTCCAGTTTTCATCGCTAGTTACGGCTGTAAGTAGTCGGTAATAATCCGGCTTATTTTGAACGATATAGCGACTTAAATATAAAATCGGAAGGCTTAATAATCCTACATCAATTAAATATAAAATATTAATGACTCGACCTGTTCGCCCGTTTCCATCGTGAAATGGATGAATGGCCTCAAATTGATAATGTGCAACCGCCATTTTTATCAAGGGGTCAAGATCATCATCTTGATTTAGAAACCTTTCCCAGTCGGCTAACAGTCCCCTAATGACATTTTCTCCTGCAGGGGGTGTATAGATCACGTCACCTGTAATGCTATTGGCAAGCGTTGTTCCGGGAATTTTACGCACATCCATCTGCGAGCCTTTTATGGTACTACAAACTTCAACCGCTGTATTGCTACATAAAGGTCTGGTTGAGAGGGCCTGATAGCCGCTTTTTAATGCCGTTCTATAACGCAATGCTTCTTTGGTTGAAAGATCGGCTTGGCTATCTTCATTGGCAAACTGAAATAGTTTATCAGTGGTGGTGACGATGTTTTCGATTTCTGAACTGTCTTTCGCTTCTAATAGTGGTAACAAGTTTATAAGTAAACCTTGGTTCGGCAACAATTCTCCTGCTTTTTTTAATTCAGCCAAGGCGGCGCGCGCAGGGATGCAGGCTTTTAAAATAGCGACGGAATCTAAGTCAATCGTTGGCGGTAAAGTTGGAAGGTCATTATAGGGTTGATCGGCTTGCCACTTCATGTTCATAATTCTCTATTATTTCGACATGTTGTAAGGATATGTCGATAGTATCAACATGTAAAGACAATATGTCGATATTTCTTGATTTTATCGACACATTATTCAATCATGTCGATGAAAAGCCTTTTTTAAGGCGGATCCTTTCAGATCTAAGCCTATCTGCTATTTATTTTGCAAGTGGTTGAAGCTAGTTATTGTATACAATTGGGAACAACTGGATGGGGTTGATCAGGTTTTAGTTAAAAGGTGAGAGCAAAAAGGCGTTAATTACGCCTTTTTAACAAACTTTGATTTCAGCATCATCACGCCCGCGCCATCGACTTTACAGTCGATATCGTGGTCGCCGTCAACAAAGTGTTTAATCACTGCTTTGGTGCCGACTTTTAATACCAGCGATGAGCCTTTGACTTTAAGATCTTTGATTAATGTGACTTTATCACCTTCGGCCAGTAGATTACCGACACTATCCTTGAGAATAATGGCATCTTCAGCCGCCGCGTTAGGGTCCCACTCATTACCGCATTCGGGACAATTAAGCAGATTACGATCTTCATAGGCGTATTCGGAATTACATTGTGGGCAAGGTGGTAAGGTATCAGTCATGGTTTTGATCTTAAGTTAGTGTGATAGTGAATAGATTTAATTTTAAACGATTTTAATCAACATAGGAATCAATGATTTTAGCAATAAGCTTGTAAATGCTGGCTATCAATCATTTTTTTAGCTAAATTTCTGGCTAAAACCAGCCAAAAACGTAAAACCCTAGCACAACCAACACTCCAAAAAACAGCGTCCAACGAGCGGCGATGCATTTTTTACAATTGGTTTTAAACAATTTTTTTATTTTCATTGGCGAAAACCAAACTACTCGACGGTTACCTTTTCCATTATTTTCAATTTTGGACACTTTTATCGGTGGGCTGACTATAAATCCTCGCGCACCGAAACACAATGCTAATTTAAAACCAAGCCACTCTCTACTCGGTGCTTGTATTAAAAAATAACGCTCTCAGGGCAATAATGCCCTGCAGTTGAATGGTGCATTATTTTTTATCCAGAGTTATCGCTTGAAATAACGCAGCTTAACCCCCAAACTAGCCTCTATACCTCCATTTACCCATTAGGAACAGCATTCATGCAGCTTTCTCAAAGTCGATTATTCCAACCGATTGAACTCGGCCCACTTAAACTTAGAAACCGCGTGGTGATGGCGCCCATGACACGCACCTTTAGCCCTGAAGGGATACCCAATGACTTGGTGGCAGCCTACTATGCAAGGCGTGCCAAAAATGAAGTGGGCTTAATTGTCACTGAAGGCACCTGTGTTGGTCATAAAGCGGCTAATGGTTATCCTAATGTGCCCTATATTTACGGTGAAAAACCTCTCGCTGGATGGAAAAAAGTGGTTGATGCGGTACATGCTGAGGGCGGAAAAATAGTCCCTCAATTGTGGCATGTGGGCGCCATTCGTAAAGCAGATACAGCGGCCGGTCCCGATCCTAGCATTCCGGGTTATAGTCCATCGGGCTTAGTGACTGAAGGTAAGGAAGCTGGCGTTACTATGACTCATGAAGACGTTCTTGAGGCCATTGAAGCCTTTGTGAAAGCCGCTGAAGATTCTAAAGCTATTGGCTTTGACGGGGTTGAAATCCACGGTGCTCACGGTTATTTGGTGGATCAGTTTTTCTGGGATAAAACCAATCAACGAGAGGATGAGTTTGGTGGTGATATTGCAGGTCGAACTCGATTTGCAGTGGAAATTATTAAGGGGATTAAGCAGCGATGTGGAGCTGACTTCCCTGTAATTCTGCGTTTTTCACAGTGGAAGCAGCAAAATTATAATGCGAAATTGGCACAGAACCCTGAAGAATTAAAGGCCTTTTTACAGCCATTAGTGGATGCTGGGGTGGATATATTTCACTGTTCCACAAGACGTTTTTGGGATGCGGAATTTGAAGGTTCGGATCTTAATCTAGCCGGATGGACCAAAAAACTCACCGGCAAACCTTGCATAACTGTGGGCAGCGTTGGCCTTAATAGCGGTTTTATTGATGAAGAAAAACGCGATATGATCGAAGCTTCCGCGGTGGCTAAGGATTCATTTGAAAACCTGGCTGAACGACTAGAAAAAGAAGAATTTGAACTGGTCGCGATTGGCCGTGCGCTGTTGCAAGATCCCGAATGGGTGGCAAAGGTACGTGAAGATCGCCTAGATGAGCTTTCGGATTATTCTAAAAAATCATTAATGCAGTTGGTTTAAAATTAGATGGGCGGCACATTGATCCGCAATGAGTCGCCCTTGTTGTGTAAACAGTTGTGTAAACAGTTGTATAAGCCAATCAGATTTTTTCAAGCCAAAAGAACTTGTCAACTAGTCGGCAGAAGCGCTTTTTGCCGGTGTTTTAGCTGGCTTGCTGCTATCACTTTTTTCAGTGCTAGGCGGCTTTTTCGAACCCTTAAAATCAGTCTCGTACCAACCCGTCCCTTTCAGCTTAAATGCCGATGCGGATACCAGTTTTGTAAGACTCGATTGGCCACATTCGGGGCAAATCTTTAGCGGATCATCCGCCATTTTTTGTAGTTTTTCTAACCGATGATCGCATTCGGTACACTTGTATTCATATATGGGCATAATTTTTGTCGATAACCGTGTTTCAATATTTCGGATAAAACCCATTATTGGGTCTTTTTTTCCAATTTAAAGCGAATTTTGGGGTTATTTTACTGACAAGGCACAAATTAAGCAATTTCCTTTAAGATTCGTTGCTTATAAAAAGGCGCGAACGTAAAATAGCCTACTTAAATTGGCCTTTAGCATAAGCTTTAGCGATCAAAAATCAATCAATTATTAGCTTTGAGACATTTTAATGAAAACCAGTCAGTATTTACTTGCTACACAACGTGAAGATCCCAGCGATGCGGAACTTATCAGTCATAAACTTATGCTACGCGCTGGAATGATCCGTGCTCAAGCTTCGGGCCTATACACCTGGTTACCGACTGGGCTTAGAGTTTTGCGCAAGGTCGAGAAAATAGTACGACAAGAAATGGATGCCATTGGCGCACAAGAAATCTTGATGCCGATGGTTCAAGCCGCTGAACTTTGGCAGGAGTCTGGACGCTGGCAAGAATATGGTGCTGAATTATTAAGACTAAATGATCGCCACGGACGTGAGTTTTGCTTAGGCCCAACGCATGAAGAAGTCATCACTTCTTTAGTGCGCGATGAGATCAGAAGTTATAAACAATTACCCGCGGTTTATTATCAAGTGCAAGGCAAATTCCGCGATGAAAGACGGCCTCGTTTTGGCGTTATGCGCGCTCGTGAGTTTTTAATGAAGGATGCCTACTCTTTCCATACCAATGATGAGTGTCTGGAACAAACTTATCAGCAAATGTATCAAGCCTACAGCCGAATTTTTGAACGCTTAGGTTTAGACTTTAGAGCGGTTATTGCTGATTCAGGCGCCATTGGTGGCAGCAGTTCCCATGAGTTTCACGTGCTAGCCGATTCTGGAGAAGATGCCATAGCCTTTAGTACAGAAAGTGACTATGCAGCCAATTTAGAAAAAGCCCAAGCTTTGGCACCCGATGTGACTCAGCGAGTAGCTCCTAGCCAAGAGTTACAAGAGGTTGCAACCGCGGATTGTCATACGGTGGAGGATGTGGCTCAGTTTTTAAATCTCAGCAACAAACAAATCCTTAAAACACTTATCGTTAAAGGGGTGGGCGATGCACCGATTGTTGCGATTTGTTTACGCGGCGATCACCAGCTCAATGAAATCAAAATTGAAAAACACCCATTGGTTGCCAGCCCTTTTACTATGGCCAGCGATGAAGAAATTTTGACCGCCACCGGCGCTAATGCCGGCAGTGTTGGACCGGTGGATATTAAGATACCCGTGATCATTGACCGTGACGCGCAAATGATGTCTGACTTTGCTTGTGGTGCAAACAAAGACGGTTATCATTTAACTGGGGTCAATTGGCAGCGGGATGTCAAAGAAGAAAATATCTTTGATTGCCGAAATATCCAAGAAGGCGATCCAAGCCCTGATGGCAAAGGTGTACTGACCATTAAACGCGGTATAGAAGTGGGTCATATATTCCAGCTGGGTGACAAATATTCTAAAGCCATGAAAGCGAATGTGCTCGCCGATACCGGCAAAGCGGTCACCTTGACCATGGGTTGTTACGGCATTGGCGTATCCCGTATTGTTGCCGCTGCCATTGAACAAAATAACGATGATTATGGTATCACCTGGCCGGATAACATTGCGCCCTTTCAAGTGGCAATAGTGCCAATGAATATGAAACGTTCACCTCGCGTTGCAGAGCAGGCGGAAAAACTCTATCAGCAATTATTAGAGGCTGGTGTAGAGGTTTTATTTGACGATAGGAAAGAACGTCCCGGCGTGATGTTTGCCGATATCGAATTGATAGGTGTGCCTCATCGAATCGTTATTAGTGAGCGAGGCATCGATGCAGGTACTTTTGAATATAAATATCGCCGTGATAATCAAAAGCAAGATTTAAATATGGATGAGGTTTTTTCCACACTGTTGCAAAAATTGAGCTAAAATAAACGTAACTATTCAGCTTACCTCAAAAACCATCCATTTCTTCGTTCGGAAATGGACACATAAACGAGTATGCTCACATTTCCAGCCTCAAACTGGCTGATTTTGAGCCAACCTGAACCGTTACTGTGTTTTTTGATTCCTCGCTAAATAGAGACCTTTGCAGAAAACGTATGACAGCTAAAAATAAACCATGCTAACACCAAATAATTCGGCCGTTAGCATTCAATTGATACGGGGTTTAAACTTGAAGGTTATATTTCAAACACCATTAAACTATTTATTACTGCTGCTAATTACTTTAGCCAGCGCAAATAGTTTTGCCAAAAATAAAGCCAATTATATAGCACCGCAAAAGACTTCAAGCCTGAGTGAAAATATTAAACCTAATAGCACCCAGCAAGAAAGACCTGACTCAGAATTTAAAAAACTGTTAGCGACAACCATCGCCAAAGCAGAGAGCTCATTTGTTGATTCAATTGATGCCGAAGTCTGGTTATTTGAACAAGCCACACGACTGGCTAAAGTAGCGCCGCATATTCCGGCCGATGAAAGGTTTAAAATTCTACGTTTAGTACACCAAGAAGCCACCCAATTTGAGCTCGACCCAATGCTGGTATTAGCATTAATTAATGTAGAAAGTAACTTCGATCAGTTTGCTATTTCAAGCGCTGGCGCTTTGGGCTTAATGCAAGTGATGCCTTTTTGGAAATTGTCAATTGGACATCCTGACGATAACCTCAATGATATAGCCACCAATTTACGTTACGGTTGCGCTATTTTAAGCCTCTATTTGAAAAAAGAAAAATTTGACAGCACCTTAGCCTTGGCACGATATAACGGTAGTCGAGGACAAGTGTGGTATCCTATGCGTGTCTATAAGGCCATGCGCAAAGTATGGCATCCCTAGTTATTTGTTGTACTACATTAGGTGCTTTCTGTTAAGCGAAATAAAAGTGAAAAAACAAAGCAAAAAAGAAACAGTTTCAAACCAAACTGAACGTCGTTCGGATCAGCTTTGTCACCAAGCTTGTTATAATGCTGAAGGTCAAGCGAAAACAGGATTAGTACTAACCGGTGGCGGCGCAAGAGCGGCCTATCAAGTCGGCGTTTTAAAAGCCGTATCTCATTTAGTTTTTAAAAAAACCTGTGGCAACCCCTTTCCAATTATTTGTGGAACTTCTGCTGGCGCTATTAACGCGACACTTTTAGCCTGCTATGCAAAATCGCCCGCAGTTGGCATTAAAGAACTAGAAAGAGTATGGCGAAACTTTTCGGTTAATCAAATTTTTTACGCGGATTTTTTTGGTTTGTTAAAAAATTCCTTTGCATGGTTAAACGCTATTTTCCGCTCGAAACCTCATAAATCGAAACAAGTCAGCCTGTTAAATAATAAACCCTTAAAACAGTTACTTGAAAAAGTGATTGATTTTTCCATGCTTGAACAAGCCTTAGAAAGTCAATCTTTGGATGCTTTATGTGTGACCGCTAGTGGCTACACCTCGGGGCAGTCGGTTTCTTTTTTTCAAGCAAAAGAAAAAATTAAAGGTTGGAAGCGGCACCGCCGAGTCGGTTGCAAAACCACACTTAATTGTAAACACCTGATGGCATCCTCCGCCATACCCTTGGTATTTCCGGCGGTACAGATTAATCGAGAATTTTTTGGTGATGGTTCGGTAAGATTTTTAGCGCCTCTAAGCCCGGCAATCCATTTAGGTGCAGAGCGTATTCTGGTAGTGGGAGTTGATCCTGTAAAACAAGCTAGTGAGCGTAAACCCAACAAATTGATTTATCCAACCACAGCCGATATCGCAGGTCACGTGCTGGATAGCGTTTTTATTGATAGTTTGGACAGTGATCTTGAACGAATTAAACGGATCAATAAAACACTCGAACTGATTCCAGAAAAAGTACGCCAGTCAGAAACACAATTGCGACCTATTGAAACCCTCACCATATCACCCACTAAAGATTTAAGCGATCTCTCTAGCCAATACTTTGATAGCCTGCCGGCGATGGTGAAATTCTTTTTTAGACGTATTGGTATCGATGATTCAGAAGGCTCGACAATTTTAAGCTATTTGTTATTTGAAAAGCCCTATACGAAAGATCTGATTGAACTAGGTTATCAAGATGCAATGGATATGTCGCATGATATTATTGACTTTTTTAGGCCTGAAATCGAGTTCACAAAAACAAAAGATCAAAATAAATAATGCTTTGATTCCAAATTGAAATAAATAGCATCCGGCTGCTGGCTAAAAAATGTTTGGTCAACCACCACACCTGGTATTGCAACGATTTGATCATTGTAATAAACGATTGGTAGCCATTCGCGATCCCAATGAGGGATTGCTAGATCTTGAAATAGTTTTTTTAAACTACGGCGAAAGTCTTGCCCTGCCGGTTGTATTTTTTCGCCTCCGATTCTGGCTCGTAAACTGACTATTTCGTCTTTTTTAGGTGGTCTAACAGTCAAATGTAAGACATCAGCTGAGGTTACCGCTAGGTCCAATGGATGAGCCACTAATGCGAGATCCTTGGATAATATAATCCTTTTGTTCATGGGCCGCCAAACAATGCTTTCAGCTAAGGCTTGAGGCGGATCGGATAAGCAAAAATAAAGCTCCTGTTTAAACAATCTAATCCAACCGCTAGCAAGTTTGACCTTAATCGCTTGATTGCTAGTATTGGAACTTAAAGCAACAGATTCCAGTTGCTTTAAAAGTTGCATTATTTCAGCATAGCTAGGTGACTGACCAAGCATTTGATTAACCCAATAATGCAGTAAATTTTTTTGTCGAGCAGCTGAAAGTTTTATCAATTTTGGGTAACTTAATTTTCTTTCGCCACTAGCCACCATCGCTAAATCTTGCTCGGCGGCTTGCTGCAAAATTTCATTTTGCTCACCGGCTATTTGACTAAACTGCGCAATATTTTTAGTCGCTTTGTGCCAACGTTGCTCCACCAAGGGCAAAAGTTGCTGCCGAATATAATTGCGATCATATTGCACAGATTGATTCGAGGGATCTTCAATCCAACTGAGTTCATGTTTTATCGCGTAGTCATGAATATCAGATTTAGACAGATGCAGCATAGGACGCATTAAAGATCCGGCTGCGAGCCTTCGTAATGGCTGAATACCACTCATCCCAAGTCGTCCGCTACCTCGGATCAATCGAAATAACAGTGTTTCAGCCTGATCATTTTGATGATGTGCCATCAAAAGCAACTGGTCAGGAGCAATAAGAGACTCAAAGAACTGATATCTCGCCTGGCGTGCATCTTGCTCACTGGTTTTATTTTCTTTGGATAGCGCGGCCTGTTGACAAATAAATTGGATTTTATAGGCTTGGCAAATACTTTGGCAGTGCTTTTGCCAATCCAGTGCTTGCGCTTGCAGACCATGATTAAAGTGTAAGGCGATAGGCTCATCAATCAAACCTTGCTGCCAAAGACTCACCACTGCATGCAGCAGAACGCTGGAATCGAGCCCGCCACTATAAGCGACTAACAAGGGTTGCGACGCCGATTGAGGCGTTAATTGAAGCGCATCTAAAGCTTGATTTTGCACCAAGCTTAGCAGCTGTTGATGCAGGCAGGCTTCAAAGGGATCCATCATACAAGATTTCGCAAGTTTAAAGGCAACAAAGGTTGGCTATTGGTTTTGATTCCATTTTTCCTGAACACCAAATGACATTAACCGTGCATAGCGTTGCTCAAGTAGCTGCTCAGTACTGAGCGACTTCAATTCTGCTAAATCCGCCAACAACTGAGTTTTAAGATTTTTGGCTGTTTGAGGATGATCTTTATGCGCTCCACCCTGAGGTTCTTCAATGATCGAGTTAATTAAATTAAGCTCTTTTAAGCGCTGAGCCGTGATACCCATCGCCTTGGCAGCATCCGGCGCTTTATCAGCGCTTTTCCATAGAATCGAAGCACAACCTTCTGGTGAAATAACTGAATAGGTAGAATATTGCAGCATATTTACGCGATCACCGACACCGATCGCCAGTGCGCCGCCGGAACCGCCTTCCCCAATAACGGTACAAATAACCGGTACGGTGAGCTGCGGCATCGCCTTAAGATTGCGTGCGATGGCTTCACTTTGGCCTCGCTCCTCAGCGCCGACACCAGGATAAGCGCCTGGCGTATCAATAAAAGTAATAATTGGCCAATTAAATTTTTCCGCCATTTCCATTAAACGTAACGCTTTACGATAGCCTTCAGGACGTGGCATACCAAAATTTCGGGCCACCTTTTCTTTGGTATCACGGCCTTTTTGGTGACCAATAATCATTACTGGTTGGCCATCTAATCGCGCTGGGCCACCAATAATAGCGTGGTCATTAGCAAAGGTACGGTCACCGGCTAGAGCATCGTAATCAGTAAATAATAAATTGATATAGTCTTGCGTATAGGGCCTTAACGGATGTCTGGCTAATTGTGCCACCTGCCATGCATCTATTTTTGAAAATATTTGAACCGTTAATTCTTGGCTTTTTTGTTGTAAACGCTCGATCTCTTCACTGATATTAATTTCGCTATCATCACCCATTAATCGAAGCTCTTCAATTTGGGCTTCCATCTCTGCAATCGGACGTTCAAACTCTAAAAAATTCATAACTTCTTTTGTCTCGTATTTTTGTTTATCCAAATCGCCCCGCGTGCTCACTATCAATATCAGCTTGCCATAGAATCAGAAAGCGACCGATTCATCCTGAGCATAACCGCTGATAGTTTGAAACCAACGAAGGCTTTAATGGGTTAATTGAGCCATTTTAACCGCTTTTTCGCCTTAGTCAAAACCTATGTTCACTGATAAGACCATTGAAAGCATCTTTTACGACTTAATTAACTAAATATAGATGCTTTTTAGCTATTTTAGTGAGTATCTATTAATTTTTGGCAGCATATATACGACCTTAGAGCAATGATTTGATTTCAGACAAGAAAATAGTAGTCGGTATTTGGATTAAATTGTGATAATTCCCTCTCAATATCCCCATAATAAAGTTGCTAAAAATAGTCACTGGACTATATTTACAAGACTAACTTAGAGATTGTCTAAACCATGTATCGCAACATTCGATCGCTTTTAAAACGCAATAGGCGTCTTGAGCGCAAAATTTTCTATGACCCAAGGGCAAATGACTGGCGAGAGGAGCTAATCACTCGTTCTGAGCTGATAAAAGCACTCGCTCAAATCGCGAGTCGAGTCGTCAAAAACGAGTCAGCAGAGCTATCGGTTCTTAAATTGGTCAATAAGGTGTCCTATATCAAAGGACGGCCGATGGGAGACTATGAGAAAAATGCGCTTCAAGTGGTTGATATTATCTTCAACTATCTGAGAATCAACACCGAGTTCGACCAACGTTTTTATCATATTCTCAATAGCCTACAAATGGCTTTTGTTAGAGATTTCCTTAGATGATTTGAGCCTACTTAACAATCCCAAGCATAGTGCGGTGACCTTTTTAGAAAGGTTATTAAATGTTGGATATCATTTTGATGAAAGAGCCGGTAGGCTCACACAGTACTTTGTGCAAGCCATTGAACTTTTAGTGGATAAATTAGCCCGCAAAGAACAAATTTCCACCAAAACCTTTAGCATAGCTCACGCCCGCCTTGATCAATACTTTGTGACCTTTGAAAAGAACATAAAACTCACAAAGCGGAAATTACTGAGTGAAATTGAAAAAAAGTCTCGCCAGATTCAAGCGGATTACTACACATCACAGTTAATTAAAGAAAGAACTGAGGGTGATGAAATTCCTATATTCCTTTTGGATTTTTTCGAAAATCATCTATCTCACGTTATTCATCGAATTATTTTAAAATTTGGGTTAGACAGTACGCAATGCAAACGACTGCTTAAAGATATGGATATTATCAATTGGAGTATCACTTCAACTATCGTAAAAATGGATTATGAAAATAAATACAACAAGGAAGTCGTATCCGCAATGAAACGACTTTATAAATGGTTTAAAGATGAAAACTTATTTAACCAGTACGTTAAATCTTTTTTTATAGAAACAGAAGAATTGCATAGAAAAAAACTGGATGGTCAACGTGTTCAATTAGATATGATGATATCGGCTAATATTTTTGACGATGAGAAGTCTACATCGGCGCCGCCTCGAGTCTGGGGCCGTGTTCCGCAAGATGTCATCGACATAAAAAGTTTGAAACAAGGCAACTGGTATAATCTATCAATTGATGGACAAAAAGTCCGAAGCGAGTTGTTGATGATCAACGAATTAACCGAAGAGCTCTATTTCGTTAATCTTTCTGGTGAGCACTTACAAACCATTAGTTTCGAAGACCAAAGCTATATTGCTCAACATCTTGAAGTTTTTAAACTAGATGAAAGCATTCATTATAAACACGCCATTAAAGCCATTGAAAATGAATTAGCTTCAAACCTACAGGTATTAGAAGTCGAGTACGATACTTTTAAGCAACAAGCCATCATCGATGAAAAACAACGTAAACAGTTAGAAGAACGAGCACGCAAAGCTGTGTTGCAAGGAATTGAAAGAGAAAAACGTATCACCGAGGAAAAACGCATTGCCGTGCAACAGCAAAAACGTAAAGAACTTGATGAAATAATCCAACTAGAAAAAATAGAAGCCGAAAACCGATTAAAAGCCAAAGGTGTTCTAAGAAAAATGGGACCTGGCTCATTAGTCACGATAGAGCAGGAATCAGGAAAAATAATTGAAGCCTCACTCATGCTAATATCGAGAACCACTGGACGTTATATTTTTGCCGATTACTCGGGCAATAAGATTATGGACCCCACCAAAAATCAACTCATTGATATGATCAATCAACAATTAATAAAAATCATTAAAGTGAAATCGGATGAAACTGACCGAATGCAATCACTGGTCGCTCAAAGACGCCAACAACTATCTAAGCGATATATATAGGCGTTCCAAATTGTCTATGATCCACAGAATCAAGCAGCTTTAAAAAAGTTAAAGTCTGGCTAAAGACCCACTAGTCTTCGGCCGATAACACTAGGCATAAAGACTAAAGGATGCACTAGCATGAAATCGCCAAACGCGAGCTTACTAAACACTCAGCCTAAATACTTATTTGCCTTATCGCTCTTTTTGATTGCCGCATTTAGCATGCAATTAGCCGCCAAGAGTATATTTTCTCATCGTCAAGTGTCATGGCTTAAAAATCAAGATGCGGCCGAATACACTTCATTGCAATGGCTGGCGGATAGTAAATCTCTAGTTAAGGTTAAAATACTCCCAACGCTTAACTACTCGGGTATTCCCATGGAGCATAGAGAAGAACAAGCTGACTACTTTAATCACGGAAAAATACCAGCAAATGTGACCCAACTTTTTGCTGATCTGCTTAACTCAAGTCACTATTTTTTTTCCATCAATGAAAAAGATAACACCAGTGTTGCTGAATATGAGTTTCAACTGACAATTGAAAAATATCAATTACCCTTTAGTTATCAAGCAGACGATATTTGGTGGCAAGAGATCAATGGCGATGTTGATCGATGGATGCTGACACCCAAACCATCAACCATAAAATTGACCCTCACGATGTTTAATTCCTATAGCAAAAAACAAGTTTTAAGCAAAAGTATCACTACAACATTGTCCCAATGCGACCTGAATGCTCATGTACAAAGGTTAACCTGGCATAATAATAAAGATACAGTCCTCAATCAGTTTCTTCAAACCACACCGGGGCAAAGCTTTATTGCCGCTAGTAATTTTTTAATTTTAGAGGCTATCCACCTGATTGACCCCAAACGCAAACAAGCATTAGTGGCTGATAAATTTGAAAATGAAATTTTTATTTTGGCGGAAGACACGCATTTTGAGGTAGGCCAACAACTGGATATTTTTCAACAGACGCCGTATTACCGTCCTTCACAGCTTCCCATCGGCCAAGTAGAAATTGTTAAAACATTTGCTAATCAGGCAGTGGCTTATCCGATCAACTTTCGTTCTGACCAACTTGCGAAAGGTGATTGGTTGGATGTAAAAAATAGCAACCCATTTAAAGCGCCTTTAGTCAACTACCTGGCAAAAAACCATTGCTCAAAGACTCCAGTAACTGACCTCAGCTGGTAGTTCATAGAATAATTTGATGAACATAAAAGCGTTTATTGTGATAACCAATCTAAGCGATCGATGACTCGGTCCCTGGGTAGACGATTTTTGATTTTTGATTTTTGCAAATTCGCGAGTCCGATAAAAGCCCCCTGATATTCAAGTACAATCTCACCTTGCTGTAAATTAACCATTGGTAATTGTTGATCACTTAAAGCTAAATCTTTACCTTGACAGAAAAGTTTAGCCTGAGATATATCAAGGGCTATTTTCTGACGCTCAATAAGTGCATAAAAGCAACTAGCGAATTCATGTGTTAAACGAAATTTATTAGGATAACAATCAGCTATTTTTATTCCCGAACGATTAAGGCGCATCACTTGATTGATACTTTCAAAGTTTTCAGGAAAAAGCCAAATTTCTTTATCCCTTTGCATCAGACGCGGTAAAAAAGGTTTTAAGTCCAAACCAAAATGATTGTTTAACTTTAGACCTAACTGGGCCATTAATTTCTTGTCTAATGGCTCAAAATGCTGTTTTGGCTCTGCGCTATATAACTGAATTATAGAGTTCAAGGGCTTGCTGACTGCGGCAATAAAAAAGCCTTCACTATCATAAATATGTGGCAATACGTGCAAAAAACCATCTTCAGTCAAGCACTGTTTAGCGCCGCTGAATAAGCTTGCAAGAGACACAATTTGTGCATCACTTGTAGCCACTAAATGCTGCACCACCTGCTGATTTTCCTCTGGTGAAAGGCTACAGGTCGAATAAACCAAACGGCCACCGGGTTTTAAACATTGATAGGCCGAAGCAATCAATTCTTTTTGTAATTGGGCAAGAGGAACAAGCTGTTCCTTAGTCCAATGGCTTAAAGCTGACGGGTCTTTTCTGACCGTACCTTCTCCTCCGCAGGGTGCATCGAGCAGCACAAAATCAAACACCCCTCTAAGCGATCACCGAGTTTACGGCCATCAAATTGGCTAAGACAAACATTAGACACGCCGCATCTAACCAGATTAGCCTGCAAGCCTTTTAAACGACTGGCTGAAAGCTCATTGGCTAAAATGAGCCCCTGATTATCCAGCATTGCTGCAATCTGAGTGGTTTTAGAACCGGGAGCGGCCGCCATGTCCAATAGTTTTAGCGGTTGTTGCTGTGGATTTTTATCCACTCCGACGCCGGTCCCACTTTCCAAATCTGCTAGCAAGGCGATTGGAGGTAGCATGGAACTGGCTTCTTGTATATAAAATCGACCTTGCAGATGCTCTGGCCAAAGCCCAATTTTAGCCAAATCATTGAGATAGTTGGGTGCTTGATTGGATGTACCGGATGGCATGGACTGAATCCAAAATCCCTCGTCACACCAGGGGATGGGCAATAAATCAAGACCATAATTTGACATAGCGATTTTAAATTCAGTAACACTATTTTTTAGCAAATTAATCCGAATACTCTTACGCAGAGGCTGACTACAGGCGGCGATAAAAGCAGCCTCTTGGTCAGATGGCAAAAAGTGCTGTTTTGCATGTTGTAAAAATGCGGGGGTTATACTACTTGCCAAAAATCACCTCTTTAAACGGGATAGTTAATTTAATTATAAATGCCTAGGCTTGACTTAGCGGTATTATATCCTGTTCTGTGGTTTCTCCCTAAACTATCCATAGTCTACCACGAGTATTGGCCTAAACCTTGTTTGGTAGGGCCTCTAGGGCCCAGACTAAGATCATGAAGCTAGACGCGAAATGCCTATGTAATGAAAAATCTGACAATTTAACTTAATATTTGCTCATTTTTCATTTAAATTAGCATGACAAGTGACTCGATGAGTGGTTAAATAGCATCCTCATTGAGATAGCAGAAGGCTTTTCTATGGCCAGTGAATTAGAGCTAAAATTAGCCGCCAGCCCTAGTAAATTATTAAAAATCAAAAGCTTAGATTTTCCAGCGGCAAGTTCTCAAAGCCCGTGGGTTGAATCGAGCATTGCTGATACTTATTTTGACAACGCCGCCTTTAAGTTACGCGAGTTGTGTATTGGAATGCGAGTGCGTAAAACCAATGGTCAATATATCCAATGTGTTAAATCACAGGGTAAGTCGATCGGAGGCTTACATCAACGTAATGAAGATGAAGCACCGGTATCTAGCGATCGCTTTGAAATAGAAACTATCCAAGATCCATACTTGCAAATTCTGGTTGAAGAAGCGATGCAAGAAGGTGGTGAAGTTTGTTGGTTGCTTTCAAACTGAATTTGTTAGAACCACCAGCCTGCTGACTTTCTCTGATGCCACCCAAATCGAAGTCGCCCTCGATCAGGGCAAAATTTATAGTGACGATAAAGAGATGCTTGTCTGTGAAGTTGAGTTGGAACTAGTCACAGGCAGCGCTGAGTACGTCTTCGCTATTGGACGATATTTAATCAAAGAGCTTAATCTCACTCTGTCCAATGCAAGCAAAGCACGACGTGGTTATAGTCTCTGTAAGAAATTTAATCCTCGGCAAAAGAAAATGAGTGTCACGGAACTAAGCCAAGGAATAAAAGCGGAAGCCGCTTTTGAGAAAATCTGTTTTAGTGCACTCAATCATTGGCAATACTATGAATCCTTTTTAGATAGAGACAATGCCCATGGCGCGATATTAGAAATGTATCGTGCAATAATGAGTTTACAGCATATTTATTGGGTATTTGGTGGTTTGATACCGCGCAGTGCTACCAAAGATTTACGCCGTAGTTGGGATTGGCTAGCTGAAGCAATGCGCCCGATTGTTGACGCAGCCAAGCATAAAAGACATCTGGTCCGATATTTAAAGCTCAAAGCTGACTGGGATCTGGTCGAAGAACAACAACAAAAAATCCAATCCGAAGTCAATCAACGCATCGAAGACTTTAAACAACTACTAACCACCGAGCGCTATAACTTGGTGATGCTTAATATGTCGCAATGGCTTTACTTAAAAGAATGGCGAGAACATATTCCAGAAAAAGAAAGGCAACATTTGAACATCCCCATTATTGAATTTGCTAAAAAACAGCTCGATCATATGCTTAAGGAACTAAAAAGAGACCTTGGACCAAAGCTAGAACTTGATATTAAAGGCTATTCCAAGCAGGTTTCTCATTTACGCCGAGCGCTTGACACAGGCTTATTTTTTGGCAGCCTATTTGATACCCAAAAGCGCATAAATTATCGCAAACCTTGGACCGAAATTACCGATGGTATTAGACAAATACAAATGCATCAGTATATTGCTGAATTACAAGAAAGTGAACATACGGATCAAGAAATAGAACAATGGCTAGCTGAGCATAATGACCCTCAATTAGAGTTACTCAAAGAAAAGCGGGTTGAAGCCTTTAAGATGAACCCCTATTGGAGTTAAGCACAAACGCCGTAGCTATCCCACGCGGTAATCTTACTTAATTATCTTAAAAAACGGTAACTTGCCTGCACAAAGCCCGAATCAAAAGAACGGCTATTAATCAATTCAAGTTTTTGTTCATCCCGTATCATACTAAATAGAGGAATACCCTTGCCTAAGATGATCGGTACCTGTGTAATAGTGATATTAGTGAGCAGTTGTTGCTGCATAAATGACTGTATCGTCACCCCACCATCCACGTAAACGTGTTTGACCCCTTGATTTTGCAGTTCAACCGTTAAAAGCTCAACCTTTCCAGAATAAAGCGAGGCACGATCGGCAAATTGATCAGGGATCTGAGTCCAACGACGACTAAGTACAATCACCCTTTTATTATGATATCGCCATTTAGGGAAGGAAACGACCTTCTCAAAAGTATTTCGGCCCATCACGATACAATCCACGCTACCGTAGAAATCCTCATATCCATAGTCTTCTATCTGATTGCCAGAACTGGTCGTTTCTAGCCAGTCGAGCTTACCATTATGTCTCGCGATATAACCATCGAGACTTGCTGCTATAAAAACTGATAGTTTGATATCCATTAATTTATTCCGCTATTTGATTAATTCTGTCTGCCAATGCTTCTCAAAGTAAGCAATTAGCTCTTCGCTATCGGCATCCAACATGGCCGCGTCAACTTTCTGTCCAAGGTGAGAAAAAGCCTTAAGTAGTAGATCGGTTTTATTATTTTCATTCAACCTAGGCGCACCACTTGATTTACTTAATTTTCTACCTGCTCCATCCAATACCAAGGGTATATGGTAGTAAATAGGTGGGGCTTTTGCGAAACAATGATACAAATAATTCTGCCTAGGCGTTGAGTCGATGATATCCATCCCTCTAACCAAATGATCAACCCCTTGCTCAATATCATCACAAACTACTGCCAATTGATAGGCAAATAAGCCATCTCGGCGTTTGATGATAAAATCCTGCTTGTCAGCCTTAGAGTAAAATTGGCAGTGGCCACATAACTGATCATCAAAACATTCGAAACCGCCGGCAAACATTATTCGAACGGCTTGTGAGTTTAATCTGTCAGCTTTCAACTGACCTCGGCAATGACCATCATAAACAGCCTGATTTCTATTTTCAATAGCCCTGCGGCTACAGCTACAATAATAAACGATCTTCTGCCGGATTAATTCCTCTAATTTTTGTTGATAAAGAGATTGGCGCTGACTCTGGTACACCACCTCACCATCCCAATATAGTCCAAAGGATTCCAAACTGGTCAATATTTGTTGAGCAGCACCTGCAACTTCACGTGGTGGGTCGAGATCTTCCATTCGAACTAACCAACGCCCACCATTACTTTTAGCGACCATATAGCTAGCAATTGCAGCCACCAAGGAGCCAAAATGTAATGGTCCTGATGGGCTAGGCGCAAATCGCCCTATACAAGCGGGGGTTTGTTTAACAACGGAGTTTGTTGTTTGTTTCGCAACTTGGTTCGAGCAATTATCATCCATTGCGCTTTACATTGACCTCAAGAAATGTTATAGGTTAAATACCATGGGTGATTATATATTATATACAT
>JAUZSK010000087.1 GCA_030949565.1 Enterobacterales bacterium
GTACACCAATGCGGGTATTTTTTCAGCCTATTATAACTGTAACTATGGTGGTTCGATTGCAGATGCTAATACATTTTGTGCCGATCCTACAGAATACTACTTAGAGAATACAAATACCAGTCGTACGACTCACGAATTTAGAATTCTAACAGAGGCTGATAATTCATGGCGAGTAACAGCCGGTGTCTATTTAGATGAACAAACGGTAGAAACGGTTGGACAGTTTCAGCTTGGTAACACCGACCTGCCATATTTCCAAAATTTAGGTAGGACTTTAGTGGGTAGTGAAGGCATTAATTCTAATGGCGGTCCGTTTGGTCCAGATATTAGTTTTGTAAATGATATTTCTCACACCATATCTCAGTTTGCTACTTTTGCTCAATTTGAACTCGATTTAACCGATACTGTGACTGCAAGTATTGGTGCAAGGTATTATGATATTGCTGATGAATTTCAGGGCTCTACCACCACTGTGGATGTAAGTGCTCGGTTAAACGCGTTAGGGCAGGGCGGTCAGGCATTAATCGATTACTTCGGTGCGGCGGAAGCAGCAGCGATTGAAGCGGCTATTGCAGCTGGGGACTTAGACACTTCTCTACTCGATGACAATGGCGTTTTGAATGTTAGTGATACTATCTTTAGAGCAACGATTGACTGGCATGTTACTGACGATATAATGCTGTTTTCAACTTGGTCAGAGGGTTTTAGACCACCGGTTACAAATCGTGTGGGTGCAGGTGCTGCCTCTAATTCTACAGGTGCCTTTGCTAATTTTAGGATCCCAGCCTATTCGCTTTCAGATACTTTAACCAATTTTGAAATAGGCATTAAGTCAACATGGCTTGATAATCAATTACGGTTTAACGGAACTTTTTATTCCTCTACAATTGATAACCTACAAACTTCGCGATTCGACCCGACCAACGTTAGCTTTTTGGTATTTACTGATAATGTTGGAAGTGCTGATATTACTGGATTTGATGGTGATTTCATTTGGAAAGCGACTGAAAATTTCACCTTACGCGGCGCATTTAGTTTGCTTGACACTGAACTCACTAGTGTCAATGCTGAACTTTCCAATATCGCTCCACCCAAAGGAAGTCGACTACCTTATTCGGCTGAATTTTCGGGTAATCTCCAAGCCGAGTATTACTACGAAATGGAAGGTGAAATGAGCGGATATGTACGCGGTGGTGTTAGTTATACAGGTGATAGATTGGCTGGCATGACCATGGACGCTTATGTGTCTGAAGATGTTACTAATTTGGTTAACGGCGTTGGTACAGGATTAACCATACAGCGTGAATCGGACAGCTATGCGGGTGCGACTTATCTGGATAGGAATGGTAGCGTTATCGCTGGAGGTCGATTTGTTCAGGATTCCTATATGATCGCTAATCTTGCGTTTGGTATAGTTAATGATGATCAAGGCTGGACCGCCGAACTATTTATTAAAAATTTGTTCGACGAGCATGCCGCTTTATATATCGATACTCAATATGTAACGCCAACAGTGGTTACAAACAGACCACGTCAAATGGGAGTCAAAGTGTCTTGGGATTTCTAACGCTTATTTAGAAACTCTTGCAATGAAGAAAAGCTGGTCTATATAGATCGGCTTTTCTTTATTTAGCGCTTTATTAAAAACCAACCTACAAGAAACCTTCAATTGAAAGAGATACAAGTAAAAAATTCAACAGTCAAAATTTGCTGATGCGATAGTAGATTGTGAAGTTAAATTAAAAAAAACGACTGATAAAAATAGAGACCATAGAACTTCTTTATTTGATGGCTGTCGCCTACCGCTATCAAAAAAATTACGATAATGCTTTGCGAGCCACTCAAAAAATAGTCGATATAGATCCAAGACACGCGCGAGTAAGGCAAGAAAGAGGTTATATTTTTTTAGCCAAAGGACAAGATGAGCATGCTTTAGTTAATTTTTCGGAAGCCGTTAGAATTAACCCAGCATTAATGTTTAGTTGGCAAAATATCCAAAAGTTGTATGATTCGAAAAATTTAACTAAAAATCAACAGCGAGAACTCAATAAAGCTAACGCTCAAGTTGAATATCTGAAACAATTGCCTCAAGCGCTACTAGCGGTTCACGAATTTATCTATGACGACCATTTGCAGAAAGCTGAAAACCTTTGCCGTGACTTTTTACTAAATAACAAGCATAATATTGAAGGCATGCGGATGCTTGCAGAGATCGGCATGAAATTAAAAATTTATGATGATGCTGAATTTCTGTTAGAAAGTTGTGTCGAACTTTCACCAGAAAATATCATGGCAAGAGCTCAATACCTAAGTTTGTTAATAACTTTAGGTCAGTATCGTAAGGCAGAAATACAGGTTAAATATTTAATTGATAAACAACCGGATAACTTTAGGTTTTTAGTGGCACAAGGTAGTGTTTTGGTTGGACTTGGACAGTTGGAGCAAGGTATTTCTCTTTTAAAAGGCTAGTAGAAAGAGAACCTAAGCGACCGGGTGTTTTTCTTGAGTTAGGGCACGCATTCAAAACGAAAGGCGATTTTGAACAGGCCATTAAATCTTATCAGCACGCGTATCAATTAAGAGCCGGTTATGGTGAAGCCTATTGGAGTTTAGCCAATACAAAAACCTATCGCTTTACAGATTTTGAAATCGCCAATATTCGTGAATTGTTGAGCGAAGAGAGCTTGCCAAAAGAAGATATTACACACCTTTGTTTTGCTATTGGAAAAGCATTAGAAGATCGTAAACAATACGATGAAGCTTTTAATTTTTACCATAAAGGCAACCTTTTGAAAAAGGAGTTGACTGGCTATACTGCTGAATTAACCGATGCTCAAGTCGATCAACAAATAAAATATTGCAGCAAGAATTTGTTTGAACAAAAAAGTAAATTAGGTTGTGAAGATCCCGCGCCCATATTTATTTTAGGCTTGCCTAGAGCCGGTTCAACCTTATTAGAACAAATTCTAGCATCACATAGTCAAGTAGACGGAACCATGGAGTTGCATAATATTTTAGGCCTAGCAATGCGCTTAAGGGGAAGAGCAGTAAAAACAAAGATAGAGGATGAAGAGGCTAAGTACCCGCGTAATCTTTCCGAAATAGATAATGCCTATTTTAAGCGTTTCGGGCAACAATTTATTGAAGAGACCAAGATCTATCGAAGTGGCGCTCCTTTCTTCATTGATAAAATGCCGAATAATTTTTTACACATAGGTCTTATCAAATTGATCTTACCAAATGCTAAAATTATTGATGCTAGACGATCCCCTATGGCTTGCTGCTTTAGTGGTTTTAAACAATTATTTGCAGCGGGTCAGGATTTTACCTACGGCTTAGAGGAAATAGGCCGCTATTATAAATCTTATGTTAAGTTGATGGATCATTGGGATGATGTTCTTCCTGGTTTTGTACTAAGGGTTCAACATGAAGATGTTGTTGAGGATTTAGAAACAGAAGTTAGAAGGATTTTAGATTTTTGTGGTTTGGAGTTTGAACAATCATGTTTGGAATTTTACAAGACCAAACGAAACATAAAGACACCTAGCTCGGAGCAAGTGAGGCAGCCTATTTTTAAGACGGCTATTCAGCAGTGGGTAAATTTTGAAACTCATTTAGAACCACTTAAAAGAGTCTTAAAATCATTGGACTAAAGCAATAGATAAGGAATATTTTTTGTTCTAAACCTAATATATTCTATCTAGTGAATCTATTAGTGGTATGCATTTGATGTGACCAACCTCTCCTTCAGTGAAAGAAGTTCCACAAGTATCAACCTTACAAGCGATATATTATTCGTTTTACACTTCTTGGCGTCTTTAAGACTAACGATGTCGCTTCACTTTAAA
The DNA here is from genome assembly GCA_030949565.1 of Enterobacterales bacterium. Lineage (GTDB taxonomy): Bacteria > Pseudomonadota > Gammaproteobacteria > Enterobacterales > Kangiellaceae. Next base: position 3,849 of record JAUZSK010000087.1, read on the forward strand.
TAGATAAAATAACAATCGGCTAATGTTCCGATTATAGAAATAGAATTAATTAAGGATCCGTTATGCCACAAAAAAATAAAGTTTATTTGTCCGATATAGAAATTGCACGAGCCTGTAAAATGCAGCCAATTCAGACAATTGCTGATAAGTTAGGGATATCGGGGGAACATGTAATCAATTATGGAAAGTACCGCGCCAAAATTGACAGAAAATATTTGGAGACAAAAAATGAAACGAAGCACGGTAAGCTGATCTTAGTCGCGGGTATAACACCGACAAAGGCCGGAGAAGGTAAGACCACCACTTCCGTAGGTTTAGGTGATGGTTTAAATAAAATAGGTAAAAGTGTGGCCATTTGTTTACGTGAACCTTCTCTAGGGCCTTGTTTTGGTATGAAAGGCGGCGCAGCAGGTGGTGGGCAAGCACAAGTGGTACCAATGGAGGAAATCAATCTGCACTTTAATGGCGATTTTCATGCGATTGGTGCGGCACATAATCTACTTTCAGCCATGATTGACAATCATATTTACTGGGGTAATAGCCTAAAAATTGATGTCCGAAAAATTGCTTGGGGTCGAGTAATGGATATGAATGATCGCGCGCTGAGGCAGACGACCACTGGTCTTGGTGGGGTGTTTAATGGTTTTCCTCGATCCGATCATTTTGACATTACTGTTGCCTCAGAAATTATGGCTATTTTTTGTTTAGCCAAAGATTTGGATGATTTACAAAATAGGATCGGGGAAATAATTATTGCTGAATCCTTAGAGGGAAAAGCTATTTATGCCAAAGATCTCAAGGCGGTAGGTGCAATGACAGCGCTATTAAAAGATGCTATCCAACCTAACCTGGTGCAAACGATGGAAGGTACTCCCTGCTTTATACATGGTGGGCCTTTTGCTAATATTGCCCATGGTTGTAATTCAGTTATTGCCACTAAAACGGCGCTTCAACATGCGGATTACGTTGTTACTGAGGCCGGTTTTGGAGCTGACTTGGGAGCAGAAAAATTCTTTGACATAAAAATGAGACAGTCAGGTTTGAAACCTGACATGGCGGTTATCGTAGCAACTATTCGAGCGCTAAAAATGCATGGTGGAGTAGAACAGGATGAACTGTCAAATGAAAATTTAGAAGCCTTAGAAAATGGATTTGCTAATTTAAAAAGGCATGTCATGAATACGCGTAAATTTGGTGTTCCGGTGATGGTGGCTATCAATAGCTTTGTTGCCGATACAGAAGACGAAAGAAGCAAGCTGATCGCACTGTGCCAAAAATCTGATATTGAAATAGTCGAGTCGAGTCACTGGGAAGAAGGAAGTGTTGGTAGCGAAAATTTGGCTAAAGCGGTAGTTAAAATGATAGATGAACAACCCGCAAATTTTGAATACCTATACAATTCACAATTGTCTTTATGGTCAAAAGCGCATACCATTGCCTTAGAACTTTACGGTGCTGATGATATTATTGCTGATACTAAAGTACGAAACCAGTTCGCTGAATTTCAAAAAAAATATGGAGATTTACCCGTTTGCATTGCAAAAACACCAATGTCTTTCAGTACCGATCCCTTATTAAAAGGAGCGCCTTCTGGACATGTTATTCCTATTGTCGAATTACGACTTTCGCATGGCGCAAGATTTATTGTGGTTATCTGTGGAAATATCATGACCATGCCAGGTTTACCCAGAAAACCCGCAGCAGAAGATATATATGTGAATGAAAATGGCGATGTAGAAGGCTTGTTCTAAGGATAAAGAGCCATTTTTTTATGGTTAACTAGGACGATTACCAAAACCGATCAGTCGGTAACGGAAATAGGTTACAATATGGCAAGACTAGTAACAACTTATTGGCGCGATATTCCAGCACAGGTTATTGCCTCAAATGGTAGAGAAAAGGCAAAAGTGTTGCTTTCCAATCGTTTTGCTGTTGCTATTGATAAAGCGGCAATGCGAGCAGACATGGCAGGAAGCCGTGCTTATTTAGATGAATGGTGAAAAAAAATAGCTAAATGTTCTGTCAACTTACAATTAGAGGTTGACACTCACGCAAAAAAATTAGAAGACGAATTTTCTGATGAAAAATTAGCTGCTTTAGTGGCTAATAAAGGTCTGTTATAGTCATTTTATTTGTTAATCTATCTACTTTGAAACCATGAATGCATGCTAGCATCTTTTTTAAAAAATACTTGGCCCCTTTTTCTTGGACTAGCATTGTTAATGCTAGGTAACGGCCTTCAGGGAACCCTCATAAGTTGGCGAGCAACTTATGAGGGTTTTTCTGCGACTACGACTGGCTGGATTATGACGGGTTACTACATCGGCTTTCTCACTGGTTCTTTATACACTCCGAAAATGGTGGGAGACGTTGGATACATACGAGTTTTTGCCGCCTTAGCATCATTAGCGTCAACCGCAGTATTATTGCAAATACTGTTTATTACTCCTGAAAACTGGTTTTTTATGAGAGTTCTGACAGGATTTTGTTTTGCCGGTACCTATGTTGTTGTGGAGAGTTGGTTAAATGCCGCCGCCGATAACCAAAGTCGTGGTCAAATGCTATCTTTTTATATGCTCATTTCCTATGGTGGTATGGCCGGAGGTCAATGGCTCATTAATTTAGCACCGCCGTCAGGTTTTAGTCTCTTTGTTTTATCTTCAATATTATTATCTCTTGCTCTCGTACCTATTTTAATTAGACCGGTAAAAGTGCCTGATATCGATACTCAAACTAAGGTCGGGTTAATTGAATTGCATAAAATTGCACCGGCCGGTGTTTACGGTTTATTTGTCGCTGCAATGGCCCATGGGGCAATGTTTGGAATGGGCGCTGTATTTGCTATAGAGGCTGGCTTAAAGGTCTCTGAGATCGCCTTATTTATGAGTTCTTTTATAGCGCTTGGTGCGATAGCACAATGGCCGTTGGGTTGGATCTCCGATCGTTTTGATCGACGTTTAGTATTGATGGGGTCGGGAATTGCTGCAACTATCGTCTGTTATGCCTTATCTAGATTGGACGATAATGGCACATTATTTTATACGCTATTTGCGCTTCTGGGTGCTGCCTCCTTACCGATGTATTCAATCGCCATAGCTCATACCAATGACCGATTAAAGCCTGAGCAGATGGCGGGCGCAAGTAGTACTTTGGTTTTAGTGTTGGGAATAGGATCGATTTTAGGACCAATTATCTCTGGTTTTCTTTTAACAACTTTTAAAGCGAATGGCTACTTATTTTATATTGGATTAGCTCATTTAATTATCGCAATTGGCATGGTTTACTATATGTTTAAAAGGGAGGCTGTGGCTGATGACGATCAAATTCAATACCAAGTGGTACCCGCTAGGTTTACAGGCATCGCTATTGAAGCAATAGCACAGGAAGCCGAAGAGTCACAAGAAAGCAGCGATTAATATTTTAACTTAACTTTACTCAATTTAACTTAGCATAACTTTACTATACTTAGCTCTCAGGACTCTTTATTCCAGTTTAGATCTTTTAAGATCTTGATAAATAGCAATTAATAATGAAATAGCCATTAAAACCATAATAAGAGAGAAGGGTAACGCACCGACAAACATTGAAGCTTTAAGAGCCTCTAAACCGCCCGCTAAAATAAGTACTGCGATCACTAAGGATAAAGCCAGTCCCCAAATACCTATATGGGTTTTACCCTTTTGACTTTCGTCTCCACCGGAATTAATCGTATTGACCACTAGTATTGCAGAGTCAGCAGAGGTCACTAGAAATGTTAATAATAACACGACGACAAGAGAAGAAATCAGAATGTAGACCGAATCTGATACCATTAGCTTGATCGTTTGGTATAATTGTGATTCTGAACTCGCTCCCAGAATCGCATGATTAGCCACTCCGTTAACTTCTAAGTCAATCGCTGTCCCCCCGACAAAAGCAAACCAAACAAAGCAAATAAAAGAGGGCACTACAATGGTTCCGAAAACAAATTGACGGATCGTCCGTCCGCGTGAGATTCGAGCTAAGAATAGTCCTACGAAAGGCGCAAAAGCGACCCACCAAGCCCAATAAAATACTGTCCACCACAATGATTGCCATTTATATAGCGTTGCACCGGGTTCATCCGTGGTAGGTGACCAATAGGTTAACATCATAGATGGTAGATCTTTTAAGTATTCCCAAACTCCAACCGTTATCATTTTAAAACCTAAAACACTTGCACCGACTAGTATGAAGAAAAGAATAAGAGCGAAAGATAATCCCATATTGATATTTGAAAGCCATTTGATTCCTTTTCCGACGCCTGAAATCGCAGAGACGGTTGAAGCAAGCATCACTAGAAATAGCGCTAACATTATTCCTTGATTACTGGGTGACTGATTCACATTAATTAACCAGTCTAGCCCCGTTACCTCATATAGCCCTTGGGAAAATTGACTGACTCCAAAACCAATGGTCACTGCGGCACCTAAAATTGTGGCAATAACTGCTGATATGTCAATGAGGTGTCCAAGGTTGCCACGAAGTCGATTGCCAAATAAGGGTGTCAATGCAGACCGAATCGTCAGTGGTTGCCCGCGGTTATAGTTAAAATAGGCCAAAGATAGTCCAACTAAGGAATAACATCCCCAAGCACTTAAACCCCAATGAAAATATGACCATTTGTAAGAATTTAGAATATTATTAACCGAGCTGCCTTGGCTTAACCCTTTGATTGTATCTGGGTTACTGACAAAGTGAGAGAGTGGTTCGACGGTGGAAAATGTCAACATTCCAATGCCCACGCCAGCACCGAACATCATTGAAATCCAAGAAAAGGTTGAAAATTCAGGTATTGCATCTTTTCCACCCAGCTTAATTGAACCTGTGGCAGGAACGAGTGATAAAAAAAGGCAGACTAAAAGAAAAAATGCCATAGCATATATATACCAAGCACCGAAATAGGAAAATGACCAAGTTTTAATATGATTTAAAACAATTTCCGCGTGATCTGGAAAGACACTAGCCCAAATAACAAGACCAGCAATAATAAGCTTTGAACTCACTGTCACTTTTTTGTTAAAGCCTTTGTAGAACCCTTCCTTGGCAGTTCTAATTTTCAATATTGCCTTATCTGTTGTGCTTGTCACAGCTCGCTCCATTATTAGTTTGATTTTATTCAGTGTGAAATAGTCAATTATGCCAAATATAAATCTAAAACTACCTATTTCAATACACTAGTTTGACCGAATTGTATACGAAGGTGCTTTTCAGCAATCGACATAATCAGATCTCACTCCATTATTAAGAGCAGGTGACTAAATAGTCATTTGTTATGCAATTTAATTATCAAGGTATCACGGAACCTTGTTTTTAGGCAAACGCAAGATGCCCCTTGTTACAGCAAAATATACATCCTAATCATACACCTGCAGAGTGTCCCAGTTGATTAGGACTAATAGGAGGGTGGATAGGGCGACATTTCATCCAATAATACCAATGGCATCGATCAAACGCTTGCTAAATAGAAAAATATAGAAATTTTAGAGTAAATATAAAATATGTTAGATTCAATAAGCATTTAACAGTGAAATGCGCATAGAGTATTTAGCAGCCTATCCAATAGCTGCAATTTAAATAGGCAGTTGGCAAAACAAATAATCCTCTGTCTTTTAGATAGCCTGTTGATCAATGATTGGAATTTGAAAAATGGAAGGAAACGACGAATTACGATAATCTGCGGTTATTTTCGCAAATTAATGGGGTGATATTCAATAGGGATTAAAACTAAAAAAGCCCTTAACCAAAAGTTTAAGGGCTTTGAAATATGGTGGGCGCTAGTGGGCTCGAACCACTGACCCTCGCCTTGTAAGGGCGATGCTCTCCCAACTGAGCTAAGCGCCCATATTTTAAATTCGACCTTAAGATGACTAGTGTCCTCCCAAAGTGAGCGCGCATTTTAGAGATTAAACACATCAGGGTCAAGCGCTAAATTAAATATTTTTTTTGCTGTTGTTTTGTTAGAATAGCAGGCAAATGAAAAGATCTATTTGATAAGTGAAGAAATAATGACCGTAATTACTCGATTTGCACCATCGCCAACTGGTGATCTCCATATTGGCGGCGCGCGTACTGCCCTGTATTCTTGGTTGCATGCTCGCTCTAAAGGCGGCAAGTTTGTTTTGCGCATTGAAGATACCGATCTAGAGCGTTCTACCCCTGAAGCAGTACAAGCCATAATGGATGGTATGAATTGGTTAGAGTTAGATTGGGATGATGGTCCTATTTTTCAGACAGACAGGTTCGGTCGCTATAAAGAGGTTATCAATCAATTGCTAGCAGAGCAAAAAGCCTATCCTTGTTTCTGCTCCCGTGAAAGGCTCGATACGCTTCGCGAACAACAGATGGCAAATAAGCAAAAGCCTCGCTACGATGGTCGCTGCAGGAATCTCACCGGGTCTCAAATTGATTTAGAACAAGATCATGTGATTCGTTTCAAAAACCCACAACAAGGTGCTGTTAGCTTTAACGATGTAGTTAAAGGTAAAATTACCATCGCTAACAAAGAGCTGGACGATTTAATTATTGCTCGAACTGATGGTTCTCCGACCTATAATTTCACCGTGGTGGTTGACGATATGGACATGGGGATTACTCAAGTGATCCGTGGCGATGACCATATCAATAATACGCCGCGGCAAATTAATATCTTTATGGCTTTGGCTGCTAAAGTGCCGGACTATGGTCATGTACCCATGATTTTAGGCGATGACGGTAAAAAACTGTCTAAACGACACGGTGCCGTCAGCGTTATTCAGTATCGCGATGATGGATATTTACCACAAGCGGTTTTAAACTATTTAGTGAGGTTGGGTTGGTCACACGGTGATCAGGAAATATTTAGTCGAGATGAGATGATAGCCTTGTTTGATGTCAATCATATTAATAAAGCACCCTCGGCATTTAACACGGAAAAACTTAATTGGCTAAACCAACATTATATTAAAGTATCACCAATTGATGAGATTATGCCTCACCTTAATTGGCACCTTGATAAACAAGCAATTAATTTAGCTGACGGGCCTGATATAGCCGAAATATTACCAGAGTTTGCCGAGCGAGTACAAACCCTGTCTGATTTAGCGATGGTGCTTAAACCCTATTATTGCGATTTCGATTCTTTTGATCCCAAGGCAGCTAAAAAGCACCTTAGACCGGCGGCAAAAGAAGCTCTAATACTTGTGAGGCAAAAACTATCGGCTTTAGAAGTGTGGAACAGCGATGCTATTCAAAGTGCGATTAATCAAACAGCAGAAGAGTTGTCTATTGGTATGGGCAAGGTTGGCATGCCGCTTCGAGTGGCTGTAACTGGCGCAGGAATGTCACCAGCGATTGATTTAACCTTAAAGTGGGTTGGAGTAACTCGGTGCCTAGCAAGGATTAGCATGGCTATAGAGTTTATCCAAGCGCGAGAGCAGGCTGGATAACTGCGCATTTTTCTAAGTAATCAAAGATAAGGGGCTATCAATGAATCTGAAAAATATACTAAGGCTATTTACTGTGTTTATCCTTGTCTTTGCCTATTCAATCCGATCGACAGGGCAACCAGCGATCCAGATATTTACGCCATCGCCAACTCAAGGTAGTTTAATTATTGGCAGAATCTTGGTACAAGGTGAGCTGTATTTCAGAGGTGAAGCGCTACTATTGACTGATACTGGGGAGTTTGTTTTTGGCATAGGTCGAGATTCTAAAGCGCACATTGAACTGGAAATCCGACAGGGCAATGAAAAAATATTATACCCTATCTCCATCAGGCCTAGGCTATGGAAAGTAGAAAAAATTAACGGGCTTCCTGCCTCAAAAGTCAACCCCAAAAATAAAGAAACGCTCTCACGCATTAAGCGGGAAGGGAAAAAGGTAGCTATCGCTCGCACGAATTTAAGTATACAACAAGCATTTATGATGCAATTTATAGCCCCAGCAAAAGGTCGTATTTCTGGCGTCTACGGTAGTCAGAGAGTCTTAAATGGTGAAGCAAAAAGACCTCATTTTGGATTAGATATTGCAAACAAAAAAGGTACACCAGTCATCGCTCCGGCTGATGGAATTGTTGTATTAGCCGAGAATGACTTGTATTTTTCAGGCGGTACTATAATCATCGATCATGGTTATTCTGTATTTTCTACCTACTTGCATTTGAGCCGACTGGATGTGCAGGTCGGACAAGAGATCAAGCAAACTGAAAAAATAGGGGAAATAGGAGCGACCGGTCGAGCAACCGGCCCTCATTTAGATTGGCGTTTAAACTGGAAGTCGGTAAGGCTCGATCCTCAATTGTTGCTTGAAAAACACAACGAACAAGACTAGTTGATATCCCAGCGAACACCAATGGATATTCTATTTCGGTCGTAATCATATTCAGCGGTAGAGCTACTAAAAGAGTCAAGTTCTAATATGGCATAGGTGGCTATCTCTGACTTGTCGACGCGATAAAAAACCCAACGGTGTTCTAGGTCGAAAGAAAAACCTTTATTGGCTTTAGCTAATTCTTCAAGGTCGATGCCGACAGTATCTACTCGATTATCGTATTCAAAAACCGAATACTTTAGTTTAGCCGTCAAACGATGATCATCACCAAAGCGTTGTTGGGTTGCGATAGAGACGGAGTTAGACTTTGAGTCCCAATAACCGGCTTCATTGTCAGTACGTTGCCCTAATTTTGCAGTATATTTCCATTGATTATCGACAGACGTTTGATAAGAGTAAACACCGCGGATACTTAACAGGTTGTATTCTAGATCAGTACCGACAATGTCAATTCCGGCTAAATCTTTTGCGCGTCGGTCGACGTAAACTCTTTTGGTGTAATCACTTTTGATACTAAACTCCGAATTATCGTCTATTGTAAAAACTGCATCGGCACCTAACTCATTATGGGAGTAATCAAGATTACTTACACCGACTAAATTATAAAGATTGGTATTTTTTATTGCGATGTTGGTATCTAAAAGAAATAATCGTGCTAGGTGCCGTTTTATAATCTAATTTACCATTTAAATTGATGATACTTTGCATCATAGCGGTCTCCCAAAGACTGTCCTAAAAATTCTGCTACCTGCCCAGTAAATTTACTGGACATAAGTTGATTCGCTGTTGTTATAGTTTAGGCCCAACTGATAGCCTATCTTATTCTTTTTTCTAGGTTTTATCTTTTCTTTATAGGCGACTTCAAGTTTTAATTTCGACCAATCAGAAGTGCTATCCGTTGTGTATTTCGCTGCTTTATATTTTGCGGTGAAATATATTTTCTTATCGACGCGGCTTTTAAGTTTCAAATCAGTGTACAAAAACTATCCGCAGAAGGATTAAAGGCATCCATTAATTTATGGGCATTACTATCACTACCAACCAGGCCAGATAGGGTGACATCTGTTTTTGTTTCAGATAGGGCATATTGACTAGTTAAAGCACTTATAGCAAAAACGATTAAAGGAACAAGCTTAAAATGATGGATGTTTTTTTTCTTGTTGATCATTTTTATAGTTGCAAATTTCATATTGAGATTTCTCCAGGGTTTTTAAAATTATAGTTTAAGATTATCATTTAAAGCTTAAAAGTAAAAGCTCTTAATGGAGCTAGCTTCTTTATTATTTGGGTCCAGTTTGTCTATTAAATCTAGTTGTTGTTTGCATTTTTCTATTAGCTTTAATGTGCATAGTATTTGAGCATAAAAGGATCGTGCTTTTACATCAGCACTTTTCCTTTCTAGATAAGCCTCAACTAAAGGAAGAGCTTGTTGCATACTGGATTTTTTGGAAAAATATATTCTTGCTAGTTTAAGTTGCGTTTTGCTATAGTCGGGATCGAGCTCAATTAATTTTTTTAGTGTTATTGCTGATTCATCAATTCTATTCGCCTGTAGGAGATAATTGGATAAACGGTATAATGCAGGTTTATAACTTGGATTTTTATCCAAAAGGTCAGATAGCAAGGTGAAAACATTTTTCCTTTCACCCATTTTCCAACGTATTTTGATTTCCATTAGGCGATATTGTTTTTTCTCTGGTAGTGTTAAAATAGCTCTTGAAATCGCAGAATAAGCTACCGTATAGTCCTTTTTGGCATAGGCTAATTTTGCGACGGAGTAGGCGATTTCATCATTTTGAGGTAGGCGTGAAAATAGTTGTTCAAAAATATTTTCGGCTTGTGGCGAATTGTTCGACTCTATAGATGCAAGCCCGGCCCGGAATTGCGCGCTATTATAATAGATGCTGACATTGTCTATTTTACCGAAATAAACTAAGGAATTTTTAGGTTTTCCGAGTTTTTGATAACTTCGGCCAATAAAATAATAGGCCAGATTATTGTTTCGATTTTTTTTAAGTGTTGCCTTTAACAGCGCTATAACCTCTTGATAATTTCGTTGTAAATAATAGTCTAAACCTTTGACTTGTTGTTTCCGCAATTTACGTGTTGTGTGTGTTTTTAGATAGCCGAGTTGTTTTTTCGCATTGGCCAAACGCCTTCTTTCTATGTAGCTAACAACAAGCAAAATTCTTTCTTTAATTGAAGCTTTTGATTGGATTAGGTTTTTTTTCAAGAGTCTAGTGACTTTTGTATGCTTCATTTTTTCAAAAAGATAATTGGCGAATTCTATTTGCAAGCTACTATTTTTTGGTGATAAAGCGAATGCTTTTTGATAGCTTAATATCACGATATTAATGGGCTGGCTGGTTGCTTTTTCTGCTCGTGCTAGCTTTCTCCAAGTGAGCGAATGTGTCGGCCTGTATTCGATTGATTTTTTATAATAATCTATTGATTCTAATTGAAGGCCTAAAGCAAACTTAGCGTCGCCTAGACCTGCATACATTTTTGCTTTATGTGAACCACTGGCAAAGGTGAGGCCATTTTGAAACAGGTCTAGAGCTTTTTGGTATTTATCTTGTTGTAGATAGAGTAGCCCAAGGTTGACCACAGCCGCTTGATTGGTTGGCTCTCTTTGTAAAAAGTTATAGAATTGAATGGTCGCCTTTTTGTTGTCGTCTACTTTTGAAAGTAGCAGGGCGTAGGTGAAATCTAAGTCATTGTCAATTCTTTCCTTATCACTTAATTTTTCCAAAAGGCTCAGGGCCATTGCATGATCTTTTTTGTGTAACAGAGATTGAACCACGAAATGAAATGTTTTAAGGTTTCTATTATCCTCGGTAGGATTTAAAGCGTTTACTTGCTCAATGAGTTTTTGACTATTGTTGTTTCCCTTAATAAATTGTTTGATAATAGAATAAGCTAAATCTAGGTCAATATCAGCCAGCGTATTAACTACCTGATAGTAATCAACTTCTTCTTTTTGTTCTCCTTGTTCATAAGCGAGTATAATAGTGCTAGATTCTGGTTTTCTTTTCGATAGGAAATCTTGCCCCAATAGGATTAAACCTAGAAGCGCCAAAAAACCGAACGTTAATGGTATCGCGTTCGCAATTTTATCCTTTGTACGGTCAGCATGATGAGAGTTACCGTTAGAGGGATTAATATTAGAACTCGGCATAAAGACCTCTGTTTTGTACATTCTGTATTTCAATCCCCGGTCTTCCATTCACTTCAAGCACTATTGGTCCAATTTTTTCGTCAATACAGATATCAACACCCATGTAGCCTAGCTGAATAGCTTGTTGAGACTTAACCGCCATGGCTAATATATCATTCCAGAAGGGTATTTGTTGTGGAACTAGCAACTCACCATTGTCTGGATGCTTAGTGACCCTATTTTGTTTTAGCTTAGCGTTGGTTGTAACGCCTGTTTTTATGTCGATAGCGACACCAACAGCGCCTTGGTGAAGATTGGCTTTGCCATCGGAACCTTTGGTTGGCATTCTTAACATGGCGCTAACGACTTTACCCTCGCTGATAATTAATCGAATATCACTTAAACCGTAGGGTGCTAATTTTTGTAGCGAGTAGTGCTGTACTAGCAGTGGTTCAAAATAGGCGGCATCGTCCTCACCAGACTGAGAAAATGAGCCGGAAATGATCTCAATACAATGTTTTTTAATTTCGGAAAAAGAAAAACTTCGGCCACCAGCAGATATAAAATCATTCTTTATTCTATCTGTAATAATGAGAATTCCATTACCCTGTGAGCCCTGATTAGGCTTTAAAGCAAAGGATTGTTGCTGAGCTAAAAAATCATCAAGTTGGGTTAGTTCTGATAAGGACGTGATGGCCAAAAGTGTTCTAGGGATGGGGACTTTGAGTGCCGCTAGTTTCTGTTTGCTAGCTAGCTTATCGGCAGCTAACTTCAATAATTGTTTATCATTTCTTGCGTATACCAAGTTGCGGTTTCGCTCGTTAATGCTTAACACAGGGTTGTCTTTGTCTTTTAAAATATGCTTAAATCGATAGAGCTCACTAAATCTTAACCCTGTCCATTGACCAATATATATCTGCCCAGCCAGTACTAATAGATAAAACTCTGGATAAATTGAAAAAAGCCCTTCTAATAAAAATGAGCTTAAAATAAGATAGCAAAACCAAATCGAAACGAGGGTTCCCGTAGAAACTACGGCCAATCCTAACCAGTCATGATCATCTGTCATATGATGAATTCTTTCGGCGACGAAACTAATGATAACTACTGGGAATAATGAAAGCATGCCAAATTCTAAAGTGGTATTAGTTCCTATAATACTGAGTCCAATAATAAAAAATAATGTGTTAACCGTAATAATAGCGGCAAGTCGAGCTATTTTTAGCATACGGATTTTATCGAGCACTAGATGGGCGAAAAACTCACCATCAAAATAACAACGAAAGCAATAATGCCTCGGAAAAACCCTGTAAAAACACAAGCCGCAGCAATCAACATGGGTAGAAAAACACCGAAAGTTTTAATACCAATAACGTTTCTCAAGAAACTAATGGCTAGGGTACAAAGTGGGAAAAGCAAAAATAGACCGATAGTTAAAGGTGCTAAACCCATATTTAAAAGCAGTTGGCTAATATTGAATTCTGAACCCGATTTTGGTTCAAGTGTGTCGGTGAGTTTTTCTTGGTATAAATTGGGTGCTACAAGACGCTTATCGATGACAAATTGATAGTTGAAATTAATGTCTGAAGTATGCCGAAATAAAACTTTATCACCACGGTAAAGCGATAAATAATTAGCAGGAAGGTGTGCAAAGTTTCCATTGGTTGGACCAAAAGGTACCCAGTGACCCTCAATATAGACCTCAACCCATTGGTGGGAGGTTTTTTTAGAACCTTGGTTCATAATGAGACCGCCGACTAGCCGTGCCGGTATATTGTTTTTACGGGCCAAAGCAACAAACAATCTGCTTTTGCCATTACAACTTGCCTGTTTTAGTCGCAAAGTAGTCAATGCATCGGTAAAACCTTTAAAAGGCGCACCTGTTATGCCCTGATAAGTCAGGTTATAGATAGACCGTAAAACAGGCATGATTTTTTTTGCCGTGCGTGGTTTAATGCTTTTCCAAACAGCGTCTATTTCAGGGTGAGTGACCTGAACGGCTTCAGTTTCTTGTAAATAAGGATCAAAGGAAGGGGGATAGGAGGCTGGTATTTTGACATTGTCATTAATTTGATAGTTAACCTCCTGACTTTTAATCAGAGCTTTGTATCTAACGCTATTAAAAATAGAATGACCTGTCCATAAGGCTTTCCTGCCTGTTTCATCCTCTGTGACAGTATTACCTAGCCCATTATTGGCAAAACTCTCTTCGATAATTTGCTGTCGCTCGTTATCGCGAGGAATATAGGTCTCGATATTAATCGAGTCACTATCTTGCTCAAATTTCAGTTCAAAAGCGACATCGTATATATTACTAGGAGTCAAAGAATCTGCAAAATGGGTGGCAGATGACCAATGATAGCTGAAACTTACTACAAAGGCTAAAACCAGTATGAGGTGTAGCCGACTAAATAACCACCAAGCGGCTTTTTGCATGTTTTATTACTCTCTTATAAAAGGCTTTTTATTATAAATAGGTTGCTTCGTGCTTGGTTTAATTAATGTTTTAATCATAGGTTAACACTAGACAAAAAGCGCGTGTTAGTCAATGGCGCAAGGTTTCTTGTTATACAAGGAATAAAGACTCACTAAATAAGCCTAAAAAACCAATAGGGTTATCTATACAAGCTATCTAATAGCCAATGAGAAGTGGGTCACATTTTAAGTTTTCTGACTAATTTCACATTAATTATTCACCTGATAGCCTATACTTTAGGTTCATTCCGTCTATTGATGTGTAAACGCTAAGTGGTTCCTTTGAAAAAAATATGCAATAAATCCTTAATACTCGTCTTTGCCTTGTTTTCATTTGCATCTCAGGCGGCCAATCATAATATATTTAATTCGACACTTGTATACGGGGTTGATACTAATCCAAATGAACTAAGTGCTGGGCTTAATCCCTCGATCGAAACCTATTATGCGGCCGAGCTATCGCTTAAAGCGGCTCTATTTGATATGCTTTATATCGATGCTAAGGCAAATAAATCCCTCTATCCTAATGATCGCCGTGCCGATCAATACTCGATTGTAGCAAATATAGGCCTAAAGTCAGATTTTTTGATTTCAAAAGAGCAGTTTGAGTGGCAACTTTCAACAGATTACCAAAGTGTTGATCAAACCTTTGTGAGTAAAGCCAGTGGTTTCGTGGCAGAAGTCGGTGGTATATCCATAGCCGATCGCTATGATTTTACTCAATTTAACTACCAGCTAGGGATCGATTATTTGCCCTATCGAACCTTAAAGGTCGGTTTTGATTATAAGAATAGAAACAAAAACTACTTTGATCTTGCTGTAACAGGGCTGCCAAATTTAAATTATAAACAAACAGATTTGCTCATTGGTTTGGAGTACTTATCATCAGACCAAGGCTATATGTTCTTAAAAGCGGGTTCCCTTACACGCAGGTTCGAAAATAGACTTACTCGGGATATCCTAGGCAATCCAATACTTGGAACTAACCTTGAATATGACTACTATTCAGTGGATGTCGGTTATATTTACCAACCAGAAGATGGTATTGAATGGGAATATACTTATAACTACGCTCATCGTTTTGATAATGGCAGTGGCTATTACGAAGCGACCAGTGGTTACATGTCTATGAAGGGTATTTATAAGTTTACTGAACGTCAGTTTCTAACCGGTGAACTCATCTATTCTAAGCTTTCTTATGAAAACCGAGTCGGTGTCGGCAGCACTAATGATTTACCAGAAGAAGCTGAAGAAGCTGCCGGTGGTCGCATCAAGGTCAGCTATGAGTGGGTCATGTCGCAATTTTTTAACACAAATTTCGCTTTTTACATGGATTTCCAGCATTCCCTTTCTGTAAACCGTAACTCCATTTACACCTACAATCGAAGTATGGCTTCTGCCGGATTCCGCTGGTCTGCATTTTAATCCCATCTTATCAACAATATCAATGATAAGAGTTTGATTGTTAGCCTTTTTATATTATTATTGCGCGTCAAAGTATTTTGCTGTCAATCTGTGGTATTGCAGAACACAAATAGCTAAGTTTAAAGCGCTTGTAGCTCACTTGGATAGAGCGGCCCCCTCCTAAGGGGCAGGTAGCAAGTTCGACTCTTGCCAAGCGCGCCATTTAATCTTATGCTTTTAACACTTAAGCAGAAGATAGGCTCTACATAACAAAATATGAAGGCCACTTTAAAAAGGGTTGAGTTGGATTAAAGTGATGGTTTAATGTGGTACACTAAAACTCATATTTCATAGGATTAAGATAATAATAAGTCATGCAAGCCATCAGTGAATTAATCAAACAACTCCCTAAAGCCGAACTCCACCTTCATATAGAAGGCTCACTAGAGCCGGAAATGATGTTTGATTTGGCGCAACGCAATGGACTAGAACTCGCTTATAAAAGTGTAAACGAAATTAAGAATGCGTATCAATTTACTCAGTTACAAGATTTTTTAGATATCTACTACGCAGGCATGAGTGTTTTGATTACCGAACAGGATTTTTTTGATTTAACTTGGGCCTATTTGAACAAATGTCATGAACAGAATGTACAGCATGTAGAAATAATGTTTGATCCTCAGGGGCATACCGAGCGCGGGATAGCGTTTAAAACAGCGATTACCGGAATCAACAGAGCTTTACAGCAAGCCAAAACAAAATGGAATATTTCGTCCAAGCTTATTATGTGTTTTCTACGCCACCTCAGCCAACAAGACGCTTTTAAAACGTTAGAGCAAGCCAAAGCTCACCTTGATCTTATTGATGCTGTGGGGCTGGATTCATCAGAACTTGGGCATCCGCCATCTAAATTTCAGGCAGTGTTTGCTGAAGCTAAGTCTCTAGGTTTAAAATTAGTAGCGCATGCAGGTGAAGAGGGGCCTCCTGATTATGTCGAACAAGCATTAGACTTGCTTAAAGTCGACCGTATTGATCATGGAAATCGTGCCATGGAATCAAAAACGCTAATAGCACGTTTAAAGTCAGAACAAATAGCTTTAACCCTCTGTCCATTATCCAATTTAAAACTTTGTGTGGTCGATGATTTATCTAACCATCCTTTACCTCAGATGTTGGAAAATGACCTTTTAGTCACTATTAACTCTGACGATCCCAGTTATTTTGGCGGCTACATAATTGAAAATTTTTTAGCAATTCAACAATCGCTAGATTTAACTAAATCGCAAATCGTAGAGTTGGTTAAAAATGGATTTAAAGGCTCGTTTTTAACTGAAAAAGAAATAGAGCAATTCATAAAACAAGTCGATACCTGCGCCAACAGTTTAATATAAAAATAAAATCAATTAGGGGAATCTATTGAACCAAGCTAATCAACAGCAACCGCAGGGAGATAACAGTCGTTATCCTTATTGGCGCAATCGTATTATGTTTTCGATGCTTTCTGGTTACGCGGTTTTCTATTTTATTCGTAAAAACATGTCAGTTGCCAACCCACTGATCCGAGAAGAGTTTGGTATTGGTAAAGAAGAACTTGGTGCTGCTCTCGGGTTGACAGCATTTGCTTATGGTATATCTAAGTTTTTAAGTGGTTTTTTAGCGGATACTTTAAGTGCCCGATATATTATGTCAGCCGGCTTGTTGCTATCAGCAGTGGTTAGTTTTGGATTAGGTTTTACTACTGAAAGTATGAGTAGCTTTTTAGGTTTGAGTGTCACCAGTTTTATTGCCATTTTTTGGGCAATCAATAATATTTTTCAAGGTATGGGGCAACCGCCCTGTAGTCGTCTTTTAACTCAATGGTTTAGCCCACGGGAAATTGGAAAGCAATGGGGTATATGGAATATGTCGCACCATATTGGTGCTGCAGTCATTTTATCCGCTGGTGGTTGGCTTGTGGTGTATTTTGATACTTGGCGTGCGGTATTTTTTGCGCCGGCGGCATTTGCTTTTGTTTATGCCTTTTTCTTATTGAACCGTCTACGCGACAAACCGGAGGATGTTGGTTTTAAGTTCGATCGAAGAATATCATGGGCTAGTTGAGCAACAAGATGGTGTAAATAATATAGGGGCAACTGAAACCAAGGAAACGGCTAAAGAAATATTTTTTAAATACATTGTCCCTAATAAAATGATATGGATTGTTAGTGTCGCCAACTTATTTATCTATATTGTTCGCATTGGTATTTTGGACTGGGCGCCTAGTTTCTTAAAAGAAAGCCGTGGTTTGTCAATTTTAGAATCGAGTAACGCGACCGCAACCTTTGAGATAGCCGGTATAGTAGGGGCTATCGGAGCCGGTTGGCTATCGGATACAGTTTTTAAAGGCCGAAGGGGAAGGGTTTCCGTTTTGTTTATGTTGCTACTAGTTTTTGCTGTGTTAGCCATACTTTACGTACCTTCTAATAATGCCTATTTAATGGCAACCGCTTTGTTTGCTGTAGGCTTTTTTGTGCATGGGCCTATGCTGTTAGTCGCCGTTGCCGCGGCTGATTTCGCGACTAAAAAGGCGGCTGCAACGGCCGTGGGACTAACCGGTTTATTTGGATACATTGGCGCTTTTTTTGCTAATTATGGCACCGGTGCAATTTCTGACCGCTGGGGTTGGGATTACGTTATCTATTTTTACTTGGGCTCAGCATTTATCGGAATGCTGCTGTTGCTATTAACATGGAACAGCCGTTCTCCTGTGTTGGATAATATTCATAAATAGAACATTTTAACCTAGTTAATGGTTGGGTAAAGCTTGGCGAATTAAATTATTCTTATAACTAATAAAAAGAGAAAAAGTATGCTCGATAAATTTTTTAAACTAACCGAACACCAAACAACGGTCAAAACAGAAGTTTTAGCCGGGATTACAACCTTTTTAACTATGGGTTACATCATTTTTGTAAACCCTGATATTTTATCCCAGGCTGGAATTGATAGGGATGCAGCCTTTGTAGCAACTTGTCTTGCGGCCGCTTTTGGTACGCTATTAATGGGGCTAGTGGCAAATTATCCCATCGCCTTAGCGCCCGGTATGGGAGTGAATGCATTTTTTACCTACACCGTAGTTTTAGGCAGCGGCTATTCATGGCAAATTGCTTTAGGAGCGGTTTTTCTTTCAGGAATTCTATTTTTAATTATCAGTGTATTACCGATTAGAGAATGGGTGATTAACGCCATTCCACGCTCTCAAAAAATGGCAATTGCAGCAGGTATTGGATTATTTTTAGCAATTATTGCATTAGAAAATATGAATTTGGTGGTCGATCATCCCGCAACACTGGTCACGCTAGGCGACATCAGCCAGCCTCAATTATTACTTTCTATTTTTTGTTTCTTTATGATTGTGGCATTAGAAATTAGAAAAATTCCTGGCGCGATTATCATTAGTATTTTTACAACAACTTTGCTTGGGTCATGCTCGGTATTTCAAATGTTAGTGGCTTTGTTTCCATGCCTCCGGACTTATCACCCACATTTGCGCAACTCGATATTGCCGGAGCCTTTGATATTGCAATGATAGGCATTATTCTAGCCTTTCTTTTTGTACATATGTTTGATACTGCGGGAACTCTAGTCACCGTCGCTAATGCCGCAAAGCTACTAGACAAAGATGGTAAATTACCACGTTTAGGTAAAACGCTATTAGCAGACAGCACTTCAATGCTTGCAGGTTCGGTAATTGGTACTTCACCTGTCACCAGTTTTATTGAAAGTACTGCAGGCGTCAATGCCGGTGGTAGAACTGGCCTAACCGCTGTCGTCGTTGCTATTTTATTTCTTGCAAGTTTATTTTTAGCACCCCTAGTTTCTTCAATTCCTAGCTACGCAACCTTTCCAGTGTTGCTATTTGTTGCAACCTTGATGATGAAAAACTTGACCCAGATTGACTGGGAAGATATGACTGAGTTTGTTCCTGCTGTGATTACAGTGGTTATTATGCCGTTATCATACTCAATCGCTGATGGTATTGGATTTGGCTTGATTACCTACGCCATGCTAAAATTGCTTGCAGGGAAAATGAATAAGCAAAATATTTCAGTAGCAATTATCGCACTTATTTTTATTTTGAAATATGCTTTTTTAGGCGTGCACTGATAACTCAAAATAAGCAAACAGTCTATTTTATTCATAAATACTAGAAACTTATAAAGGATAACAACATATGAACCAGTTAAAGTCTCTGATTGTCATAATTGTTCTGATGCTAGCGACCCAAACCGCTTATGCGGATGAATCAACAAATTGCCAGTCTAGTATTGCTAACGCTAGTTATACCGGGCCTTATCTCGGCGTTGAAAATAATCTTTCTAACGCGGATTTTTACCGCGATTTAGTTTGTGCTAGTCGTTTTAAAAATAAAAAATATCCTAAAGGTTTTGTTACTATTTTTGGAAGTTCTCGTATCAGTGAGTCGAACCACTCGGCAAATAGTGTAATTGATCATGCCAATGATCTATTGTATCAACAGATTTATGATTTGGCCTACAATTGGTCAAAACATTATGCTAAACAATATCCTATTTTGTCCGGAGCTGGCCCAGGTATCATGGAAGCAGCTAGCAGAGGCGCGACGAAAGCAGGCGGTCCTAGTATTGGTTACACCACCTATTATGGTCCTTCAAGAAATAAGAAAAATGGTGACGCTTCAAAAGCTTTTTGGCAATACCGACCTAAAAAAGGCAAAACTCAAAGCATTATTTCGGATGGTTTGATCTTTTCAAGCGTAGCAATAAGAGAAGGTTTTATGATCTCACACTCCGCAGCAATGGTATTTGCTCCAGGCGGTACAGGCACTGAATGGGAGATATATCAAACGATTGAACAAATGAAGAGCGGTCAACTAAAGCAGGTTCCTATTTATATAGTTGGCGACAAGAAAATCCATTGGCAAAGTTTATATAGTCGTTTGGATGATATGGTTTTACGCGGAACTATTAAACGCCATGAGGTGGAATCTTTATTTGTTCATGTAGACAACCCTAAAGATGTACTGAAATTATTAGTTAAAGATCTTAAGTTATAAACCTTTAAGCTTGTTCCAAACTTGTAAGCGATGAATACATCGTTACAAAAAAGAGTTGAATCCTGTAGGAAGCAACTCTTTTTTATCTAGTCAAAGTATTGTTTTATTCTAGATCAAATGTCGAGTTCAGGCAGAATCCATTTTTTTACTATTCTTAATTTCCTCACTACTACAACCCACCAACTCATGCGGAAAAACTAGCCAGTCGTCAGTTTCTTCTAAATAGTAATCGGGTTTAAAACTGGTGACATTTTTATTCGGTTTATAGTAAACCGTAGCTACTTTTATAACTTCGGGAGTGTTACGACGACAAGTATGTCGTAACTCTCTTAACAGCGCTTCAATAGAACGACCGCTATCGAAAACATCATCAATAATTAACAGGCTATCTTCTGCATTGATATTGTTGACAATATATTCCAGACCATGGACATTAACTTCTTTTTGCTGCTGCATACCGACATAGCTACTCGTTCGGATTGAAATATGATCGGTCTTTACACCATAATAATCCATCACTTCTTGTATGGCGATCCCAACGGGAGTACCGCCACGCCAAACTGCGATGATAAATTTAGGCTTAAATCCACTTTTGAGGATATCGATACCCAGTTGGAAGGACATATCCAACAGTGATTGAGCGCTGATATAGGTTTTTTCCATAACTATAAAGACCTTAACTAATAAAGTAGTTATTATAAGACTTTTGTGCTGTTGGTGCTACTAATCGAAGTGATAAATCTAAGTTATGAATAGGGTAATTTGTCAGGCTTAAACCCTTCATGCATTTATTAGGTAATTAAGCTTAAAAATCGCTATAATAGGTGCTATCTTTAACGCCTACTAGGCTTGCTAAGTTAATTATTTAACAGCAACCCAATCAAATATTTGAGAGATTACTTAATGCCACGAGTTATTGTTCTTGTCATGGACAGTCTAGGGATTGGTGCTACACCAGACGCTAATCTATTTGGTGATGAAGGCGCTAATACCTTTGGTCATATTGCCAATTGGTGCGCTGAGGGAAACCAGCACCCTGAGCGCAAGACGGGTTGCCTAGACATCCCAAACTTGCTAAAACTAGGTTTTGCTAAAGCTAATCAGCTAGCTAGTGGCGTATATCCTGCTGGTATACCGGTAAAGGAAAATATCATAGGAATGTATGCGGCTTGTAAGGAAATTTCAAGCGGTAAGGATACGCCATCAGGTCATTGGGAAATGATGGGCGTACCAGTAGAGTTTGAGTGGGGCTATTTTCCTATAACCATCCCTTGTTTTTCTGAAGAATTGGTCAGCAGTTTTATTGAAAAGGCTCAGCTAGAGGGTATTTTAGGTAATTGTCATGCTTCAGGTACGGAAATTATAGAAAAGCTAGGTATGAAACATATGCATAGCGATAAACCCATCTGTTATACCTCCAGTGATTCGGTATTTCAGATCGCTGCCCACGAAGAAACTTTTGGTCTCGATAGGCTGTATGAAATATGTGAAATAGCTCGGGGATTAATGGATGACATCAATGTCGGCAGGGTGATTGCCCGACCTTTTATAGGCACTAATGGTAATTTCAAACGAACAGGCAATCGTCGGGATTACACCACGCCGCCACCAGCCGCAACATTGTTAGACAAACTAAGTGACCTAGGGCGTGAAGTTTATTCGGTGGGGAAAATAGCCGATATTTTTGCCCATCGCGGTATTAGTCATAAGTTAAAAGCTAATGGTCATGATGCCTTATTTGATGCCACTTTAAGTGCTATGAATTCAGCTAATGATGGCAGTTTGATCTTTACAAATTTTGTGGAGTTTGATCAAAGTTTTGGTCATCGGCGAGATGTTGGGGGATATGCAGCCGCGATTGAAAGTTTTGATATAAGATTAGGAGCGTTAATGCAGCAGCTAGACTCTGAAGATCTTATGGTTTTAACCGCAGATCATGGCTGTGATCCGACTTGGCCGGGAAATGACCATACACGAGAGCATGTACCATTTATAGCCTATAGCAGAGAAGGTTTACCTATCACCAATGCTGGGATCAGAGAAAGTTTTTGCGATATTGGCCAGACTATAGCGAAATTTTTGCAGATTGCACCGATTGAAAGGGGACAATCTGCATTTTAATATCTTTAGCAAAAACAGGGCTGCTAGCACTAACAAAAATAAAATGAGAGTCTTTTATTATAGCTATTTAGTCCCAAAAATTTTGTCGCCTGCATCACCGAGACCCGGCACAATGTATCCTTTTTCATTAAGATGATCATCAATACTGGCAGTATAGATATCAACGTCAGGATGCTCGTCCTGGATCCTTTTGATACCTTCTGGCGCGGCTACAAGAATCAAGGCTCGTATATCTTTACAACCAGCGTCTTTGATGAGCTGGATTGTTGCTGCCATTGAACCACCGGTTGCAAGCATAGGGTCGATAATCAATGCCATTCGGCTTTCAATTTTACCGGTTAGCTTTTCAAAATAACTGACGGGTTCTAGGGTTTCTTCATCGCGGTAAAGACCCAACTACGCTGATTTTTGGCGCTAGGCATGAGTTCTAACACGCCATCCAGCATGCCGATGCCGGCTCTTAAAATAGGTACGACTGTGGCTTTTTTGCCTTTAATCTGTTGTCCGGTGATGATTGTACCTTCCCAACCTGTTAATGAATAGTCCTCAACTTCAAGATCTTTGGTTGCTTCATAGGTCAGTAAACTGCCAACTTCCGCTGCGAGCTGTCTAAAGCTTCGGGTACTTCGATCTTGCTGTCGCATTAAACTCAGTTTATGTTGCACTAGTGGATGCTTAATTTCAAAAACGGCCATATTTTATTCCTTTTTAATCATATTTTGGTGGAACTTTACTCAATAATCTAATATCAGATAAAGAGTAATGGTTACTAATTTAAATAAAACCAATTTGCAAAATAGACCTTCGCTAATTGCATTGTTGATTTTTTAATCGCTCCAGTCGCTTCTGGAAAAGCCGCTGGCGATAAATCTTTCAAAATGGATTTTAGCCTTATCAGAGGTCTCAATTTCGAGCTGACTAATGCTTTTATCGACTCGAGTATAGTGAAATAATCTTAACTCGGACTTTCAGAATCACGCCATTCTTGTAGCCATTTGGTCAACATTCTTTTGGCTATCATCAACAAAATAAATAACAGAGTAAGATTTTTGTAACTTATCTAGTAAAGATTTAAGCACTTTTCCCTTGTTTAACCCCGATGACATAGCGATGCCTTTTTCGTAGGTAACCTTGGCTGTGCGATGACCATCATTGAGCATAAAATGCAGAACATTATCGGCTTTCATCAGGTGTTTATCCTTAATTGAAAGATTATTCTTGCTTAGTTCTCTTTCTGTTGGCGCTCGGTAGATAGTAGTTCTAGCCGTTAGATAGAGTAGGTCATAGGTTTTGAGTTGTTGCACAATATTCGCAGTATCAACTTGGGTCGGGTGAGTCATACCCATTTCAAAAAAGAGTCCCTAAAATATTAAATATACAAGTGTATTTTTGTGAATCATGAATCTTAATGGGTTCGGCTTCTGGGGAAAATACTGAGCGGCCTCGTTGCCAATTATACCATTTACCACTCCCAACAAAATTCTGTGAATCGAGTAGAGTATCATCAATATCAAATATAACTAGTATTTTATTGGGCGGGATTTCTTCTTTGGCGATTTGTTGAACCACCTGATTTAAATCATTAACCTTTTGGAATACTTGCGTTTTGGCATTGAGTTCAAAGTTAAAAAATGAACAAGCGAGTAATAGATTAATAAAGGCTAGCTTAATTAAGATTTTCATTTTCATTTACTTATCAGAGAAAAGAGTGTCTAAGTAGACAGCCATACGGATACCGGCTTGTTTTAGTCTTTTTTTAACAATCGGCAAATTATCATAGTTATAGCGATAGCCCACTTGCTTTTTATTGGGGTAAATCTGCTCTCTAATTTTTTTACTTTCATTCGCCCAGACTAGAGGATCTGTTGTGTTCCATGTCTTTTGTTATTCGTTGTAATTTGACGGTTTAGCCAGTCTGCCCACTCCGTAAAGCTAAGCTTCTTAGAATCAATCATCTCGCTATCCCAAATTCGATGAAGATTGCTCGATTTGCGAAAAAATTTAATTTTAATGTCGTTACCGCCACGGTCATCGCCTCGGCCCACATGCAATGGTTGGTGTAAATCACCAATAATATGAATGATAAAATACAAGGCGATTCGCCTATCCTTGATGGAGGCCTTTTTATCTTTGACCAGCATAGTAAAATGATTTAAAGCGGTTATCGCATCACCTTGAGTAGGAGCACCCATTTGTTTATAGCTTTTTCCATTAGGGATAGTCATATAGTGATAAGGGTTTGCGGTTTTTTGCCAGAACTTGGATGGATTTGAGCGCATTTCATCAACATAGGTTGAAGCTTCTGCGAGAGACTGATTGCCTAGAATTTTATCGATTTCGCTGCGGGTGGTTTGTTTAATATTGAGTTCGGCTATGGCGCCGGTAATTCGATGTCCAGTTTGACCAAAAGAAAAGGCCGAGGGGCTAAGTGCCAACAGTAAAAGTAGACTTACAATTCTCATTATTTAATCTCCATTTTTGCGCTGAGTCGTTGCTTGCCTTCGGAATCATAAATGGCTGCAGTAAGGTCAATTTTATTATCCAGGCTTTGAATATTTATCATGCCATAATTTAAATCGTTAATAGCTTCACCAACACGATGGTTATTAATTGAAGCAGGGTAGGTTCTTACGGCTAAACCGCTACTGGTCATTTCAAGTATTCTTGTATTTTTGTAAGTAATTTCGGAAATCTCGGCGCGATGCACATCACCACTTAAAATGATGAGGTTGTTATCTGTTTTGTCGGCAATTAAGTCCAAAAGTTTTGTTCGTTGTTTCGGAAAATTAGCCCAAATTTCCCAACCTGAATATTGATTAAGCACCTGAATGCTAGAAACTAGGATAATTAAATCAGCTTTTTGTGATAGCTGTTGATCTAGCCATTGCCACTGTTGCTCACCTAAAATGGTGGCATTTTGATCAAAAACAGGCTGATAGGGCCCGAGATTAAGTGTTTTACGTTGGTCTTTTGTAAGATAGCTGTAAACCAACTGGTCGCGGTACCAACGTGTATCAAGAATAATAATATGGATGCGTTTTTTTTTGTAATCCAATCCATCGAGATTGAAACACACCAATATCACCCTCTTTGATAGCTTGAACTTCTGGATACTGAAAAAATGCTTTAAAAGCTTTTTTAGCCGCATATTTACCACTGAACTCTTTTCCGCCGTCGCCATCACCATAATCATGGTCATCCCAGGTCGCCATAAGCGGGACCTGCTGAGTAAAGTTTTGATATTCTGGTATAGCGGCTAGTTTGTCGTAGGCCAGTTGCATTTTAACAGGGTCACTTGAGTCAATATAGACGTTGTCGCCCATAGATATAAAAAGCGAAGGCTTATGCGCTAGTATTGTACTCCAAATGGGCTGAGCCTTGTTCTGGTTAGCACAGGAACCAAAACCAATCTTTAAAGCATGCTGATTATTGGCTGCAACGGACGAGCCTAAGCCTAAAAAGATAAAATAGCTAAGGTTCAATAAAAAGATAAGAATGAACGACTTGTTTGGACGTTTTATAGCCATAATTTAAGGTCTTTCCCATGCAATTGGTTAGTGTCCCATATTGACTTAATCAATGGCTATTGGCAATAAAAAAATATGAAATTAATGTGAACAGTATTCGATGGTTCAATTGACAGATAAATTTTAGGGTTAATGGGGTTGAAGCTCATTATTTTGATTAGGTTAATACCAGGAAAGTAAAAAATCGTTAGAATTATAGTAATATAGCCTAGAATATCAACGTGTTAGCTGTATCAGTTAAAGTTGGGTCGATATAACTAATCGTGTCAACGGCTATATTTGCTTGTAGTCAGCACAGCGTTAACCTCTTGGTTAACCAAATTTGATGCGATCTAAACCAAATAAAATCACCCAATTAAGCTTTAATATTCAATTGTTTGACTAGTGGCGTTAAATAATGTCATTTAAATGTAATATTTTTCTAATAATATCAATTTAGTTATGTAATAATATGCCGGTTACACAACAACCTAATGCCCTCAACTGAATACTAGTGCGGGGCGGTAAAATAATAATTTGCGTGTAGGAAAAAGATGGTCGTCGGCAGTATGTTTTTATCGAACATCCAACTTTTATATTAAATGACAATCCATATAGGGGATCTAAGATGAGAAAAAAAATACTCGTGTCAATGGTAGCACTTGCACTGAGTGGAGGCGTCTTGGCAGAAGATACATCGTCAAGCATTCGTGGTAAAATTACTGGCCCAAATGGTAATGCCGCCGCCAACACTTCAATCATTATTGTTCACACACCTTCAGGTACAAGAAAAACAGTAAAAACTAACAGCCAAGGTGCTTTCAATGCGTCAGGTTTACGTGTCGGCGGTCCATACAGCGTCACTATTGATTCAGATACTTTTCAAGACCAAGAATATGGCGATATTTTTCTTCAATTGGGTAAGGTTGAACGGCTTAATGCACAATTAGAAGCTGATAACGGTAATACTGTAGTTGTTACAGGACGTCGTATACCAAACACTTTAAACAATGGTTCAAGCACTGTATTTGGTACTTCTGCAATTGCTAACCAGTCTGGTGTTACGCGAGATATTAAGGATGTTGTTCGAGCAAATCCATTAGTTTCTATTGGTGTTACTGCTGAAGCTCCGTTGACTATCGCTGGCTTAAACCCAAGGTTTAACAGTTTCACAGTTGATGGCATTAGTCAAAATGATGATTTTGGTTTAAACAATGGTGGTTATCCCACGCAGCGTTCACCATTACCTATCGATTCTTTAGAACAGATTACCGTTGATGTTGCTCCCTTTGATGCCAAAGTTTCTGGTTTTAGTGGCGGCTTAATTAACGCCGTATTCAAATCAGGAACGAATGAGTTCCACGGAAATGCCTTTTATGAGAAATTAGATTCAACTTGGGGTGGCACGCCAACTAAAAATGGTGTTGAAATTCCGATACAATTTGAAGAAAAAACTTATGGCTTTGGAGTCAGTGGTCCTATTATTAAAGACGAGCTATTTTTTAGTTTATATTATGAAAAATATGAAGCTCCGCAAACCTTAGGAATATGGTGCAGCTGGATCGGGTGCGGCAAATGAAACTGACGCTAGTTTAGCTGATGTAGCAGAAGTCCAGCGAATAGCACGCGATATCTACGGCATGACGGATGCGCAAGTCGGTTCTGATACCGGAAGCCCAGTAGAAGAAGATGAAAAATACACTTTAAAGCTTGACTGGAATATCACGGATACACAGCGTGCATCATTCAGTTATCAGTATAACCTTGGAAACAGAACTCGAAATACGACTAGCAGTCCCGGCGAACTAAGGCTTTCATCTCATTGGTATAACAAAAGGCAGGAGCTGAATAACTTTACTGGTAAGTTGTATTCGGATTGGACCGACAAATTTTCTACCGAAATCAGTTTCACTTCAAAATCAATTGATACAGGTCAGATTTCCTTTGGTGATTTTGCTGATGTAACT
Source organism: Enterobacterales bacterium (assembly GCA_030949565.1). Taxonomy (GTDB): domain Bacteria; phylum Pseudomonadota; class Gammaproteobacteria; order Enterobacterales; family Kangiellaceae. The sequence continues at coordinate 31,881 of JAUZSK010000087.1, forward strand.
ATCAATAACTTAACCAATGGCGGAAGAATTGCCTTTGGTTCAGATAAATATCGTCATGCTAATAAACTTGATACTGCGACTGATACCTTTAAGTTTGACGGTGTTTATGATATGGATGACCACAGCATTGAGTTTGGATTGGATTATCAAAATTTTCATGTTACTAATCTTTTCGTTCCTTCATCAAAGGGTGAAATCTCATTTAACAGCTTGGCCGACTTTGAAGCTAGATTAGCATCAAGGTACACCTACGCTAACGGTACAGGTAATGATCCTTTGGCCGTTAGTGCTGATTTTGAGCGTCAAACAATTTCATTGTACGCACAAGATAACTGGGATGTTTCTGACCAATTAAGCATGACACTTGGTTTACGTTATGAAACTTTAACCTCAAAAGAACGTCCTCCTTATAATGCGAACTCACAGGCTCGTACCGGCTATGATAATACGGAAAATCTAGATGGTATTGATATCTTTTTACCAAGAATCGGGTTTAACTACTCAGTCGATGACGATATGACCATTCGTGGTGGTGTTGGCCGCTATACTGGTGGACAGCCCAATGTTTGGATCTCTAATGCATATTCACAAAATGGTGTGAATGATGGTTTTTTCCGTGTTTCAAACGTAACCATCACTCCGGGCTCAATTACTGACATCTATCCTCCTGCATTCGCTGCTTTAGCTGGCGCTTCAAGTAATGGTAATGTTTCATTTACTGACCCTAACTTTAAACTTCCTTCAGATTGGCGCTATCAACTAGCGATGGACTATTCTTTCGATATTGCTGGTTTAGGCGAAGATTTTAAGTGGACTACAGAAGCCCTTTATATTAGAAAAAAGGATTCTGCATTTTGGATCGATGCATCTTTGCGGGATGCAACAGCTACTTTAGCAGCTGATGGTCGTCGAATTACCTATACTGATAATGATAACCGTTATGACCTTATGCTCACTAATTCTGGCATTGATGGACGTTCTATCATTCTGATTAACTCCTTGGATAAACAGTGGGATAATGGTGTGTCTATGTCAATGTCCTATACTCATCAGGACATTACTGACGTTAATCCTGGAACTAGCTCGACTTCACGCAGTAACTACCGATACTCAGCTGGTGCAAACCGAAATGTACCAGAAGATCACTACGGTCGTTCATTGTTTGAAATTGAGCATCGTTTTGTCTTAAACCTTGGATATGATAAAGAGTTCCTCGAAGGTTATAATACGAGTATTAATATGTTTTACGAACGTAAATCAGGTAACCCAGTAACCTATGCAACAAACTTTGATTCGGGTTTGCTCGGTACGTCAAATGGTGGCTTAAGCCCCGGTTTTTATAACGGCACTTATACTTCGTATATACCAACAGTGGGAGATCCAAATGTTGTATATGCTAACGCTGGTGATGAAGCGGCCTTGCAAGCATTAATTCAATCTGCTGGTCTTTCTCAATATGCTGGTGGCTATGCACCAAAAGGTTCAAACACTTCTCCTTGGATTAATAACCTTGATTTAAGCGTTATTCAAGAAATCCCTGGTTTGTTTGATGGACAAAAGGGCGAAATTACCTTTGTTATAGATAATTTCTTAAACCTTATTGACAGCTCTCGAGGGAAGTTTGTCACCAATCCTTTTGGTAACCTTCGTTTGTATGACGTCGATTCTATCGATGGACAAGGACGATATGTTATCGACCGTGTTCGATCCGATACCAACCGATTCCAAGCAAAAGAATCAGCTTGGAAAATTAAGTTGGGTGTTAGATATACTTTCTAACTCACTTGAGTAAAACAAAAAACGCTAAGCCTAATAAGCTTAGCGTTTTTTTAGTTATAAAGACCTAGATTCAAATTTTTAGTGAAATTTTTTATACAGTTATTAGGTTCTCTAGCGATAGAGATAAATAATCCATGTGGAAATTTATACTCTCGCGTTTTCATTTATGCCAATTGTGCTTGTCAACAACTGTCTGAATTTCTTCTTCACTCAACGACATAAAGGTGGTTCCCTTGCGATAATACGGCTTACGAAAACCCACTAGTATTCTCATTGATACCAAGTTCCTTCATGTATTGGGGAGGGGTACAACACAAGCATTACTGATAGGTTTTCCACAACAGACTCATGTCGATAAAATTGTTTGCTGTTATCTAAAGTGATGGCTAAAAAACCGATTTTAAATGGTTGTTTCTGTTAAATAAACCTTATAATATCACTGTTATTACAAGTTTACGCAGGAGGAGATATTAGGACCCATAGGCTCATTGGAAGATAATCGTTAGAAATGCTTTGAAAAAATGATTTAGTTTTCAAAAAATAAGACCCGGTAAACTAATAGTAGGATTGAACATATAAAGGTGCATAACATAGGTATGAAAATCAGAAAAAAGACGAGGCTTAGTTAAAACACTAAGGCATTAACTAAGCTATTTAAAAAATTACTAATATCTATTAATCGCCATAAGGGATCCAGATATTTTTTACTTCACAAGACTGGCGTAACATCTCTTGATAATTAGGCTGTCGAAGCCAACTAGTTTGCTTTGAATGGGTCCAGGTTCGTTTAAGATTATCAGCAGATGCTAGTTCAACCATTTCACAGCCTTTATCTGAACCATGATACCAGATGGCATCCACTTGATCGTGTTGGGATAAAACTTTGGCTAGACTATCTTTACCACCCGTGACTATATTGATAACTCCCTTAGGAATATCAGATGTTTCAATCACTTGATAGAAATCAGTTGCGATTAAAGGGGATGTTTCTGAGGGAACGATTATCGCTCGATTACCCATGGCGATTGCTGGAGCGAGTAAAGAAATCATTGAAAGTAGGGGCGCATTATCAGGGCAAATAATCGCTAGAACACCGACCGGTTCATTCATCGCTAGCGCGACACCCTGAATAGGCGGCTGATGCACCTTTCCATCATATTTGTCTGCCCACGCGGCGTAAGTAAATAATCGCTCAATGGAAGCATCAAATTCTTCCGCCGCTTGTTGTTCACTGTTGCATGACAAAGCCATTAAACGCTGGCATATTTCTGCTTTTCGATAATTTAAATTTTCAGCAAGGTAGTAGAGGATCTGTGCTTTCAAATGGCCGCTAGTTTTTGACCAGCTATTTGCTTTATGTGCCGCTTCTACCGCGTTTCTTATATCTTTTCGGTTGCCATCAGCCACTCGTCCAACTTGTTCACCTTCTTTTGAATAAATGCTTAGACTATTCCCATTGTCAGCTCGACACTGTTTGCCATTGATATAGTGTTTGGCTGTTTGATCAATAGCCAATAGATTTTTAAAGGCGTCATCTTTACGTTTAAGTTTAGACTTTAGCCCATTACTTCCGGGGATTAATTGTGATTTTAATGGTTTATTAGGATCGTTAAAGGGCGAAGTTTTTATATCTGATAGTTTCAAATATTCAAGCATACCTTCAGCACCTCCTTCCCGGCCCATTCCTGACTCCTTGTAGCCACCGAAACCACAAGCGGCATCAAATTGATTGGTGGTATTAATCCAAACAACGCCTGCTTGAATTTGAGGCGCGACATCTAAAGCTTTGTTAATATTTTCAGACCAAACACTAGCCGCCAACCCATATTTTGTATTGTTAGCCAATTGCACCGCTTCCGGTTGATGACGGAATGTCATCACGCTGAGTACCGGACCAAAAATTTCCTCAATGGCAGCTACATTGGTGGTTTCCACATCGCAGAGCAGGGTAGGAGGAAAGAAGCAACCCTTTTTGGGAACTGCTGATTTTGGCTGCCACAGGGTAGCGCCTTCTTCCACACTTCGCTTAACGATAGCCGCAATACTTTTCTTTTGGCTTGGATCGACGATAGCACCGATATCCGTACATTTATCCAGTGGGTTGCCAATGATCAATTTATTTAGCCGCTGTTTAATTTTTTTTAATCATTATGGGAGCAATGCTTTCCTGCACCAATAGACGCGAACCGGCACAACAAACTTGACCTTGATTAAACCATATTGCGTCTACTAGACCTTCAACGGCGCTATCAACATCCGCATCATCAAAAACAATAAAGGGTGATTTACCCCCTAGCTCTAAGGTTAGTTTTTTGCCGCTTCCTGCCGTTACTCGGCGTATGGCTTTGCCTACTTTAGTTGAACCAGTAAAGGCTATTTTATTAACATCGGGATGTTGAACTATTTGTTCTCCGACTTCACCGTCGCCCGTTACTATATTAACAACACCGTCGGGCAAACCGGCTTCTTGCAGAATTTCTGCAAACATTAGTGCAGTTAAACTAGTGTATTCTGCGGGTTTGATCACCACGCAGTTGCCAGCGGCAATAGCCGGTGCGATTTTCCAAGCCATCATCAGCAGCGGGAAGTTCCAAGGGATAATCTGACCAACAACTCCTAGAGCTTCATAATCACTAAACTCGGATTCAAATAACTGTGCCCAACCAGCATGGTGGTAGAAATGTCTGATGGCCAAAGGGATATCAATGTCACGTGATTCTCGTATCGGTTTGCCATTGTCCATAGTTTCTAAAACGGCTAACTGTCGTGAACGTTTCTGTAAAATCCGTGCTATAGCATACAAATATTTGGCTCTAGCAGGGCCTCCGATAGACTGCCAACTTGGTTGTGCTGCTCTCGCTGCCGACACGGCTAGGTTAATTTGTTTTTTAGAGGCCTGAGCAATTTTAGCTAATGGCTTACCATTAGCGGGATTGCATGAATTAAAGTGACTTTTTGATTCAGCCTTAATCCATTGACCATTAATATAAAGACCAAAACCCTCTTGATGTTCGATTAACCATTGGTCAACATTATCGCTTGCTTCGGGTGCTGGGCCATAATTCATATTTTCAAATATCTCTAGCAGCTTCATAGTGGTTTCCAGGGAAATTGATAAATTTTCTATCATTGCTGATTGTTTTGATTAAACCAATAATTTGGCTTAGCTTAAACGGGGTTATTTGGTATGGAGTCATCATCAGTTTATTGCTACTTAACTAATCGCATGACGATGGAAGGCGGAATATCGCCCAGTGACTTGATGTTCTAACTGGCGTTCAATATCGGCTAATAGACTCGATGCACCAAAACGAAACATATTGGGGTTTAACCAGTCGTCTCCTAACTCTTCCTTAATCAAAATAAGGTAGGTTAGGGCATCTTTAGCGGTTGAAATGCCACCGGCGGGTTTAAATCCAACCCGGTAACCTGTTAGCATTTGGTAATGACGTATCATTCGTATCATGGTCAAACTTACAGCAAGTGTTGCGTTAACAGGTTCCATACCGGTGGAGGTTTTTATAAAATCGCTACCCGCCATCATTGAGACCATAGATGCTTTTGCTACATTGGTGAGTGTACTTAGTTCTCCAGTCGCAATAATGGATTTCATATGAACTTTACCGCACGCTTGTTTAAATGCTTTAACCTCATCGTAGAGAGCCTGCCAATTGCCATTAAGCACGTAGGCACGGGTAATGACAATATCGATTTCTTTGGCTCCATCGGTTATGGATGCTTTTATTTCTTCTAGTCGTGTTTCGAAGGAGGAGAGCCCTGCGGGGAATCCGGTAGAAACAGCTGCAACCGGTATACCACTACCTTTTAGCGCTTTGACAGCCGTTTTAACCATTTGATGATAAACACAAACAGCGCCAGTGGTTAGCTCCAATCTTTCGACTCCCAGCGCTTGCTGAATTTCTAAACTCACTGGATGACGTGCTTTAGCGCATAGACGTTTGACCTTCCCTGGCGTATCTTGACCGGAAAGGGTGGTTAAATCAATGCAGGAGATTGCCTTGAGTAACCAGGCTGCTTGCCAATCTTTTTTAACACTTCGGCGAGCACCTAAAGTAGCACAACGTCTTTTAACGGCGCTCAGGTTAACACTAATATCATTGACCCAATCGGCTTGAAAATCGGTGCCAGTATTATCGACTTGAGGAAATTTTTGTTTCATTCGATTGCCCTTTTTTAGTGGCTAAATGATTGTTTATTCGGTAGTGGCTTTACCAGACAGCCGTTCTAATACGGCATTTTGGCTAGTTTTTGCCTCACTCGATAAATTAATAGCAGCTTTTAACTGAATGATGGCTTTTTCTGCCTGTTGCTCGCTTTGAGCGTGAATCATTGCAATCGGTTCTGATGTGCTCACTGCCTCGCCTAAACCTTTTATTTGACTTAAGCCTACTGCGTGATCAACTGAATCTTGAGCGCGTTTACGACCACCGCCTAATTCCACCACCACATTGCCAATAGCTCGGACATCCATTTGCTCTAAGTATCCTTGACTGTCAGCGTAGGCGGGTACAACAATTGGAGCTGCTTTTAAATATTGATCTGGTTTGGCAATAAGGTCCGTAGGGCCGCCGAGCGCCACCACCATTTTTTCAAAGTGTTCAGCCGCCAGTCCAGAGCTTAAACCATGGTTCATCTGTTGCCGTCCGTCATCGATATCCTTAGCCAGTCCGCTCAAAATGAGTAGCTCCGCACCTAGGTCAAGCACCACCTGATGTAAACGTGGGTCTTGTTGTTGGTTAGTGAGGTAGTTAATTGATTCAATTATTTCTAGGGAATTGCCAGCGGTGCTCCCTAGCACTTGAGACATATCAGTAATCAAAGCAGACACGGGTAATCCTAATCCTTGTCCTACCTCGATGATATTGATGGAGAGGTCTCTTGCCATTTTGGGACTAGCAGCAAAAGCGCCGCTACCTGTTTTTACGTCCATGACCAATGAATCGAGCCCGGCTGATAATTTTTTAGAAAGGATTGATGCTGTGATTAGAGGTATCGATTCAACCGTCGAAGTGACATCTCTAATAGCGTAAAGGCGTTTATCGGCAGGTGCTAACTGATTGGTTTGACCGACAATAGCGCATCCAACTTGAGCCACAACCTTTTGAAAAAGTATATTGTCTGGGATTGCGTTGTAACCGGGTATGCTTTCCATCTTATCTAACGTACCACCGGTATGCCCGAGCCCTCGACCAGAGATCATTGGTACATGAGCACCGCAGGCTGCGAGCATTGGCGCTAGCATGATGCTAACCTTGTCGCCAACTCCACCGGTTGAATGTTTATCCACTACCGGACCGTTTAGGCTGATATTGCTCCAATCAAGTGTGGTACCAGAATTTTGTAAACTACCGGTTAAATCGACACACTCTTGACGCTCCATACCATTAAAAAATACTGACATGGCAAAAGCGGCAACCTGTCCTTCGGTTATTGATTGGTCCAAAATTCCCTTCACAAAAAACTGAATTTCTTCCGTTGATAGTGACTGACCATCGCGTTTATGACGAATAACTTCTTGTGCAAGCATATTATTATCGAATTCTCGTGATTGAGTGGTATTAACCAAAATAAGTGGGGCGGTATGTCTTGTAAATGACTTATTCGTTAGCGCTTTTTAATCCATTTGATTGATTTTAAAAGCACCTTCGATTGGTAGTGCGTAATAATAATGCAATGTTAACCAATTGGTCAACTTTACTCGTCTACTATTGCCATGTTTTTGACCAATGACTGGATTGTAGCAGTTTGCGGCAACACTCGAAAGTTAAATAAGAGCGGTATAATTCAATTATTGACCGACTAGTCAAGCCGTGATAGATTGATTTTTATTGTCACCGGACCTAAAGTGATGTCCGGTGTTTAAGCCTTTTCAACCTATTCTAATCGCTCCAACGGAACCGATTAAGAAGAATAATTAAAATAGGAAGTATTATGAGTTTTGTTGGAATGATTGTATTAATCGCTATAGCGATTGCATTTTCGGATAATCGCAAAGCGATCAATATTCGAACCGTTTCTGTCGCATTTGCGATTCAAGCATCATTTGCCGCATTGGTTTTGTATGTACCCGCAGGACAGGATGCTTTGGCTTCAGTATCGGCAGGGGTCCAAAATGTGATTAGTTATTCTGATCAAGGGATCCAGTTTTTGTTTGGTGATCTTGGTAAAGGCAATGAAGGAAAACTAGGCTTTATATTTGCCTTTAATGTTTTACCTATCCTTATATTTTTTTCAGCACTGGTATCAGTGCTTTATTACCTCGGTATTATGCAAAAAGTGATTAATTTCATCGGTCGATTTTTTAAGTGGGCCATGGGTACAGGGCACGCCGAGTCGTTGTCAGCAACCGCAAATATTTTTGTTAGCCAAACCGAAGCGCCATTAATTATACGACCTTATATTATGGGAATGACTCGATCAGAACTATTTGCAGTGATGGTAGGTGGTATGGCATCAATCGCAGGTTCCTTGCTTGTCGGTTATGCGAGTATGGGTGTTGAACTAAAATATCTAGTCGCATCTAGCTTTATGGCGGCTCCTGGTGGTCTGTTGATGGCTAAGTTGGTTATTCCTGAAACCGGTACACCTCACGAAGCAACGCAAGACGTCTCCTATGATGACCATGAAAAACCAGCCAATGTAATCGATGCAGCGGCTGGCGGTGCTGTCAGTGGAATGAAATTAGCCATCAATATAGGCGCCATGTTAATAGCCTTTATCGCGCTTATAGCGCTGATTAATGGCGCTTTTGGAGGGATTAGTGGATTGTTTGGAGCTCCAGAATTCACATTGCAAGACCTGTTTGGTTATGTTTTTGCTCCTGTAGCCTATTTGATCGGAATACCTTGGCAAGAAACAATTGCTGTTGGTAGCTTAATCGGACAAAAATTGGTACTTAATGAATTTGTTGCCTATGTTGACTTCGTTAGTATCAGGGATAGTTTAAGCCCGCACAGTCAGGTTATTGTTACTTTTGCTTTGTGCGGTTTGCCAACCTATCGTCTATCGCCATTTTATTAGGTGGGCTGGGTAGCATCGCGCCTAGTCGTAGACCCGAAATTGCCAAGCTGGGGCTAAAAGCTGTGTTGGCAGCAACCTTGGCCAATTTAATGAGCGCTGCACTGGCAGGCTTTTTCGTGGCTTAGGTGATTGCTAGAATGACGTTTATTAGTAACCTACAGGTTAACGCGGCGGAGTTTCAGTTTTGAGTGCTAGCCATTGGACCGATAATCCGCTTCAACTGCTAAGCCAAAGCCTGCAATCTGAAATCCTTCAGGCTGTTAGCGAAACTGGATTTTTATCAGCCACATTGTCTGAACAAGCGGCCAGGAACTTCAACTCAATTTTGAGCAATGGATGGTATTGATATTACCCTTAGCAGCAAGTTACGCGCGCGCGCCAGTTTCCAATTATCTGGTTGGCGCGGTAGCCGCCGGACAATATCGAAAACATAGTGCAACAACTAGTGATTGCGCAGCGCTATATTTTGGTTGTAATTATGAGTTTTTAGGCCTTCCTCTCAATTATTCGTTGCATGCTGAACAGGCCGCGCTTTCAAATGCCTGGATGCACGGAGAAACTCAGATTGAATTAATGGCTATTTCTGCAGCGCCCTGTGGACATTGTCGCCAATTTTTACATGAAATGGCTAACGGCCGGTTATTGTCATTAATCTTTCCAGACTTTAGTGAAGTGATTTTAACTCAAGCATCTTATACCGCGAGTTCAATCAACTTAAAAATGACCAACCTGAGCCTATTACTTCCTGATGCATTTGGACCAAGTGATTTAGGCAACAATCAAAGTTTAATGGCGCAACAATTTGATTCTGGTGAGTCGATAAAGCCACCAGATCTATCGATAATGAAGCGACAGCAATGGGTGGAATTAGTCTCCGCTTGCGTTAGTTCTTACGCCCCCTATAGCGACAACCTAGCTGCTTGTGGAATAATGCTTAAAAATGGCCAGTTAATCATCGGACGTTATGCTGAAAATGCGGCCTATAATCCTTGTTTATACCCACTACCAGCCGCTCTTAGTCAACTTAATTGGATGCAGTCTGGTGATTTAGAAAACATAGAAAACATCATTTTAGTTGAGCGTTCTAGTAAAATTTCGCAACGCTCTCATGCTCAGAAAATAATTGAAAGCCTTGATCTAAATATCAAATTGAAGCTGTATCAGCTCGATGACTTTATTGACCTACTAGGTTAAAGTCAATACAACAAACAGACATTTTAATATAACTACTGATATGAATACTAAAAATAATAAAGCTCAATCTACACGACAACTTATTCTGTCAGCAGCAGAACAGGTTTTCGCTCGGTATGGTTTTGAAGGAGCCACTACCGAAAAAATAGCGCAACAGGCAGGCTTACCTAAAGCCAATGTTCATTACTATTTTAAAACTAAAGAAAATTTATACCGCAAAGTATTGGAGCTTATCTTAGTAGCTTGGATGGAAGCTGCCAACGCTTTTGATGAGTATGCCGAACCTTGTGATGCATTGTCTTGTTATATAGAATCTAAAATGCAGTTTTCACGCAATCGGCCCTACGCATCTAAAGTTTGGGCCAATGAAGTACTGCATGGTGTCCCTATTTTAGATGAGTTTCTCAAAAATAGTTTACGTGACTGGCTTGAAAATAGAGTGACTTTAATTAAAGGCTGGATAGCAGAGGGTAAAATGCGTGCAGTCGATCCAACTGTTTTTATCTATATGATTTGGTCTGTTACTCAACATTATGCTGATTTTGATAAACAAATAGTTTTATTAAATGAGGACAAAGCTCTCACCGATGAGGAGTATCGCTATCAAACGGGACAGGTAGTGGATTTAATATTAAACAGTGTCGGACTCCAAAGGCCAGTTAGTCAAGTTCGGTAAAAGAACTAAATAAGTTTAATTATCAAGATAAAACTGACCCTTTTAAAATCAATCAATTTATTACAAGAGTTAATCATGGCAAAATTATATTTTTATTATTCCTCTATGAACGCCGGTAAATCGACAGCGCTTTTACAGTCTAGTTATAACTATCGAGAAAGAGGTATGAATACCATCGTTCTTGCACCAAAAATAGATGATCGTTATTCTATCGGAAAAGTGACATCTCGGATTGGTCTACAGACTGATGCCTTAACTTTTGATACTGACGTGGATCTGTTTGATTTAATAGAAACAGATCATAAAAAAAAGCCACTACACTGTGTGCTAATTGACGAAGCACAGTTTTTAACTCGCCAGCAGGTTTTCCAGCTAGGGGACGTGAGTGATAGTCTTAATATTCCGGTACTAGCCTATGGTTTGAGAACCGATTTTCAGGGAGAACCTTTTGAAGGCAGCAAATATCTGTTAGCTTGGTCTGATAATTTGAAGGAACTTAAGGCTATTTGTCACTGTGGAAGCAAGGCAACCATGGTATTACGGCATGATGAATCTGGAAATATCACTCAGCAGGGCTCGCAAGTGGAAATAGGCGGCAATGATCGCTATATTTCCGTCTGTCGTAAACATTTCAAGCAGAGTTTTTATCACTAGCTTTTTATTGTAGGTGATTCACCTACAATATTGATTACAAGAAAAATCAGTTTAAAGCCATGCCTAGTTAAATCGGAATGGCTTATTATCTTAAACTAAGGCGCGTAAATAGCGTCTAAATCCAACTAAACTAAAAATCAAAAGGCTGAATAAACCCATTGATCCACCACCTGAACTGGATGATGGTGTGGGTGCCGGAGGTGGCGGAGCTGCGGTCACACTAAGGCTTTGACTAGTTAACGCGTTGTTACCGCTATTATCAGTCACGGTGAGAGCCACTTGTTTTGTACCAGCTTGCGAGAACTGATAACTGGGAGTTTGTCCATTTGCTACGGCCTCGCCATTAAAATCCCAAGCAAATTGCACGATATTTCCATCACTATCGGTGCTGGCTGAAGCGTCAAAACTACAAGAAAGATTTGTACAAGTCGCTACAAAACTCGGAACAGGGGAGTTGTTTTGGGCGATATCGAAACTAACGACCGTCACCACGCCGCGGTTGCTTGCACTATCTAGACTCTGAATATAGATTTTATGGTTACCTGCCGTTATATTTGTGGTATCTATTTGTGCGCTAAAATCTTCCACTCCGGAGGTCGGACTACCATCAACAGAAGTCATATCGACTTTTTGTGCATTTGGCTGCCAGATAGGTATGTCAATTGAAAACTGAGTTGCAGCGACATTTTTACCCAGACCGGACAAGCGAGTCTGCAATGCACTTGAGTTAACGAATAAATCAATGTTGTTACCTTGAGTAACGGAAATAGAACCTTGTGCACCGTTGAGTGAGGCACTGGTTATTTCGGGGCCTAATGAAAGTTGGTAGGGTGCTGCCACTACTTTAGCGGCATAAACTAATGCTTTTAAATTATCCGGTTTAATCTGGTTAGTATAGGTAAAGCATTGTTGAAAGAAACTAGTCCCTAGTTCGAAAGTAAAGGCGGCTATACCAAGCTCTCCGTAGCTCACATCATCACTGGTGCCATCGGTGGGATATAAAGCGACACTTTGTTGCGGTGTGTAGCCATTAAACCAGGCTAATTTGTTACCTAAAGCGGCTAATCCTTGATTATTCGGCGGAAGGGTTTGAGTGTGTCCCCAAGGCCATAAAACCAACTGACTATAACTGTGTATATCGATATGCATCCCTGGCGTGTTTAGCGGCGCTGCATCGGTGTCATTAGGGCCTCTAACGTCAGGAAACAAACTCCGAATATAATTAGACACAGCTTGGGTTTCCGGTTCTGATTCTGGGGCACTACCACGATAAACCTCACTACAATCGTTGCCACTGGAACCATTTGCCGTGGTATTCCAGAAAAAGGCAAAGTTTCGATTTAGGTCCACTCCCACAGTACCTCCAGCACAATGGTTACTATTGGTGTTTTTTCGTTGTGACACGCCGGTTTCTGCTATCTTGCGTCCATCGGGGTTCATATGAAATAGAATATGCACTTCATGCTCATCGACGATCCATTGGATATCTGGATCGGTTGCGTAGCTTTGCAGTAAGAGTTTCGCAAAATCGAGGGTTAAGGCTGCTGGAGTGTACTCCCTTGCATGCATTGCACTATGGATAAATAACTTGGGTTTGTTTTTAACTATTTGTTGATTGGTGATTTTTAAAACCATTAGGTCATAACCTGCACCATTATTAACTTTTTCCCAAGAGTCGCCAATATCAATCCACTGTGCAAGATTGGGGTAGGTCACCGCTAGATTGTTGCCGCTAGAAAGTGTTTCCTCGACCGTTGGATAGCAGGGATAACCCGGTATACCAGCCATCTTTACGCCACTCGCTTTTAATGCTAACTGGTGTTCAATTTGCTTACGAAATACGGCGTACTTCTTATTCCATGCGGTGGCTCGTTCAACCTTAACCCAAGATTTTTGAGTTTGATAATATCACTAGGCATTAGATCGGCAATAATATAACCTTGATCATAGTTGGTTTCCAGAATGCCGTAGTGAAAGGAAATAGCTATTTTTCGAGCCAATTCATGAGATGGAACTATGATTTTAACCGCATTGATATCCGAAATTTTAGGTGTGTTGTTTGCTGAGGTTTGAGCAGATATTGTCAACCCAAAAATCGAAAAGCAGATAAACGTAAGCATCTTAAATAGCGAAGAAAAATTGTAAAAGTAACGGATTTTGATTTCGTTATACTTGAAATGAGTTCGCTTTGAGTTTATTTCAGGAAAAAGTTTGGTTGGACGCATATTGCTCTTTTTGAGTTAATTCAATGGTTTGTACCTTGCATATTAAAGTGGTTAAATTAAATCACAAGGTAATATTACCTATTTTAGTTCTCATTTCGAAGAATATCATACAACTTGTCAGTTTTGTGTACCGCCTAACAATTTGAACCAAAATTGGTTTTTCATAACACTTTAGGAATTAAAAATTTACCTAATAACACCTGCCAACTCCATTAAAGGCATTGAATACAATGTGTTATAAGTAATATAGATAATTTGCATGAACTTTAGATATATTTTGTCATGGATAAGCTTATTTTAATAACAAATCAATATTTGCGAAACTTTTTACTAGGCGCTATTGTCTATAGGGTGTTGCAATGCAAATAAATGAACTTAAATCTATCTAATTTAACTGTATTTTCGTTCTAATCTGCGCACTTGCAAAGGGACTTAAGCCTAGAGCTTAGGTATTTAGTGAAGTGAAAGAGGTATGTGTGACTATGAAAAGACAAAAACGCGATCGATTTGAACGAGCTCACAGTAAAGGATATCACGCAGGAATAATTGGAAAAACCAGTGATTCTTGTCCATTTTCCACCACCGATATCAAAGAGCAATGGCTCGGCGGTTGGCGAGAAGCTAGAGCCAATGTCTCTGAAGGCTATTTTCACTAGTCATTTATAAAAAACAACCCACCACAAAGTCCCTCGCTAGGGGCCTTTAATTCCCCTGTAACTCATTTGCTGCTAATTACCATTGAAATAGGCGTAATTTCAATCGTTCAGTTTTAGGCAAAGATGACCTTATTAGGCATTGGTGACTAGTTAGAGTTTAATGTTTTAGTCAAAGCTTGCTATAATCCGTCAAACACCCTCTTAAATAATTTACTTTATGTTGCTCAACGCTAAATTAGATTTCCCTTTCCCTAAACCACCTGCTCAATTAAAGGCTGATCAAAAACAGCAATTGATGGCGCAGTGTACACAACAGCTCAAATTAAATAATGCGGTTTTGATAGCCCACTATTATACCGATCCTGACATTCAACAGTTGGCTGAAGAAAGTGGTGGATTTGTTGGCGACTCGTTAGAAATGGCAAAGTTTGGAGCCAATCATCCGGCAACTACACTGGTTGTGGCAGGGGTCAAATTTATGGGCGAAACTTCTAAAATGCTTAGCCCTAGTAAACGCGTATTGATGCCCACTCTCGAGGCTACCTGTTCGTTAGATTTAGGTTGTCCAGAACAAGAGTTTGCGGAGTTTATTAAGCAACATCCCAACCGCACGGTTGTCGTTTACGCCAATACATCAGCCGCGGTAAAAGCGCTAGCTGATTGGGTCATAACGAGTAGTATTGCGGTAAATGTCATCCAACACTTACATGCTAAGGGTGATAAAATTCTTTGGGCTCCGGATAAACATCTAGGTAGTTATATTCAAAAACAGACCGGAGCGGATATGCTTTTGTGGGATGGTCATTGCGTGGTACATGATGAATTTAAATATAAAGCATTACAACAGACAATGGCATTTTATCCCGATGCGGAAGTTTTGGTACACCCAGAATCACCTGACAATGTCATTCAGCTAGCCAGCCATGTGGGTTCAACCTCCCAATTAATCCAGTCTGCGCAAAATAGTACCGCAAAACAAATTATTGTTGCTACCGATCAAGGTATCTTTTATAAAATGCAGAAAGCCGCGCCGGATAAAGAATTGATTATAGCTCCAACCGCTGGAGAAGGGGCAACCTGCCGAAGTTGTGCCCAATGCCCTTGGATGAAAATGAACCAACTGGTCAACTTAGAGCAAGTTTTTTTGCAACCGGATAATGAAATTAAGGTTGCTCCCAAGCTCATTGAAAAAAGCTTTAGTCCCGTTAAAAAGGATGGTTGAATTTAAGCAACAGGGATAGCCGTGAGCTTGCGGTTATAACTGCGTATTAAAATTAGAACGTGGGATGTTAGGGTCAGTGAGACTATTGCTGTTACTATCTGACAATCGCATATGCAGGTTAAGATCGGTTCTCGATTCTGCAAATCTTAAGGCATCTTCTTTAGTAATGATACCATCTTTGTATAGGTTGAACAGTGATTGGTCAAAGGACATCATGCCATCCATTTGATGGTTTTCAATAGCCTTCTTAAGTTCTTCTAGATGCCCTTTTTGAATGATTTCCTGTATATCTGGCGCTTTCATTAGTATTTCCAACGCCGCCACGCGCTTACCATCATGGCTCATAACAAGGCGTTGCGATACGATGCCCTTAAGGACGCTCGATAATTCTTTCATCAAAGAAGACCGTTGCTCCTTTGGCACCATATTTTGAATTCTATCGAGTACTTGTTTGGAATTGTTGCCATGAATAGTGGCTAGGCAGAGATGCCCTGTTTGAGCGTAACTAAGCGCATATTTCATGGCTTCTTGATCTCTAATTTCGCCAATCAGTATTAAATCAGGAGCTTCACGCATAGCGTTTTTTAGCGCTCGCCGATAACTCTTGGTATCAACACCAATTTCTCGCTGGTCGATAATGGATAGCTTATGCTCGTGCAGAAATTCAATTGGATCTTCTATGGTCAGAATATGGCAAGTATCACGACGGTTACGGTAATCAATCATAGCCGCAAGGGTGGTGGATTTACCTGAACCGGTGGGGCCACAAATAAGTACTAGGCCAGAACGCTCCATAATTAATTGAGAAACGATATCCGGTAAACCTAGCTTTTCCATGCTAGGGATATCAGAGGTAATATGTCGCATTACCATGCCGACTTCGCCTCGTTGCATAAATACATTAACCCGAAAACGGCCTATATCATCCACTGAAATGGCAAAGTTTTGCTCCCATTCTTCCTCAAACTCTTCAATTTGTTTTGCAGACATAAGGTCATAGGCTATTTGCTTGATAGTGCCGGAGGGAAGGGCACCTTGACCCATAGGGGTAGATACGCCTTCAATTTTCATATGTGGAGGAGCACCGGTACTAAAAAATAGATCGGAAGCATTTTTTTCCGCCATCAGACGCAATAATAACTTGATATCCATCAAAAATGATCTCTTAACATGTGAATTGAGTATGTTTTTATTTGAAGGTGATTTAAAAAGCACCTTTATAGCGATATTATAGCTGATAATCTGTTATTAGTGAGTGAATCAATCACCTATAGAGGTAAAAAAGCTTATAATTTGTAATATTCAATTGACTTAGACCATAGATTGACCAGAATAAAGCGCGACCTGTGAGTTTTATGCTGTTTTTAGTAAAGCGTTGATTCTTTTTTGGTAAATAGCAATATTAAGGATTGCCTTGTTTGATGAATTTGTATAATCTACGCGCCTTGACCGAATTATGGATAAATTCTGTAGTATTGCGAAAGGTTTAAACTTTGGTCATTGACAATCAGAGGCTTATGCAATTTGTAACCATCGCTTGGTCAAGGATTTTCGATATGTCGGTGAGGTGTCCGAGTGGCTGAAGGAGCACGCCTGGAAAGCGTGTATAGGCTAACCCCTATCGAGGGTTCGAATCCCTCTCTCACCGCCAAACTTGTTTATTTGAACTTCCGATGAATAAGTAAGCTTAGCCCGTGTTAAACTAGTTAAACCTAATGGTGGTCCTATTGGTCCTCTCGCAATGATAGGTTGTGAACTCCGCCAGGCCCGGAAGGGAGCAACGGTAGCGACTGACTCATGTGCCGAGATGTGGCTGATGGGACCGCCTCCAATTTTATACCTCTATTAATTTTAAACTAAAAAATAATTAGCATAACTTCTTTATGCAACCAACAGCATAGCATATAATGGATGCACCTTTGACCAGCCTACAAGTATTCTGCTTTAGATGAGTTATCAAGTTCTTGCCCGTAAATGGCGACCTAAAAATTTTGATCAACTAGTGGGCCAAGAGCTAACTGCTCGTGCATTGATCAATGCGCTTGATAGCCAACGTCTTCATCATGCCTTTTTATTCACCGGTACTCGCGGCGTCGGTAAAACCACCATCGCTCGGATTTTTTCTAAAAGCTTAAATTGTGAACAAGGGCTTTCTTCAAAACCCTGTGGCACCTGTAGTAGCTGTGTTGAAATCGATGAAGGTCGTTTTGTTGATCTAATGGAAATCGATGCGGCCTCTAAAACCGGTATCGACGATATGCGTGAATTAATCGATAATGTTCAATATAAACCCACCCGAGGCCGTTACAAAGTTTACTTAATCGATGAAGTTCATATGCTTTCCACTCACAGTTTTAATGCGCTGTTAAAAACTTTGGAAGAGCCACCTTCGCATGTTATTTTTCTTTTAGCCACCACTGATCCACAAAAACTTCCCATCACGGTGCTATCTCGCTGCTTACAGTTCCATTTAAGACGAATGGAGCTAGAAAGCATTGTGAGTCATCTTTCCATGATCCTAGAGCAAGAAAAAATCGGTTTCCAGCGGGAGTCATTAGAAGCTATCGCTAAAGGTGCGGATGGCAGTATGCGTGATGCACTTAGCCTACTTGACCAGGCCATCGTGTTTAGTGGTGAAGAACTAAATCTAGCGAGTGTTCTAGAAATGTTAGGCAGTATAGAACAGCATTTTGTCTACGATCTGTTAGATAAAATGATTGCTGGTGATGCCCAAGGATTGATTGATGTTATTCAGAATATGGCGCAGTTTTCGCCAGATTATATTGAAGTAATGAACGACTGGTTAAGTATGCTGCATCAAATTGCGGTGGCAAAAGCCATCGGCTACACTAACGATATCCAAATTAAACAAGCTATTGATAAAATATCAGCAGTTGATTTACAACTATTTTATCAATTATCACTGCAGGCAAAAAAAGATTTACCTTTTGCTCCAAATCTTCGACAGGGATTTGAAATGGCAATGCTTCGCGTACTATCTTTTAAACCCAATTTTTACAATGCCCCCAGCACGGACTCAAAAAAAAAATCCAACAGCCCGCTAAACAGTAAAAACGAGCTGAATAATCCAGCGGAATCCCCAACACAACCGGTTAATAGCAACCATTCTAAGCTTCAAGTGGTTGCTACAGAAACTGTTCGCTCTGGTCAAGGCGAACCTTATCTGCAGCAAAATACTTCCAACAATATCAATCAATTGCCACAAACAGGACAGACATTAGGAGCGGCTCGTTCGCCTACAGTTGAAGCCGCTAATCCAGCGTCTCAAACCAACTCAGTGTCTCAAGCAGACCAAACAAGTGCAACAGTTCAAACTTTGCCAGTTATTAATCAAGCGTTAGCTGAAGTGATTGAAATGCCTTTGTCGCCTGTAGCGGGTCGGACATCCAGCCAGCAAAAACAAGTATCAGAGCCGAATCAAACACAAGCCCTTGTTGATAAAATACCGTTGCTAAAGATTAATATTCAAAACTGGCCGCAGGCAATTAAGCAGTTTTCCTTATTGGGGACTGGTTTACAAGTATTGCGTAACTCGTTACCGGAGGTTGAACAAGGGCGGTTAACCATTCGATATGCCGAAACGATGTCCCATTTGCTGACGCATAATCTAAAGCAAAAAATTGAACAAACAATCTACACGCATTTTTCTTCAGAAACCTTTACACTAGTTTTTAAAGCATCAAGCGATTTACAAAGCACTCCTAAAGAGCAACAGTTAATAGAAACTCAGGCATCCATCGAGCAAATTCAACAGCAGATGCTCGATAATCAATGTATACAATTTATATTGAGCGAAACCGGTGCGAAGATAACTCAGGATAATATTAGTCTTAAACCAAAACATCAGGATTAAGCAGTTGATTGTTAGTTGCTAGCATAGTAAATGTTGGCCATTAAATTATGGATACTAAATGTTAGTTTCTTGATATGGCAACTAACATGGGTTAATTTTAATTATCAATAATTGAATAAGAGGTTTATATGAAAGGTTTAGGCGACCTAATGAAGCAGGCGCAGCAAATGCAAGAAAAAATGCAACAAGCGCAGCAACAAGTGGCCAATGTCGAAGTCCACGGAGAGTCAGGCGCTGGCATGGTTAAAGTGACTATGACCGGGCGGCACGACGTAACCGGGGTTAAAATCGATGCTTCACTTTTGACTGAGGATAAAGAAATAATGGAAGATTTAATTGCCGCCGCAATTAACGATGCGGTGGCACGTGTCGAACATGAAACCAAGGATATGATGTCATCGGTTACCCAGGGGATCCCGTTACCTCCTGGCTTTAAAATGCCATTTTAAAGAGGATCCTATGGCCAACTCTGCACTATTATCTCAATTAGTTGATGCTTTTCAATGCCTGCCAGGAGTAGGGGCTAAATCTGCACAGCGAATGGCCTATCATCTGCTTGATAAACAACGTCAAAAGGGCGCTCGTTTAGCGCAGTTGATTACTGAATCCATGCAAATCATTCGTCATTGTCAATTTTGTCGTGACTATACAGAACAAGAAACCTGCATTATTTGTCTTAATAGCCAAAGAGATTCTAGACTACTCTGCGTGGTTGAATCACCTTCTGACGTTGCGGCCGTTGAGTCCACCGCTAACTATAGCGGCAAATATTTTGTACTTCTGGGGCATATCTCACCACTAGATGGCATCGGCCCACAAGAATTAGGAATGGATCTGCTTCAATTACAGTTGCAAAAAGGTGACATTGAGGAAGTTATTATAGCGACTTCATCCACCATAGAAGGTGATGCAACGGCAAACTACATCCAGCATTTGAGCCAGAATATTAATAACGATATTCATGTTAGCCGATTGGCTCAAGGCGTTCCGGTGGGTGGGGAGTTAGGGTATTTGGATACTTCGACCCTGTCCTTGTCATTAGCCAACCGAAACAGGCTATAGCCATAGATCATCGCTTAATTGCTAATACGTGTTAATTCGCCCTTTAAGCTAGTTTGCATTTTTTGTTTGATTGTTTGTAAGGAATAATCACTGCTGAGCAAATAACTCAGTTTAGTTAATGTGGCTTCAGGGGTCATGTCATAGCCGCTGATAACGCCTACATTTTGCAGTTTTTGACCGGTTTCATAACTGCTCATATCGACTCCACCTTTTAAACACTGGGTACAATTGACGATAATGACCCCTTGATCATTGGCTTCTTGCAAAAGTTGCAGAAAGGCCAAATTATTGCAGGGTGCATTGCCCATACCATAGGTCATCAATACCAAACCTTGAATGCCCGATTTAAGAACAGCCTTCAACATGTCTGAAGAAAAGCCTGGAAATAAAGTAAGCACCACCACTTTAGGCTCTGATATTCGGTTGATCGATAACGGTTTGCGGGGTTCAGTCAGTAGTATATTTTGATTCACTTGAATACTGGAGCCGACTTTCACTAGTGCTGGAAAGTTAGGCGATTGAAACGCATGGAATCCGCTAGCATCGACCTTTCGTGTGCGGTTTCCTCGGTATAGTCGATTATGGAAGTAGAGGCTAACCTCTGGAATGTCATATTGGGAGGCCAATAAAATCGAGGTGATCAGATTATCACGGGCATCGGTACGCATTTGAGACCAAGGGATCTGAGAGCCAGTAACAATCACCGGTTTGCTCAAGTCTTCTAACATAAAGGACAATGCTGATGCTGTGTAGGCCATGGTGTCGGTGCCATGCAGCACAATAAAACCATCAAAGTCCTGATAATGCGCTTTAATATCTTCCGAAATTTGATACCAATCATTCGGCGTAATATTAGACGAGTCAATGATATTTTCATATTCATGAATATGAATTTCTGGCATATCTGGATAAGCCAGTTCAGGTAATCGACTGATTTGTTCGGTAAAATAACCGGACTCAGGAACAAAGCCCTTGCTGCTAGGTTTCATTCCAATGGTGCCGCCGGTATAAGCGATATACACTCGTTTACTAGTCATTATTCGGTTCTTTTTAAGTCCAAAGCCGGTTTAAAATAACCATCTGCAATCCTTTGCGCGTTAATTTAATGCTAGTGGTTTTCGATACTACAAAAACAATTGGCATAAGCATGGTTGGGATCATTCCAATCATCAATCATGTTAAGGCTTTCAGTAATTTGTCCAACAATGCGAGCTTTTAGACTACTTTTAGTGAAGCTGCTTTGTCTTTGCTGTGGTTGATTATCAAAGCTAGCTTGATTGAACAGTTCTTTTAGAAATTTTTCATTTTCAGATAGCTTTCGCTTAACTTTTAAAACTTTATAGTCTTCCAAGTTAGCTAATTTGGCGGCTGATTCTATCGCATCATTTAGTGTGCCTAATTTATCTACTAAACCGATTTCTAGCGCTTTAGCACCTGACCAAACTCGGCCTTGTGCGATATTATCAACTTGTTCTATGGTCATGTCACGACCTTTAGCGACCAGTGACAAAAAGTTATCATAACCTGCGTTAATACTAGTTTGAATAATTTCTGCGACATCATCAGATAAGGGTAAACCGCCATCAATTGGATTAGAATACTTGGTTGTACCGACGCCATCTCTATAGATGCCAATTTTATTTAGTGGCTTTTCAAAAGTTGGGATCATGCCAAATATGCCAATAGAACCGGTAATGGTTGAAGGGCGAGCCCAAATTTCATCGGCTGTGGCTGAGATCCAATAACCGCCAGATGCGGCCACATCTCCCATAGAAACTACCACTTTAATACCATCGGCTTGTGCCTGTACTAGTTCTTGACGAATCACTTCAGAAGCAAAAGCGCTTCCGCCGCCGCTATCCACACGTAAAACAATGGCTTTAACATGCTTGTTTTGGCGTGTTTTTCGGATTAACCGTGCCACTGTATCACCACCGATAGTGCCTTCTTTGTGCTCACCATCTAATATGCTACCTTTGGCAGTAATAACCGCTACCTTGTCAGCATCTGGATCATTGTATTCAAGTGGTGATTTAATGGCTTTTAAATATTGACGGTGAGTCATTGCTTTATAGCTTTTGCTATCCGAGTCTAAACCCACTAAATCAACCATTTTTTCACGAAACTCAATGCGTGTCAGTAGTTGATCCACCAATCCAGCATCCACCGCAATAGCGGCAGAGTTTCCATTACTGGCGATTAAGTTTTCTTTATAATTATTGATGTAACTGGCGATATCATCGGAGGTAAGATTTCGCGCTTGGGCGATATCCTGCTGAAAACCTGTCCATAAGTCATTCATCCACTGGCGGTTAGCCTCTTTAGCCGCTTCAGACATACTTTTGCGCATAAAGGGTTCAACCGCAGATTTGTATTTACCCACTTTAAACACATGAACATTAATTCCGATGTTATCTAAAAGGGGTTTAAAATAAGTACCAATTCGAGCAAAACCGGTAATAAAAATACCACCTTGCGGACTCATAATAATCTCGTCGGCTTGTGCTGCTAAATAATATTGAGATTGTGAGAAGTTGTCGCCAAACGCGATCACTTTTTTACCGCTAGTTTTAAAATCTTGGATCGCATCGGCCAAATCTTGTAATTTAGTCACGCCAGAACCCCAAAGATAGTTGGTCGAAATCACTAAAGCGGTTATCCGCTTATCATCTTTTGCATTATCAATGGCTTCTATCAGATCATAGAGTAGCGTTTCTGGTATCTGCTCTTTGCCGGAAGCTTCTTGCATCGCTTGGTCCACCGGATCAACATAGGTTTTTTGCTCAACAATGACTCCGGTTGGCTGAAGAATCAAAGCAATCCCATCTTCTACCTTTGGTTTGTCATCTGCGCCAGCGATGGCCGCGATAAAAATAATCATAATGATGAAGAATATAACATTCAAAAATATTCTTCGGCTAAGGTCTATGCCGTACCATAGTTTCTTAAAAAGTTTAGTCATTGTATTCCCTAGAATATAAGTCGATTATTGACATTTGTATTTAGTAAATTCTGGAAAAGCCTAGCGCAACTAGCAAATAGCCGAAATTCTAGCTTCCTAGGATTTGTTGCTGCTTAGCTTATACCAAAGTTTATCAAAGTGTTAGCGAATATCCGTAAGAAAGTACTACAAGTAAAGGATATGAGCTTAACTTATTGTAATAATGGAGAAAAGTAACATTTATTAAAGTGTTAGTAAATCTTTCTTATTGCTATTCCGTTGAATTAATATAAAATTGCATCCTTACATAACATGAAATCATAATAGGCTTGGCAATGACTGAATCCACACACAAAGTACCGAACGCCCATTTCCCAAAGCTATTTGAACCATTGCTGGTACATAATCATCGACTCAAGAATCGCGTGATCATGGGCTCTATGCATACTGGATTAGAAGAAAAACGTGGTGGATTTAAGCGCCTAGCTCAATATTTTAAAGAAAGAGTCGAAGGCGGCGTTGGTCTAATCGTTACTGGCGGCATTGCACCTAATTTTGCAGGGCGTGTGGCGCCCTTTGGCAGCCAATTAAGCTTTCCGTGGCAAGTGTCCAAACATCGTAAGGTTACCGATGCGGTACATGAGGCGGGTGGAAAAATAGCCATGCAAATATTGCACACAGGACGCTACGCGTATCATCCTTTTTCAGTGGCACCTTCGGCTATTCAATCACCAATTACACCTTTTAAACCAAAAGCATTAACTCAGCGAGGCATTAACAAAACCATCAAGGATTTTGCTACCTGCGCCAAATTAGCTAAAAGAGCAGGTTATGATGGGGTTGAAGTGATGGGTTCAGAAGGCTATTTAATTAATGAGTTTATTGTCAAAAAAACCAATCATCGAGATGATCAATGGGGTGGTTCTTTCAAAAATCGAATTCGCTTTCCAATCGAAATCGTTAAAGCCGTGCGTGCGGCTACCGATAAAAATTTTATTATCATCTATCGCTTGTCGATGCTCGATCTGGTTGATCAAGGCAGTAGCTGGGATGAGGTCGTTGAACTCGCCTTAGCTATCGAAGCTGCCGGCGCTTCAGTTATTAATACTGGTATTGGTTGGCATGAAGCCCGAATTCCGACCATTGTTACATCAGTCCCGCGAGCTAACTTTACTTGGGTCAGCAAACGATTAAAACCACTGATTAAAATTCCCTTAATCACGACTAATCGAATTAACTCGCCAGAAGTCGCCGAACAAGTGCTCACTCGTGGTGATGCAGATATGGTGTCAATGGCTAGGCCGTTTTTAGCCGATGCTGATTTTATGAACAAAGCGCAGCAAGGTCGGAGTGATGAAATAAACACTTGCATCGGCTGCAATCAAGCCTGTTTGGATCATGCTTTTGAAAATAAAATCGTCAGTTGTTTAGTTAATCCAAGAGCCTGCGAAGAAACATTACTCAACTTTGTTAAATCAACCAACCCCCAAAATATTGCTGTGGTTGGCGCGGGTCCGGCGGGTTGTGCTTTTTCAGTTTATGCCGCGCAAAGAGGACATCGAGTGACACTCTTTGAAGCTTCCGATCAGATAGGTGGTCAGCTTAATATCGCCAAGCAAATCCGGGTAAAGAAGAGTTTTATGAAACGCTGCGTTATTTTGAAGTCCAGTTAAAAAAATATCAAGTCAAAGTGGTGCTTAAACATCGTGTTGATGTTGATGACCCTGCGCTAAAAACCTTTGATCAACTAGTAGTTGCCACCGGTATCACTCCACGGGTACCGCAAATTGAAGGGATCAATCATGACAAGGTAGTCGGTTATCGAGAGGTGTTAATGGGGCAGAAAGTCCTAGGGCAAAAAGTTGCCATTATTGGCGCTGGCGGTATTGGTTTTGATGTGGCGGAATATTTAACCCATAGCCAGTCGTTAACGCTAGATCCTGTTGCTTGGAGCAAAGAATGGGGTGTTGATTTTGATTATCAAGCGAGGGGCGGTTTATTAGAAGCTACTGAAATTGAACCATCACCGCGCCAAGTGTATCTGCTACAGCGTAAATCCAGTAAATTAGGCAAGAACCTCGGTAAAACCTCAGGCTGGACCCATCGTTTAAGTTTGAAACATAAAAAAGTAGCAATGCTCAATAGTATCAGTTACCTAAAAATCGACGATCAAGGTTTACATATCGAGCGAGATGGAAAGACCGAATGTTTAGCCGTTGATCATATTGTTTTATGTTCTGGTCAAATGCCCAATGCTAGTCTATTTCAACAATTAGGCTCTAATCAACCTTTACTAAAAGTCCATTTAATCGGCGGTGCTGACGTTGCTGCAGAGTTGGATGCCAAGAGAGCGATCAGACAAGGGGCTCAATTAGCCGCTATTATCTAATCATAAATCACTATTTTTTGTTTGCGAAGCCCTAAAATAGTGACTTTGTGCGCTAAAGTAGCGAATTAGTTCAATAATTCGCTGCAAATTAGCTAATTTCTAAGATAAACCAATAACAACTGCTATATTTAGTCTATCGATAGGAAAGCCCTTCCTAGTTACCTTGTTTTTATCGTTGGAGTGTATTGATGCTGTTGCACAACGGGTTTATTGGAAAAATTGAGTATGATGACCGACGTGACCTAATCACAGGTGAGGTGGTTAATGCGCGAGATCTGTTAGAATTTTATGGCGCTGATGCACGTGAGGTAAGAAAGAGTTTTATCAAATGTGTGGATGACTATTGTAGTCTTCATCAAAATCCTCAAGAGCAAGAGTCCATCCCCTTTATAGGTAACTATTCCATCAGCTTAACCGCGGATAAACAAAATCGAGTAATGCGAGAGGCCAAGCGAGAGGGTACCAGTATGGAAGTCTGGCTTAACCGACGCATGAATGAGCACCTAGATGAGTATTTTACTGATTAGCGTGTTTCCTAAGTTGTCCCAAACCTCTTAAGTCTAAGGCTCATAGCAGACTATACTTTGCTTCTATTGTGCCTACTTTATATTTCTTGGATTCAGGTTTGTTTAGAGTCTTGTCTATTTTAAAGACTCTTCTATTTTAGACTAGCATCAAAAAATAGGTCGCTTGTTGCATCCAATTCTAGGATAATTAGCACTCGTATTAGCTGTTTCTAAACAGAGCCCCTCATTGAACGAATTCGATAAAGTACAGTTCTGGACCATTGAAAAAGACTATTCTGGTCAGCGTATTGATAACTACTTAATCAGTCATCTTAAAGGTGTGCCCAAAAGTCGCATCTATCGCATTATCCGTAAAGGTGAAGTTCGTGTTAACAAGGGGCGAGTCAAAGCGGAATACAAACTCACACATAATGACATCCTACGCATTCCTCCGATCCGCGTGGCGGAAAAAGAACCCGCCAAGGACATTAGCCAGTTTAGCCAAGTTAAGCAAATAGAAGCCTCCATTGTGTTTGAAAGTAATCAATTTATGGTGATCAATAAACCTTCGGGTATTGCGGTTCACGGCGGAAGTGGAATTTCTTTTGGGGTGATTGAAGCGATTAGAGCGCTGCGCCCTAAAGAAAAGTTTTTGGAGCTAGTACACCGAATCGATCGTGATACCTCTGGTTGTCTATTAATAGCCAAAAGACGAACCTATTTGATCCATTTCCAAAATCAACTACGTCATCGTAAAATGAATAAAGAGTACGTGGCGTTAGTCAACGGCCACTGGCCAAAAGCTACGAGTCGTGTTGATCAAGCGCTTAAAAAAACAGAAAGAGCGAGTGGTGAAAGAGTGGTGTTGGTTGATACCGAAGGTAAAGCCTCTAAAACCAATTTTGAAATTATTAAATCCTTCGCTCAGCATACTTTAGTCCGAGCCAAGCCAGTGACCGGACGTACCCATCAAATTAGAGTGCATGCGAAATACGTTGGCTGTCCGTTATTAGGTGATGACAAGTACAGTGATACTCAAGCTGATCGCGTGATATTGTCACAATTAAAGCTAAAAAGCTTTTTATTGCATGCGCAAAAACTAAGATTCACTCTGCCTGAGGATGAACAGGTGATGCAGATTGAAGCGCCGTTACCGGCACAATTTAAACGAATTATTAAAATGCTGGGTAACGAATAGAAGAATTCCATGAATCCAAAATACTTCGCTGCACTTAAACTTCTATCGACCATGTTTTTAGTCGCAGTGGTTCTTACCTTTGCTAAAAAGGCGTTATCGCAGGTTCATTTTTTTACTTTTATTTGGCTGCAAATGGTTTTTGCCTGCAGCGGTATTCTTGTCTACTATCTTTTTTTAACACCCACGACTCATGCTGCAGCAAAAGGGCAGAATAAACTACAGGCTTTGCTTACCTTAATCAGGCAAAAGCGACATCGAAAAGCGCTGATGCTTATTTTAGTGGTCGGCTTTTTGAACTACTTGATGATCCGCTGGTTAGCCATTTTCGCATTGCAGTATCTACCGGTAACAACCCATGCTTATTTAACCAATTATGTGGCACTGGTGACCATGTTTTTTAGCGCGATTTTTGTTAAGGAATTTCCTAACGCTAAACAATGGTTGGGTGCGTTAATTGCCATACTTGGACTATGGAGCTATTTTAAATCCGCGCCAAAAGCCGAGGAACTGATTGGTATTGTAGCCGTGGCATTAACCGTTATTGGACTGGCAACCACCAATATTTTACTCAGAAAACTGCATTTGCTGTCTAACAATCCCTTTAACCATGCACAAATTGCAGTAATAGCCATCTGTACCGGTGGCATTCCTTTAATATTGATCGGTTTAATGATTGATATTCCCGTTACATCGATCAGTGTTGAAAATTGGGTAATTATCGCACTGAATGGATTGATCGCCAATGCACTGATTATGCTGGTTTTTAGCCAAGCCATGCAGCATTTAAAAGCCTATGAAGCCAGTTTGCTCGCTATGTCGGCAGTGGTGTTTATTGCGCTGTTGGCGGTACCCATACTTGAACAAGTGTTAGTCTTTAGTCAAATGATTGGTATTGCATTGATGATTACTGGCATTGCGCTAGTGCAGCGTTATTCTTCATCTTAGCCAGTTTATTGGTCTAGTTTATCAGCAGCTTGATTTTGGATATGCTGATTAACCTGTTTTAACATTCGATTAAGGGTAATCAATGGCAAACCTTGTAGACTCGTTGGATCATCACTTTTAATGCTCTCAAATAACCGAATACCATAGCTTTCTACTTTAAAGCTACCGGCACAATCATAGGGTTTATCAAGTTTTAAATATTGCGCGATACTGTCTTCGCTTAATTGAAGAAAGCGTAAATCCACCTGTGATAGCGCCGATAGCATCAATTGTGAAGTTTGATGAATGACACAAACCGATGTAATAAATAGCGCCTGTTTGCCAGAGCAAAAACTCAATTGCTGTAAGGCTTTTTCATAACAGCCTGGTTTTCCCAATAGTATGCCATCACAAATAGCCACTTGATCAGCGCCAATAACAATGGCGTTAGGTTGCTGCTGAGCTATTTTTTCGGCTTTTGCCTGAGCTAGTCGTTTAGTGAGTTGTTGCACTGATTCATTGGTTAGCGGCGTTTCATCTATGTCTGGGCTTAGCCCATCAAACTCACTGACAATCTGTTTTAGTAACGCCTTTCGATAGACTGAGCTACTAGCGAGAATGATCTTTGCTTGCATGGCGAATAATCCTTTGCTTACTATTTTGCAACTGGTTCGATTGAGTCATTTGGCTTTGTATTTTTAGCTGAGTCCTGCTGCGCTTGCCACAAGCGAGCATAATGACCTTGTTGCGTTAGTAGGTTGAAATGATTGCCTTGCTCCACAATTTCACCCTGTTGCAATACTAAAATTTGATCGGCATGGATCACCGTTGAAAGTCGATGGGCAATCACTAGACTGGTGGTGTTTTTAGCCAGCTCGTTAATGGCTTTTAAAATGGATTGCTCAGAATGACTATCTAGGGAGGAGGTTGCTTCATCAAACACCAATATAGGTGGTTGTTTTAATATCGTACGCGCAATGGCGACCCGCTGTTTTTCACCACCAGAGAGTTTCAACCCTCGTTCACCAACCACCGTCTCAACGCCTTCGGGTAACTGCCTAATAAACTCAGAAAGGTGCGCCATTTCGATGGCTTGCATGACCTCTTGATCACTAGCATCAACCCGTCCATAACGAATATTTTCTAAAATGGAATCATTAAATAGCACTGTGTCCTGTGGCACGATTCCGATATGAGAGCGCAGTGAATGTTGGCTAACTCGGCTAATATCTTGACCATCAATTCGAATACAACCTTGGCTCGGATCATAAAATCGAAACAGTAGTTTAACTAGAGTGGATTTACCGGCGCCACTGGCACCGACCACTGCGAGGGTTTGTCCTGCACTGAGTTTAAAGCTGACGTGCTTAAGGATCTGACGTTTTTCATTGTAGTAAAAACTAACCTGTTCAAATTCAATCTCGCCACGGCTAATCAGCAGCTCTGGCGAGTCTTTTGGTTCGGTTATTTTGGGCTTGATGGCCAGTAAATCAAACATCTTCTCGATATTAATTAATGACATTTTAATTTCACGATAGACAAAACCTAAAAAAATTAAGCGGCATAAATATTTGCATCATAAAAGCGTTAATTAACACAAAATCACCAATACTCATAGTCTTATCCGCAACACCACCAGCGGCTAACAACAGCATACTGGTCATAGCAGTAGCAATAATCAACGCTTGCCCAGTATTAAGCGCGAACAAGGATAATCGATTTTTGCGCCGAGCCGCTTCCCAAGTAGCTAGGTCTTGATCATAGCGATCGGCTTCAAAGGTTTCATTGGTGTAGTATTTAACTGTCTCATAGTTAAGTAAGCTATCAATCGCTCGGCTGTTTGAATTGGAATCGGCTTGATTGGCTTCTCTCAGAAAACGATTACGCCACTCGGTTACTTTAACCGAAAATAGAATATAAGCCACTATGGAACTTAAGGTCACTAGAGCAAATACGCTACCGTAACGCGAAAACAAAATAAACAACACCAGGATGATTTCAATCAGAGTCGGCAATATATTAAACACCATAAAACGCATTAAAAAAGTTAATACCACTGGTACCGCGTTCGATATCACGAGACAAGCCGCCGGTCTTTCGATCCAGGTGAAAATCCAAATCCAGTCGATGCAGATGGATAAAGACTTTATGCCCAATACGCCGCATGGCGCGTTCGGTGACACGACCAAACAGGGTATCTCGAATTTCGCCAAATAAAACACTCGCCAGACGGAAGCAACCATACAATACCACCAGTGCTACCGGTGTTAGGGTCCAAACCGATATGATCTGATTCATAAAGTCGGCATCATTATGCGTGCTAAGGTTTGACTCTGGTGCTAGATGGTCAACAATCGATTTCAATAAAAAGGGCAGTGCGATATTGGCCATTTTTGCGGCAATCATAAAAGCGATAGCCAGCACCACGCGACCTTTAAATTCACGTAAAAAAGGCAACAATTGCAATAGCGTATGCCAGTCTTTGACTTGGTTATCGCTGCTATGGCTAGAAAAATGACGCATAAAATAATTTAAAAATTCCAAAATTTGTTGTGATAAAAAGGATTATAACAATTAAATGATGTTAAAATGGAGACTAATTGATTCAATGCCATTTAAAATCCAATATGCCTAAATTATGACTGAAGATTTTCGCCAAGCCTACCTACGCTTTATTGACCAAACCCTAGAAACCGGCGTGGTATGGAACTTAATCCATACCGATGGATTCGCTATTTGTGAATCAGAACAATCTGCCGATATTTCAGTCATGCCTTTTTGGTCATCCAAGGCGGAAGCGCAAGCCGCTTGTATTGATGAGTGGCAAGAATATCAACCTAATCCGTTAGAGTTTGATGATTTTATTGATCATTGGCTGCATGGCATGGCTGAGGATGAGGTTTATGTAGGCATTAACTGGTCTGATGAACTGGCTGGGGTTGAAATAGAGCCGGTTATTTTGATTGATGATCTACTAGCTGAGGATGAATAGAAGCCGTCAATTAACGCCTAAAATGGCTTTGTTTTCCAACTAAATGGCTAATTTATAAAAAATTAGCTCTAACAGCTGATTTTATGGTCTTTTTTAACGAATAATTTTGCCTTTTAAGGCACTTTTGGGTAGAATCGCGCGCCTATGACTGAGACTGAGCAAAAAATATCCACCTCAATCTATATTCAACCGAAAAAATTAGCAACCAAGCAGGGTCAACTGCGTTACCATTGGGATATTGCTGAATTTACTCGTTTGGATGGTTTACTCTATAATGATCAGGGTAAAATTGAGTTGGTTTTAAACGGACGATTTGATGATCGGCAACGATGTTTGGTCGATGCCCATATCAAAGCCAAGGTTCAGTTACAGTGTCAGACGACCTTTGAGCCGATTGACTATGAAATTGATACGCAGATTATTTATTGCAGCGTGATCAAAGAAGAACAGATTGAAACTCTAGAAGAGGACTATGAAGCATTACTTCTAGAAGATGGCCAAGTGGATATACGGCGGGTGATTGAAGATGAGTTAATCCTTTCTTTACCCATTGTAGCGAATAAGGCCAGCGGTGATACCTCGGTTAAGTTTAGTTATGGCGAGTTACCGCAGCAAAAACCGCAGCAAAAAAATCCGTTTGCGGCTTTAAAAGATTTAAAGCTTCATTAATTTGAAGTAGCTAGCTAGCATTAAAGAAGAGTATTTAACGCCCGTTATATAAGTAGACACAGAATTTTAAGCATTTATTATTTTAGGAGCATATCCAATGGCAGTTCAAAAAGTAAAAATCACGCGCTCGTCGTGGCATGCGTCGCTC
>JAUZSK010000088.1 GCA_030949565.1 Enterobacterales bacterium
AGTGTTGCTTGTGGTTAAACTTCTAACATCGACTTGATAATCAAAATTAGCAACAATCGGTACGGCAACTAATGAAAGTTGAACTTGTGCTGTTGTACTATCTGCCGCTTGACTCAACACCTCTACATTTAACCCGTTCACCGGCAAAATTAAACCTGCCGAGGGCTTGCCGGGTGAAGAATAATCATCAAGGTCGCTAAATAATGACTTAGGCGCTAGGTGATTATCACCATTATAAAAAGATTGGTCATACAAGCCAAATGCTGCATCTCTCATTTGAACCGAAGTTCCACTAGTGCCGATCAAAGTCTGATCGGCGTCCACAACACCAATAAAACCTTTGCCTGGGTGAAGCGAAACATCGTTATCCGAATAACCTTGATCGGCAAACCAAATAACAACGCCCTTGTCGTAGCCTTTGGTCGCTAAACCATCATCAACTTGGTTATGACTACGTAATTGAATCCAATAATTTTGTGGTTTTCCATCCCGCGTATCGGAAACTCTTTGGAAGCCATTTAAAGTGACGCTACCCGATGTTTCCGCTCCATCAATGAGACTAGTGGCACCATCGACCGTTAATGAAATATCATCAAATGCAAAACCATAGTCACCGGTATTAGTATCAGTATAATAATAGTATTTAATCGTCACTAACTGGCCAGCGTAGGCTGATAAATCATAAGTTAAATCAACCCAACCTAATGCTCCTTCAGCGCCAGCAATGTCTAATGATTTCCCAGAAATATAATTAACCACGTTAGCGTATTCAGCATATTGACCGCTGTATTGATTGGTTGCAATCGTATGATTACCAACAATAGCTTGATTATTCACGCTTACCTGTACGTAGTCCCAATCCTGCTCTATTGACCACCTTGCTTTCATGCTCAAACTAATTGCTGTACCTGTCGGCACATTGAGATCGAAATTCATGCTCGTTCTTAAATTGTCACCGGCATCCGAAAAATACTGAAAACTACCACTATAAGGTGCGCCAAAGGCTATCAAAGGATCTGGTAATAAAACCTTTATCTGATTAATGCCACCCGCATGGTTAACACCTTCAACTAAATTAATTGTCTGAGGGCCCGCCGCTAAATCAGCAAGATTAACCACCACTTGATTTGTCCAATTAGTGCCATGTCGCGCTTGTAAGTATTCTTTCGAGTGGGAACTAAAATCAACCGGTTGAGTACCAGCCAAACTGCCCGCCCAACTACC
Source organism: Enterobacterales bacterium (assembly GCA_030949565.1). GTDB lineage: Bacteria > Pseudomonadota > Gammaproteobacteria > Enterobacterales > Kangiellaceae. Next base: position 1,225 of record JAUZSK010000088.1, read on the forward strand.
ACCAGCCATTAAAGACCAGTTGGCGACAGGTTCTCCAACCAGTGAAGAACCGGTGTTGTATTCATCGCTAAGACCCAAATCATGACCAAACTCATGTACCACCACACCGGTCGCGGCATCAATTGGCTCAATCGTATAGCCAAATAGTTTTTTACCTGTGCCGGGAATGGTAAAACCCATCGTCGTTGCATCACCGGTCGAATTAACAAAAAATCGGTGTGACCAGATCGCATCAGCAGCTAAAACACCACCACCCGCTTCTTCGCCAATAGAGGAGTGAAAAACATTAACATGATCGATAAAACCATCGGCCTCATTGACAATACCATCGTTATCCAGATCATAAGGATCTTCAACATCATAATCGGCTAAATTAATATTGTTAGCAAGTACCGCTTTGGCGACGGCCTCTTCAATTAATTTTGTTGGGTTTTTATCATCGTCGTTTTTATCAGGGTCATTTCCACCATAAAAATCAGCATTATTATCCGCTGTCACCCATCCAAAAACATCTCCGGTAAAGAAAAACTGGTTTCCAGTTACTTTCTGATAATATTGATATGCGGTCATCAAGTTTTGGCCTGATGGTCCGGTATATCCAGTGGCTGAAAACATGAGTTGTCGATAATGATCCACCGAATAGGAGCTGTAGTACATTGCAGTATCCGAAGAGGTTAAGCGGTTGTTATCAAAAGGCAAATCAGGGAAGTCAATTAAAACCGACAGTACTTTAACCGTTTTAGGGGCCAATACCTTGCGACTCTTAACCAAGAGGGATAAGGCTTTTGGTGCACTGTATTTATCTGTAAATTCTTGCGCTCTAGCATGTTTAACGTAATTTAAGACCGCTGCGTCGATTTCGGCTTGATTAGCATTGGCCTTTAATTCGCCTCGCTTTTTTAACCAGTAGACAATTTGATCTTGGTGAATAACCCCAGGGTCCTTGGGGGCTGATTGACTCGGAAGCTGATTCGCCATGCTCAGTTGAGATAAAGCGACACTCACTAACAGAACAAATAATTTTGATATCGTTTTCATATTCTATTTAACCTTTTTTCCTTTGCTTGACAAACAAGCTTTATACTGTCGATTTTTAGCTTCAATATATTGATGAATGATTGTTTCTTTTTCGGCCTGATCCATGGATTCTTTAATCTTACCCGACTTCAGCAGCATGGGCTCCAAACGCCAAATATCCTGAACCTTAACTAGTTGTTTACAGCTAATTGGTATTTTTACAGCTGATCTGCTCGCGTCTTCTGACTCTACCACCTCAGCCTGATTAGATGTATTAAAACGGTCACAGCCTAACAGCATAAATGTCATCAGAAATACACAGACGAAGAGGGAATAGTTCATGGATACCTAGCTAGATAATTCAGGAAGCTACAAATTATATCGTTAGCCTTTCAATAAATCTTGTAAATAATGCACAGATATTGTTTTTTTTCTAACAGCGTTAAGCCCAAATAGATCTGTTGAAAAATAATTTCTTGTTTCGACTGGTGAACAGTGGATTTAACTTCTATGCACCATTTTGGTGCATTAATGTTCCCTTGCTAGTTATTTTGCACCATTTTGGTGCATCAATGATCGCTTGGAGGTATTTTTGCACCAAAATGGTGCATTTTTTAACGCTCACTACCCCAATCAAACAACCAACTGCCTAGCCCTAAACAAACAAATGTGATGATGAGTAGAACCCACAAGTGCCCTTGAACATCCGCTGAGGCTCGCGCCATCAGTCATTACGGCTCTTGCGGCTTTTAACATATGGGTTAAGGGAAAAAAATCGGCAAGCTGTTTGACCATTGGTGTGGCACCTTCAAGTGAGAACCAGACGCCGGATAGGAACATCATCGGCCAGGAGAAAAAATTAAGCAGACCACCAGCCAATTCTTCACTATGTGTTCGAGAAGCAATTAAAAGGCTTAATGCTATCATACTACTGGCGCCGAGAAAGGCGATTATAAAGAGATCCAATCGTGAACCTAAAATATAAAAACCAAATAGATAATCACTGCCGATAAATAGCAGACTTGTCACGCTAAGGACGATCACTAAACGCGACATAATTTGCGCTGATAAAAATTCAAAAGCAGAAAGAGGTGTCGCCTGAAAGCGTTTTAACACCCCATTTTTACGATAACGCACGATCACATAACCAACACCAAACAGGCAGCTAAACATCATATTCATACCTAAAATACCCGGCATCACCCAATCAAGATATCGAACAGCGCGACCATCGGTTTCGGATTTATTAAAATCGGGGTGGGAAGCAAGCAACAATTTTTCAACCAAGTAGCCATTGGCGGAAGTATTATTGATCCAATATTTTTTATCTTTAAAATCCAGCAGCAGGTCAATTTTATGCTGGTCTACTTTTAGGATGGCTTGCTGAGGATCTTGATATTCTATCCAAGAAAAAAATCTTAACTGTTTAAAAGCGGAATTATTTTCGGCTACCGAAGTGATAGCCGATTCCGATCGTAACACGCCGACCTTGTAGATGGTCTTGTCTTTCTCACCAAACATAAAGGAGAAACCGACCAGCATGAAAATAGGTAGAATAAAATTCCATGACATGGCGCTTCGATCACGAAAGAACTCCAGGTTTCGTGCCATAAAAATGGCTAGTATTCGTTTTAACATGGTTTAAGCCCTTAGTTGATGGCCGGTTAATTTGATGAAGAGATCTTCTAGATCCGGTGAGCGCACCTGCATACCATCAAGATCAATTTTATTTTCGATGAGGCTACGAATTTTTTTATCCACCTGTTCGGTGGGCATATCTAAGCGATTATTTTTTACTTCAAAGGCAATGTTCGCACCGTCTAATTGTTGCAGGTTAGACTCTGGTAAGCTCACCATCACACCGGAAAAATGTTTTTTAAGTAGTTGTTGCGGTGTTCCCTGTTCGATTATTTTACCCTGATCCATAATAATAATTTCATCACACAAGGACTCAGCTTCATCCATATAATGAGTGGTTAAAATAACCGTTTTATTCTGCTTTTTTATGCGATTAATTAATGTCCAGAAATTGCGCCTTGCTTGCGGATCAAGCCCGGTGGTTGGCTCATCTAAAAACACCAGTTTTGGATCGTTTAAAATGGCTAACGCTAACAATAAGCGTTGTCTTTGACCTCCCGACAATTTGCGTGTATCGCGCTTTAGAATATCCGCTAGTGCACAGGTTTCAATTAATTCATTTAATGCGAGGGTCTTATGATAAAAATTAGCAAACATCTGCAAAGTTTCTTTAACGGTTAAAAAATCCTGAATCGCAGTGTGCTGAAATTGAATACCGACTTCTTGTCGATAGTCATTTGTGATCGGTTGACCACAATAGGAAATCTCTCCGCTGCTGGGTTTTAAGATCCCCTCTAGCATTTCTATAGTGGTGGTTTTTCCTGCGCCATTAGGACCTAACAATCCAAAACAACCACCTTTGGGGATGTTAAAGCTTATTCCATCCACCGCAGTATTGTCGGCAAAATGCTTGCTTAATTGCTTAGCCTCTAGGATATTTTGTGTCATGCTTTTTCTCTTTTATGCCTTCTCTACCGATATTCTATCGGAAAATGATCTAAATAGCCTCAATCACTATTGCTTGCCCCTTATTTAATCTGCTATTACCAAGGTTACTGACTACTCTTATACGGAGTTGGGGTTAAATAGTGTATTATTCTGGATCTTGATTGATAACGGCTACCTATTGCTAATCAAAGGTTTTTTCAAAGTTATGAATGTCATCAAAAACCAAACCCATCAGATCATTCGATTGATTATTAACTATCCTAAAAGTTTTCTGATCGCGACCATTCTATTGACCACTCTGTTAGCCATTGGTATTAAAAACCTCTCAATTAGCAATGATTTTAGAGTCTATTTAAGCCAAGATAACCCGCAACTCATGGCTTTTGAGGCTTTTGAAGATCATTATACCAAATCTGATTCGGCAACCTTTGTCATTAGTCCCCAAAAAGGTCAAGATCTTTTCTCGCAGCGAGGCTTGTCATTAATCAGCCAACTCACTGAAAGAGCTTGGCTTGTAGAGTCGGCCTATCGTGTTTCTTCCCTGAGTAATTATATCTATAGTAAAGCACAGGATGATGTAATACTCAGCGACTTTCTGTATTCAGATCCGCAACAATTAACCCCAGCGCAAATAAAGGTCATCAGACAGACGGCCTTATCCGAAACTCGACTGGTTCAATCGCTGATGACTGCCGATGGCAAGTTAACCGTTATTGTGATTAATCTACGCTTAAATTCTAGTCATCCCAATGCTTCTATTGAGGTCACCGAAGAGATGGAAGCGATTCGCAATGAGTTTCGACAGGCCTACCCAGAATTTCAAATTGAGAATGGTGGATCAACCGCTTTTAATACCACCCTTGCGCGCGCAGTGGCTCATGATTTGACCTATTTAATGCCATTAAGTTACTTAATTATCTTCAGTGGTTTATGGTTTTTCTTGAGAAGCTTTTGGGCCACCGCCAGTATTTTTATTCTAATTACTAGCTGCCTAGTCAGCACCTTTGGTTTCTTTGGTTGGGTGTGGCCAGTATTGACACCTATTGCTGGTTTTGCACCGAGTATCCTGCTGTCCATTATGGTGGCTGATAGTGTGCATATTCTGGTGAGTTATTTTCATGAAATCGAGAAGGGGACAGCTCGTAAAAAAGGCCATTGAAGAAAGTGTCAAGCTTAATTTAATGCCTGTATTAGTGACAAGCATTACCACCATGATCGGTTTTTTAAGTCTTAATTTTAGCACTTCACCACCTTATCGTGATCTGGGGAATATGGTTGCCTTTGGGGTGCTGATTGCCCTGTTCTACAGTCTGTTTTTTCTACCGAGTTTGATGGCTTTGTTACCGATTAAAAAAACGCAAAATAACAAACTCCGGCGCCGCGATGGAAAAACTGGCTCATTTTATTATTCAACAACGCAAGCAGTTACTCGCCGGATTATCCCTGTTGGTTATCACCTTAACCTTTTTTATTAACAACAATAAACTATCCGATAATTGGAGCAATTATTTTGATGATAGTTTTGCGGTGGTTAAATTGGTCAAGCGAATTGATGGCTACCTGACTGGTGTCAACACGCTTGAATATTCGCTATCCTTTAATACCAGCTTTTTTAATAACGGCTCGTTTGATTCAAGCGATTCTAACTCGTCACAAAATATTTTTAACCCTAACTACTTAACGCAACTTGATGCGTTTGAACAATGGTATCAACAGCAGAATAAAGTGGTCAAGGTAGGCTCTTTAAGCGGTTTAATGAAAGAGCTTAATCAAACCATGCATGCGGATGATAAAGATTGGTATAGAGTACCGAGCTCCAGTGAGCTAGCGGCACAGTATCTATTGTTTTATGAAATGGGATTACCGCAAGGGTTAGGCTTGGATAACCTCGTAACAATTGATAAAAAAGCATCACGCTTTTCGGTATCTATGACCGATGCAGGCTCGGACGAACTTTTGGCATTGGATAAAAAAGCACAAGCTTGGCTTGAACAAAATGCGCCTGCGATAAAAGCAACGCCAGCCACAGGGTTAGGTATGGTTTTCGCTCATATTGCTCAACGAAATATTGGTAGCCTGTTATGGGGTACTCTCATCGCACTAGTCGGAATATCGGTGGTACTCATGCTAGTCCTCAAGTCTTTCAAATACGGTATGATCAGCCTAATCCCCAACATTATCCCCGCGGCCATGGCCTATGGTTTTTGGGGACTGACCTATGGCTACATTGATATTTCGTTGTCCATCGTTGCCTGTTCAACCCTCGGTATTGTGGTGGATGATACGGTGCATTTTTTACATAAATATATTCATGCCCGCAATGCGGGGAAAAATACTCAACAAGCCATCAAACAAGCATTCTCGCGGGTTGGTCTGGCGTTAATTACAACCTCCATCGTGCTGGCTGGTGGTTTTTTAATTTTAGCTATTTCACATATGAACACATCAGCAACGATTGGTATATTAATGGCTATCACTTTAATTTTTGCGCTAATCGTAGACTTGTTTTTACTACCCCCTTTGCTCATTTATTTTGATCGCGATAAAGTCAAAGGAGATAATTCTTAAGAAACGTTTTGACTAAAGTAACTAGAAAAATGCTGCCTGATTTCAGCCTGTTCATTATATTTTTTTATTTTTTAAAAACTACAATAATGCAGGGTGTAAGACTCGACCCCATGAAGTTCTGAAGTTCCGCTTAGAATCTGAAATAAGCTATCGAAATCCTGCGAAAAAGGCTTCAATGAGAGCAATGTTAAAATCTAAGTCAGCTCTACCGCGTTCATCCATTTCAACAACAAGACGTTCGATTTTTTGGTCATTGTTGAAAACTTCAGATATCAATTCTTTGGATTTATAACTGCTAATTTCAAATACTGCCTGTCCTAATAACTCAGCGCCAATCAGATAAGTGTCTCCGTCATATTTTTCTAACAAGTCTTTCTGATATAACTTTTCATTTATAAAAGGGAGCTTCTCGAATGATTTAAGAATGAACTTAATATCTTGAGCGTCCTTGGTTCGTAATGGTTGCTCCCTATCTAGCCAAGCGATGAATTTCATTAAGATAAGCCCAGGCGGCTGTGGTAAAGGGATTTCGATCTTCGGATTATTGTTTATCACGAACCAAGCAGCATTTGATAAAGCTTCATCAAAGCCTAGAACATTCATTTGAACATCTCCGTCGGGCGGCCACGCAATATTGTTTTCGTCAGCTATTTCACCAAAAGGTACTATATCAATCGGATAAATTTCCCCTTTTCGAAGTCTATGTTGAACCTTGGTTTCTACAAAACCTCGTTTTATCAAAGCTTTTCTGGCTTGTTCAAATGCCTCCCAATTTGGAATTTGTATGGCAAAGTCAAGATCGTGTGTTTTCCTGGGGGCACCAATATCATGAGCGTATTCAAAGAATAAATCTCTTGCCGATGCTCCGACAACGAGAAACGGAATGTTGAGTTCTGTCATAGCTAAAGCAACGTCTGTATATCGCCCTATCAGCTCTTTATCAAGTTTATCTGAGATATCCAACAATATGCTCCCTATAAATTAGATTGGCAACTTCTATATTTCTGCTATTTCCTGTTGCTATCAGATCGGCATAAATGAGTATTTCAGGTGCATACTTATTGGTATCTCCAACTTTCCAAAAAGGCTCAAATAGTTGAACAATATTCGATTGAGGGTCCGCATGAACCGTCATTTTTTTTAACTCTGCTTCTTTAACCAAATTGAATTTTTCCAGTTTTGGGATATATACAATAGCATCTTGAGGCTTTAAATAGTTTGTGAATTTTGCGCCAGCAATCTCCCCTCCCCAGACTCCTTGAAAATTCTCTATTAGAATTTTATTCCACCAAGCATGATCTTGAGCGAGAAACTCTCCTAGAAATAATTTGTTCCGAAGTTTGTCCGGATAATACTCAACCCATTTATGAAGAAGTCGTTCCTTGTCAATCAATTTACGCTTATCTTTGAGTTCTACTAGAAAACCTTGATCTTTTAACTCGGTAAAAACTTTAGTGATGTTTCCTAAAGCAACGTTTGCGTGATCAGCGATTGTACGATAAGTTTGATTGATTAACTTTTCATCATTAAGCAATGCAAAAATAATCTTAAGACCTGCGGCGTTAAACATTCGTCCAGTAGTTGGAGTTTGTAGGCTGTTGGTAGCTTTATTTCCTCTAACATATATAAAGTGCTTTTTATTATTTATATATGCATTTCCACAAACATCTAGAAATTGTATTCCCTCTTCTTTTAGGCGCTGCGCTAAATTAGGATTTATATAGTCAGCTATTAGTATGCCCTCTTGGCCTATAAATTTGACTTTGTTAATAAGGACCCCGATATTCTTATTTACTGCCCATTTGACTAATGCTATGTTTACGGGCTTGTTGACGCCTTTTATTTTCAGAGTTCCATCTATATTTCTGTCTCTGGGATTCACGTCATAAGCTTCAATTTCCATAGGGAATCCTTCATGCTGTATAGCATAAATAACTTGCTCTAATAGTTCGGTTTCCTTTTTCATTCGTTCACTTTATAGCCGAGTTCATCAATAATGAACGCCGATAATAGTTGAACTAAAACAAAAAAACAAGCTTTTATGCTCATTAATAACAACTGCCCATTATTTATGAACAGTTAAATGTTATGAACGCTATGTTTTTTAAGTGACAATCTGATTTTGAGCAGCGACTAGCTCTGGAGGACACCTTTTGACTAAAGTAACTAGGAGCAAACTCATTTAATCGCCCATATCGTGAATCCTATGGAAACTCCAATATGTTCGCCAGTCCAGACCTACTCGAAGGTTTTATCTAATTCACCCCAGGGCAAGATCGTACTTTATTGAACTTTTAGGTAAATTGGTGATCAGATCAGTATCAACCACGAGGAGATACTGCTATGACATTTATAGACCATTTTACTTCAATAGAAGATCCACGAACGAATATTAACGTTAAACATGACCTTTTAGATGTGCTATTTTTAACGGTAAGTGCTGTATTATCAGGTGCAGAAGGCTGGAAGGACATTAAAGAGTTTGGCGATAACAAGCTCGATTGGCTAAGACAATATAGAGACTTTAAAAACGGAATACCGGTCGATGACACCATTGCTCGGATCATAAGGGCAATCGAGCCTGCACAATTAAACCAGGCATTTATTAATTGGGTTAATGAAGTGAGGGTCGATAAGGGGCAAGAACAAATAGCGCTTGATGGAAAAACATTACGCCGTTCATTTGATGGAGATAGGCAAACCGCATTACACAGTATTACCGCTTGGAGTCGCTCACAAGGATTGGTTCTTGCTCAATTAAAATCGACGGGTAAAAAAATGAAAATGCTTCGGTTATTGACATGCTCAATGTGCTGAATATCAAAGGTGCGTTGATAAGCGCCGATGCGATGAATACACAGAAAAAAATCGTCAATACTATTGTTGAAAAGAAAGCGGACTATGTGCTTTGTGTCAAATTGAACCATAAGAAATTACGTCATGAAATTGCCGGTTATTTCCATAAAATCAAAAGAGAAACACCTGAGTTTATTGAAGAGTTTGAGGAAGTTGATAGTGGTCATGGTCGCATTGAAGTTAGGAAATATAGGCAACTCAGAGTGAATGAATGGATTAGTGAGGCGAGTAATTGGTCCAATATTCAAACGGTTATTGAGGTTGAGCGAGAGCGACATTTTAAAGGTGAAGTGGTGCAGCAAGAAACCTTGTATTACATTAGTTCTTTGGCGCCGGATGTGGAAAGAATAGGTAAAGCCATTCGCAGTCATTGGGGAGTGGAAAGCACCCATTGGATCCTTGATGTGACGTTTAAAGAAGATGACTGTCGGATCCGAAATGGTGACGGAGCTGAAAATGTTGCTGTTATCCGACGATTTGCTTTGAACTTAACGAAACTACACCCTCAAAAAAATAGTATGAGAGGTAAATTGAAGCAGGCAGGATGGAGTGATAAATTTCGCTCTGAACTAATTTTTGGTCAAAATTAGTACAAAGTATGCGGTTGCCCTGCACTAAAGGAAGGCTTCTGAATATTATTTAAAATAAAATTGAACTTTTTATGAATCCAGCGATCTGATCAAAATAGATACTCATATTTAGGCTGGTTTATTCGTGAAATCCTCATTAAAACAAAAAAAGCATCTCAATTTCACCGCTCTTAGGCAAGTGATGGCCTCTCATTTTAACGCTATCTCTGATCCTCGAAAAAAGGGAAGTTGCTATTACAGTCAGAAAGATGTTCTTATGAGTGCTTTTTCGTGCATGTATTTTCAAGAGCCTTCTTTACTTAAATTTCAGCAACAGATGGAAGATCAGCAAGGCAATAATAATTGCCGCTCCTTATTTGGTATTGAAAATATACCTCAAAGTTCTCAACTTCGAGACGTGCTAGATAACATCCCAAGTGACGCTATGGCACCCATTTTCAAAGATTTCTTCAGCCGTTTAAGACGCCATAAACATCTGGAAGGCTATGCCATTTTACCAAACGTTTTAATGTGCAGTATTGATGGAACTCAATACTATAGTTCAAAGAAAATAAGTTGCGAACACTGCTTGCATAAAGAACATAAGACAGGTGAAAAACCTATAGCCATGCTGTTTTACAGGGAGCCATTATGCATCCTGATAAAAACAAGTTATTCCTGTTATGCCTGAAGCGATCCAAAATACAGATGGAAGTAAAAAACAAGATTGTGAAACAAATGCCGCTAAACGCTTTATAGATAGACTCAAAGCAACCCACCCGCGTCAAAAAGTTCTTGATCTGTGGTGACGGTTTAATGTCTCATCAACCACTCATTGAAAAAGTGCTCGATAACAACATGCACTATATTTTCGTGTGTAAACCTGGCGATCATCAATATCTTTTGAATGGTTAAACGACTTCCCTGAATTGCCTTGCTTGGAAATAAAAGATACAAAAGGTCGCACTCATCAGTATCGTTGGAAAAATAAAGTTCCCTTACACGGTCAAGAGGACGCTGTAGAGGTTAATTATTTTGAATATAAAATCATTAACGAGAAAGGAAAAGTGACCTCAACAAATAGCTGGGTGACAGACGTAAAAATAAACAAAAAAAATATTATTAAAATGGCTAAGGCTGGTCGATGCCGGTGGAAAATAGAAAATGAATGCTTCAATACCTTGAAGAACCAAGGCTATTGTATAGAGCATAATTATGGCCATGGTAAACACTATTTGAATTACAATTTGTATCTGATCACTTTGCTAGCATTTTACTTTCATCAAATATTTGAATTGACGGATAAGGTTTATCAAGGTTGCCGCAAAAAATTTGGCTCAAAACGCCACTTATGGGAAAAGCTGAGAGGAGCAATCTATTTTTTCATTTTTAGCTCGTGGGAAACGCTCTTAACTTATTTATTAGAAGAGCAAGAAGATATCAAGATCGGTTTTAAAAGTTCGTAGAAAGTCTGGTCTGGATTATTTGCACGTGATTGTGTAGCTAGATCCCTACCTGTAACTAAAGCATTAAGGGGGCAAAAAATCAAATAATGAGTCCTTGACTATAAAAAATACTGAAATATCACATTTTGCTTAGAATATTCTAATTCACCGAGAATTGCTGATGTTTGTAGCGTTGGATCGGGCTCTATTGGTGTTTCAGAGGCCGACAAATCAGACTATTTGGCTATTTTGTCGCAAAATAGGGTAAAATCGCTGCTTTCTGGCAAAAATAATGAGAAGAATATGAATTTGACCAATGATGGCGGCTTGTTTAAAGGCTTCCCGAAAGTATTTTGGATCGCTAATAGCGTTGAGCTTCTCGAAAGAGCGGCTTATTACGGCGTGTTTATCGTCATTACGCTCTACCTGTCCCGAATCTTAGGTTTTAGTGATGTTCAAGCCGCATGGCTTTCGGGTATGTTTTCTGCGGGTCTCTATTTTCTACCAACTTTTACCGGTGCTATTGCCGATAAAATCGGTTTTAGGAAGTCACTCTTACTCGCTTTCTGCTTTGCTAACGCTTGGATATGCTAGTTTAGCTATTTTTCCGAGTATGCTACAAGCCAATGGTCTAGTTGAATATGCGAGAGAGGTGAAATTTACCGGTTTATTGCAAAGCGATATCGTGTGGGCAATTGTACCGATTATGGTGGTGATCATGATTGGTGGATCTTTTATCAAAGCGGTTATTACTGCGACGGTGGCGAAATCGACTACTGCAGAAACTCGCGCTAAGGGCTTTTCGATTTTCTATATGATGGTCAATATCGGCGCATTTTCTGGTAAAACCATTGTTAAACCTTTGCGAGAGTCGATGGGCGACTTGGGTTTAATTAATCTTAATTATTTTGCTGCTAGTATGACTGCAATCGCTTTTATCGCTATTTATTTATTTTTCACGCAGGCAAAAAGTGATGAACAGGGCAAAAGCATTAGCGAAATTTTGCAAGCACTAAAAAAAGTATTATCCAACGGTCGATTAGTGTCCTTAACCCTGATAATTTCCGGGTTCTGGATGGTACAGCAGCAACTTTATGCCACCATGCCTAAATATGTTCTGCGAATGGCTGGCGAGTCATCTTCACCTTCTTGGTATGCCAACGTCAACCCCTTTGTGGTGGCGCTAACAGTCGGGATGGTCACAGTGATGATGCATAAAAAAAGTGCCTTATTTTCCATGACGGTTGGAATGTTTATTATGCCATTTTCTGCATTGTTAATGGCCGGTGGAAATCTTCTTGAAGGTAATGTTGATCTGGGTTTTATGCAAATGCATCCGATAGCCTTTATGATGATTTTGGGGATTGTGTTCCAAGGACTTGCTGAATCATTTATTTCACCAAGGTTTTTAGAATTCTTCTCACATCAAGCACCTAAAGGTGAAGAAGGATTGTATTTAGGCTTTTCGCATTTACATTCCTTTGTCAGCTCGATTATAGGTTTTGGGATTTCGGGTTATTTGCTTAGTGCCTACTGTCCCGATCCCCGATTATTTGATACACATGAAGCCTGGCAAGCCGCGTCTAGTCATGCCCATTATATCTGGTATGTTTTCGCGGGAATTGCAACAGTTTCTGCTATTTCACTAGTGATTTATGGCTATGTGATCAACAAAATAGATAACTATTCAGCGAGTATACAAAAAACACCGTAACGGTTCAGGTTGACTCAAAAATCAGCCAGTTTGAGGCAGGAAATGTGAACATACTCGTTTATGTGTCCATTTCCGAACGAAGAAATGGATGGTTTTTGAGGTAAGCTGAATAGTTACTAAAATAGATTCAAAAAATCTGAATGCTTAGTGTCAGTTATAGTAAGGAGTTAACACGATTATGAGTTTTACCGGCACCGATAAATACATTGCTACCGACGATCTACAAATGGCTGTGAACGCGGCCAAAACGCTTGAGCGACCTTTGTTAATCAAGGGCGAACCGGGCACGGGCAAGACCATGCTGGCTGAAGAAGTGGCTGCGGCCTTAGAAATGCCGTTGATTCAATGGCATATTAAATCCACCACAAAAGCGCATCAAGGCCTGTATGAATATGATGCTGTGTCACGCTTAAGAGATTCACAACTAGGTGACGACAAGGTGCACGATATCGCTAATTACATTAAAAAAGGCAAGTTATGGGAAGCCTTTAGCAGTCAGAAACAATCGGTTTTATTAATCGATGAAATTGATAAGGCGGATATTGAATTTCCTAATGATCTGTTACAAGAGTTAGACAAAATGGAATTTTTTGTTTATGAAACAGGAGAAACCATCAAGGCTAAAACTCGCCCAATCATCATTATTACCAGTAACAATGAAAAAGAACTACCGGATGCTTTTTTAAGGCGTTGTTTTTTTCATTATATTAGTTTTCCCCGATCGTGAAACCATGCGGCAGATCATCGCGGTACATCATCCAAAAATAAAGCAGAAACTATTACAAGAAGCGATGGATGTGTTTTTTCAAATCCGAGAAGTGCCGGGATTAAAGAAAAAACCTTCGACCTCTGAATTAATTGATTGGTTAAAACTATTGCTAGCTGACGATATTCCGGATGAGATCTTATCCAATAAAGATCCGAGCAAAGCCATTCCTCCGCTTTATGGCGCACTGCTTAAAAACGAGCAGGATGTGCATTTATTAGAAAAATTGGCCTTCATGATTCGCCGTGAAAACCGTTAACTTCGAATATTGTTTGATAACTATCTAAATGCTAATTAATTTCTTTTATCTGTTAAAAAAATCAGGGCTTCCGGTTTCGATTAAGGAGCTTTTAGTGCTACTCGAAGCATTGGAAAAGCGCCTGATTTTTTGCAGTATGGATGATTTCTATCGCCTTGCACGGCTTTGTTTGGTTAAAGATGAAAAATATTTTGACCGATATGATCGCGCCTTTAGTGCCTATTTTAATGAGCTGCAAAACTTTGAAGATCTTTTGACCTCAATCATTCCCGAAGACTGGCTGCGTTCGGAATTTATGAAAAATTTAACGCAGCAAGAAAAAGATGAAATTGAATCGCTCGGTGGGCTGGAGAAATTGTTAAAAGCGTTTAAGCAGCGGCTCGAACAACAAAAAGAGCGCCATGCCGGTGGCAATAAATGGATTGGAACTGGCGGCACCTCACCCTTTGGGCATAGTGGCTATCACCCCGAAGGCATTCGAGTCGGTGGTCAAAGTCGCAATAAGAGCGCAGTCAAAGTTTGGGAAAAACGCCAATACAGAGATTTAGATGATTCTCTAGAGTTGGGAACACGCAATCTAAAAGTCGCGCTAAGAAAACTCAGAAAATTTGCCCGAAGCGGTGCTGAAGAAGAGCTGGATCTGGATGACACCATTAACAGCACCGCTAAAAATGCCGGAATGCTAGATATAAAAATGGTGCCAGAACGGCATAATGCGATCAAGGTTCTGATTTTTTTTGATGTGGGCGGTTCGATGGATCCCTATGTCAAAATTTGTGAAGAGCTTTTTTCTGCCTGCAAAACAGAGTTTAAGCATTTGGAGTATTTTTATTTTCACAATTTTATTTATGAAAGTGTCTGGAAAGATAATATCCGCCGATATGATCAAAGCACAGCGATGGAGGAAATTTTTAGAACCTACAGCAAAGATTACAAGGTTATTTTTGTCGGTGATGCTTCCATGGCATCCTACGAGATTACCCACAGAGGTGGAAGCGTGGAATATATGAATGATGAAGCCGGTTACATTTGGATGAATCGCCTACGCGAAGTATTTGAACATGTGGTCTGGCTTAACCCGGTGGATGAGTCCTATTGGGGTTACACGACCAGCATTGGAATGGTCAAAGAGCTGCTGGAAGATAAGATGTATCCGTTATCGCTCAGTGGGCTTGAGAGGGCGATTAAAGGATTGCAGTAGAGATGATAACAAACAACACTTGTATGTTTTTGATATAATGTTGTGTATACTGTAATATAGAATATAGAATATAGAATATACGAATATCGAATATCGAATATCGAAATTTAGCAAAAGGAGTTTAGACAAAATGCGCCTTTCAATTGAAGTCAGCCAAATACAGCACCAACAATTAAAAGCTGCAGCTGCTCTACAGGGAAAATCGATTAAAAATTATGTGCTTGAAAAAGTGTTACCCAGTGGAGATGAAAAGAAAGCATTAATTGAATTAGAAGAGTTTTTAAAACCAAGAGTTGAAGCAGTGAAAAATAATGCTTTTTCAAGCGAGTCTGTTGAAGATATCTTTGAGCAAGTACGCCGAGAAAATACTTGATAGAATCCTATATTCTAACTAAGGATGCTGAAAAGGATCTTAGGGGAATTGCGTTCTACACGCTTAAAGAATGGGGTGAATCAGCATTCCAAAAATACAAAAGCGGTTTAACCAATAAATTCAACCATATTGCTAAGGGCCATATACCTCAGCATCAGTTTTCGGCTGTTTTTCCACAGTTATCAGTTACCAAATATCGCTTCCACTATATCTTCTATTTGGAACAAGATCTAAATAAACCGATTGTAATTGGTGTGATCCATGAGAAAAGAAACATTGTTCAGCAACTAAAAAATCGGCTTTAAAATGTACCCCTTAACCTTCAGCTGTTTATAGATTGTAGTAACCGACATTCCGCACCCAGTTTTAGGAATAAATCTGCTGATAAATATCTCCTAGGCAGTTAATAATCGTCTGGTGTCTAGGCTGTAAATTAACCACATGTCGTTCGCTATCATCAATGGTCAAGACATGAATTCCCTGAAAACAAAAGAACACCCAACGAGCGGTGGGGCGTTGGCTGGGCTTCTTCTTCATGTCAGGAAAATACACTTTTTTTGTTTTTAACTCTTCTCTGATCTTATGCTCCAATGCCGCATAAATCATCAAGCAGCAAGTCATGATCATTAATAACGCTTCAATTCGCTCTGGCTTTTAGGTAAAGTGATGAGGTTAAAAAGTCGGGGCTTTTTAAGAAACGAAAGCCTTTTTCAACACTTTGTTGCGATTTGTAAAGGCTCAACATTTTGTTCATAGTGAGTGTTTTTGAGCAGTCATTCGTGGCAAGAATAAACAGACCTTTTTGGGCGAGTAATGTTGCTCTTTTTGTAAGTCACAAGCCAGATCCCCGCTGATCTGGTAATCTATTCGAATGGGCGTTTGCTCGCGTTTGGGGCGACCGCTATTTTTATACACATCGATACTGATGATCGCTGAGTTATGAACCGTGATCATGTTTTGTTGTTTTTCCCAGTCGTTTAACGCTTTGTTTGCATCGGTGGTGCAGGCAAAACGTTGCTGGCAGAGTTTTTTAAAAGCTTTGATTGATTGCTCGGTGGTTTTTAGTATTTTTTGTCGAGTGTTTTTGCTCTCGTTTAGTGGCTTGTTCACTGCGAATGAGTAGCCAGCGTTGTTGAACTCCGCCATAATCTGAGTCAAACCATTTGCCGCTGTAGCCTTCGCTGATCGGTTCGAATGTGGCGGGATCATGTTCGGCAATTAACTGTTTGGCTTGGGTGATCTTTTGTGGCACACGGGTGATAAACAATTGTTTTTGTTGCTCTAACGATTGAATGGTTTCTGCCACATAAAGGGCTGCGTCTGCAATAAAGTATCGACTTTTCTGAGCGGCTTTTAGGCTTTTAATATGTGATTTAACGATTTTTTGAAGCCCTCTGCATCATTAACATTACCGCTGGCAGCTTGCATATAAACCGGAATACCCGCTTGATTTTCAGTGATCAAATTGAGCACCACTTGGTTAAGCTCAGGACGATGATCGCGGCTATAGCCTCGGACAAGTTTGATAGCATTGATCTCTGAGCCGTCGGTATGATATTGACCGTCTACATGTAAGCTAGTGGAGTCAAGATTAACCCCTCGCAAGGTAAGCCGAGGTAAGTGACGACTTTCTCCGACAATCCCTGATAGAGTTTTGATACACCGGTTTCATAGAGCTGATCAAGACAACGTCCAAGCGCATCATCATTAATATGCTCAGCCTTGATCCCCTTTCTAATCAACCGCTCAACCGGTTTTTCTGCAAAATATTCGGGATACATATGCAGTGTTCGACCAACAAATCCCAAGCCATTTAACAGCATAGAAACGACCAATTCTCCGCAAGAGATATTGCGGTATTCGCTTTGATTAGGATGAGCTTGATCGAAGAATTGGGCAACCCCTAACTCTTTGCACATACCAGCGACGAGACCTAAATGATCGAGTCCTTTTGTTGAATAAGACGTTGACATAGTGTTTCCGACGTTCAAAAGAAACAATAGATCAAATCAAGCAGGCTGTGTCAATAACTATTTGATTTAATTGGCATTATATCGCAAATCGAGATCCTTTAAGGGTATTTTTGATGGGACTTATTCGATTAACTAGGTGCGGAATGACAGGTAGTAAAGATTTAGTAGTGAAATTCTTGATTATTCATGCTTTTTGGTCAAGATAGTAAATATATTTGGAGGTATTTGTATGGTCCAATGTAGGTTTTTTATTAATCAGGCGGAACTAGCTAAACGCGAGTTAGATGATAAATGGTCAGAGAACTATTTTGACCTTTTTGGTCAATGGAACGGTGAGGCTCTTAAACGCGCTGTGCAACCGAAGCTTGAATCACAGGATTACGAATGGTAGATTGCCAGTCCAAGTAGAAAATCTATTTCCGCACGAAAATCCAACACCCACCGAGTAAACAATTCATTATCACTGGTCTCTGACAAAGAGGCTAAACCCTTCTCAACCCGATTGGCAGGGATGATATTGCTTCTAAACTGGATCAAATCTTCGGAATAGCTATTTTGCCATTCTGGATGGCCTTGAATACTTAAAAAATGCTGATCCCACTGCAGGATAAAGTGAGGGCAAAAGTCGCTGCCCGCTATGATTTCATAATTACCTTTTATTTCACTGACTTGATCTTGATGACTAACTAAAATTTTAAGATCGCCAGTGCTTTGTTTCATCCATGAGGGTTGCTTTAGCACTTGGTTATGTGACATTCCCACGCCCCAACCTTTTTCTGATCGCGATACCTTTCCACCACGCGCTAGCGCAATAATTTGATGACCAAAACAGATCCCGATAAGCTTCTTTTTCGCCCGATCCAGTTTTTGCACAAAAGCAATCAACTGCTTGATCCAGTCTTCATCATCATAGGCGCTGGATTTGCTGCCACTGGTAACATAAAAATCAAAAGCATCAATATCTTCAGGGTATTGTTGCGCTTGACAGTTAAAACTTTCAAACTCGATGCGAGTCATCACAGTTGGGCAAACATCTGCTGGATCATTTGATCATACTGACCGTGTTTGGATGCAAGAGGATCGGCTACCTGATCACAAACTAAAATTGCGGCTTTCATCTGTTGGCGCTCATTTTTGATAAGATGTGTATTAAGCCTTTAGTTTAAAGGATTGTTGCCGATTTTTATATAACCATTTTTGGTAGGTGAAGTATGTTGACGATATTGCAGCGTTAATCAAATAGGCGCTCAACAATGATAAGATTGATACCGCTTACATTCTTCAATTAATGTGGGTAATACAAGATTTCATGATGCAGTTGAGCCTAGTTACTATCATGGCATCCTTTTTTTATTGCCGTTGCTTTATCGCTTCAGAATTGGTGACTTTAGATGGCGTTAAAGCTATAGTCCAAATATCCTTTTGTTGTCTTCCATCGTTGCCTAGCTTGATTACCGCTTTATTGCCATAAAAGGTAAATACCTTAGGGGTTGCTATTAAATTTTTAGTGCCATCGCTATTCAGTTGATAAATACCTGAACTAATTAACGCTCGATCATTATCGTCCTTCACGGTGAAAACAATTTCTCTTGTATCATTAATTGCAACCGTAAAGGGTGTATCAAAGTTGGACCAAACAGCCATTTTTTTGCGCCAAGTGTGTTCGGCTGGTTCGTCTATTCCCTCGCCCAATCCTTCCACACTCGTCACGTGCTTGATATCAAAATCGAGCAGGACACCCACTTGGTTCATGATTTTCTTATATTCCAGATCACTTAATACTTTAGTGATTACATCGCCATTTTTTCGGTTAACTAACAGAGTACCATCTTTTATTTGCCAATTAACATTAGTTAGTTTGGATAATCCTTCAAGGCTGATATCTTTAACTCTAAAATTGTTAAAAATAACGGTTTGAAGTGAGGGGGCAACTATTGTCTTTTCGACAGAATAAAACTGCATGAGAATTTGGGTTAATACGGACATAGGTATCTTCTGAAAATTGATACTAAAAGTCTTTGCTTCACTGATATTTTCTTGATTGCTCTCTGCTTGATTAGAAAAAGAGGTGACGGGTATCGTAAGTAGTCCTACAGCAACAAGGGTTAATAGGCTAAAAATGATTTTGGCAAAAATATTCATATTGGGATCCTCTGATAAATATTGCAATCGACGTACGTCGGGGTTTTTACTTATAACCGCGCCACAAAAAACGAGATTGGTATTGACTTGAGTGGATAGCATCAAGCTGGCAAGCTCTTGCTGATATTGATTTGTTGAAAATTTTAGACTGGCTTGATGATCACATCGAGCTTCCAATAGCTCAGATAAATCGTTACAAAGGAAACGCACAATAGGATTCCACCAGTAGATATTTCTAACCAGTTCTATCAAAGCCAGCCAGTAGTTGTCTTTATAATCATAGTGAGTTGCTTCGTGTTCTAGAATGATTGGCAGGCTGGGGGATTGAACCAACGGGCTACTTATCCATATAGCAGGATTTTTATACCCGAGTAAAAGAGCGTTTTTTATTTTACTGCTACAAAATACTGGGATCCCTTTGTAATATTGAATGGGTTTTAATGTTTTATCTTGTTGAAGTAATTTTTGCCATTTTATATGTTTGTAAAGACGAATAATAAACAAAATGAAACCAATGGCACAAACAAAAATAAAAAAATGCAGAATAGAAATTAAAAGACCAACTATTTTGCATAGTTATGTTGCTTTGAATCGTTTCGAAAGATTGAGGTACTATCCAGTTGATACTAACACTCGCTTGTTTTGGTAAGAAATCCCTGATAAAACTCAAAGGAATGATCCAACAAATAAAAGCAAATCCTGTGGCCCATAACCGAGCGCTAATACTCGTTTTAGATGACTTGTTATGAATGATAGCTAACAGGCTAATGGTTAGATTGCTTATTAAAAATAGTGTCATATTATTTAAGTTCCTTTTTACGCTCTTTAAGTAGCGATTCCAAATAACTAATATCATCTATTGAAAGTGATTCTTGCTGAAGAATATGGGCAACTAAAGGTTTACTTTTACCTAGAAAAACGCGATTGATAAAATCCTTGATCATAGGATCACGCAATTGATTTCTTTCCACCGCAGATCGATAATAAATCGTGCGTCCTTTTTGTTGGCTTCGTATCAACGCACCTTTTTTTTCAAGCCGATCAACTAATCGTTTTGACGGTTGAATAGGTTACCGAATTTTTTGAAGAGCCATTTCGATTGCTGGTAATTACTTTATGAACTTCTGGGGCGGTAGACTCGTCCATCGACCAGAATAATTGCATGACTTCCAGTTCAAAATCACTTAGTTCCATCATATATCTCTACATTTGTCGTTTTAATGTCTACAAGTGTAGAGATTGTTGGTTTTGTTGTCAAGTCTTAGGTGAGCGAATGGATGTTACATCGTCATTTATCAGACAAAAATTGAATCCTATTTTTCAAAGGCCTTAAAACCAGTTCCGCCAAAATGAAAGCATAGGTAAAGGCTAAGGCTATCTGGGAGAAAATAGACCTGGGCTTGTGCGGTTGAATAGCTGTAGTCTTTGGATAGGATTAATGAGTATAGAACCCATAGCGTGATCGAAACATAGCTGTAGTTAATGACGACACTAAGCATTTTACAGTTTTCAATTGGATGCTGGTCAGGCTGTTTAGTGATTATGGTTTTCAGTAATGCTTTAAAGAGTTGATGAGTTTTTTCAATACCAAAGGTAAAAAGAAATAATGAAGTTAAGATCATAAAGAAGGGAATGAGAATATTAAAAGCGAGAAAGTGATACAAATTACCAGAAGAAAGAGCGATAAAAGCGATTGATAATAATACCAGCGGATAAATGCTGGTTTCTAGAATAAATTTCATCGTAAATACCCTGTTTTAAGAGTTACTCATTAAGACTAGGTATAAAGGCTAAAATTAGTCAAAATTTATTTTTGTTTTTAAAACAGGGTTTAGAAAATGAATTTCTGAGTTCGTTTGGTCATCGTAAACGAAAAAATGCGGAACGGTTACTTAGTCAACTCTTTCATTCACCGAAAATAAATATCAATCAAGTGGCAGAGTTATTGGGAGTTAGAAAAAATACGGCATCAGCTCTCGTTGCTGATTTTGTCAATCAGGCGGTTCTTCAAGAAGTGACTGGGCAGCAGCGTAACCGTATTTTCTATTTTCGAGACTATATTCAAATATTTAAAGATTAGGGTGCTTTTCTATAAAAACTTAAACCTCACCATCAACCGCCTTTTCAAATATCTTTTGATATTGGGCTGCTGAAAACTGAATCGGATTACCCGCCGCGGTGGCATCGGCGATTGCCATTTGGCCAATTTTAAGCGCATCTTTTTGGTCGATATTGATTTCTGCCAGGCTATGGGGGATCTTGAGATCTTGGCGTAGCTTTAAAATCCAGTTTAAAAAGCCGTTAAAGTTGCCGTCTTCTAATTGTAAATAGCTGGCGAGGGATTGTATTTTATCTTCAATTGCATTTTGGTTGGTTTTTAGCACATAGGGCATCAAAATCGCGTTAAGTAGGCCGTGATGTGCATCGTACAAAGCACCGAGTGAGTGAGCAATGGCGTGCATGCCACCGAGTCCTTTTTGAAAAGCGGTAGCGCCCATGGTGGATGCCACTAACATTTGGGTGCGCGCTTCAAGGTTACTGCCATCGGCTACAGCAATGGGCAGGTATTGTTTGATAAGAGCAATACCTTGCATGGCGATCCCTTCTGCCATCGGGTGGTAGAAGGGCGAGCAAAGCGCCTCAAGATTATGTGACAATGCATCCATTCCGGTGGCGGCGGTTAAGTGTGCAGGCAAACCACAGGTTAATAGCGGATCGAGTATCACTTGAGCCGGTAACATATTGGGATGAAAGATGATTTTCTTGAGCTTTTTCTGACTGTCTGTTATCACCGAAGCGCGACCGACTTCTGATCCGGTTCCGGCGGTCGTGGGAATGGCGATCACTGGTGCCATGCTATCGCTATTGACTGCCTTCCAATTGCTGCCGACATCTTCGTAATCCCAAAGAACACCCTTTTGTCCGACCATCAAGGCAATCGCCTTAGCGGCATCCAGCGCCGAACCACCGCCGAGTGCAATCACACCATCATTTTTCTGCTGATGATAGCAAGCCACGCCCGCCATGACATTCTCGCCGTTAGGATTGGCTTTGACCTCAGAAAACACGCTCGCATCACAGCCTGCGTCCGATAAATACTGTTTAATTTCAGCCAACATAGGTAGTGCTGCGATGCCGGGATCGGTGACAATCAAGGGGGCTTGTATTGACATTGAGTTACAAAGTTTGGCGATTTCTTTGACCCGACCGGCGCCAACACGCATTTGAGTCGGATAGTTCCAATTGGCTGATAAAGTCACAAGAGTTTCCTATAAGCTGGTGAATGGAGGATTACTAAATTTGTTTAATATGAAAGGACTTGGGCTGAGTCACGGCATCAAATCCTAAAACAGAAAGGCTACAACCGCTACCGGAATCTTTTACTCCGGTCCAAGCCAACTCAGGATCCAGATAATCACAGCGATTGATAAAAAAAGTGCCGCTTTCAATGCTTTGGCCTAGTTCAATACCATGGCTAAGATCCTGAGTAAAAATACTGGCGGTTAATCCAAAGGGGCTATCGTTGATTAGCATTACCGCCTCTTGATCTGAGGCTACCTTTTGGATCCCTATCACCGGTCCAAAGGATTCATCCATCATCAAGGACATGGAATGATCCACTTGCGTCAGTATTTGCGGCATCAGATAGGCGGAATTACCCGTGTCCATCGGAAAATTAATTTCATCGATGTGAGTCATGGCGCCCTGTTTGCAAGCTTGTTTTATTTGTCCACGAACAAAGTCAGCGGCTTTTTGATTAACCATCGGTCCGAGGGTGGTTTTAGTTTCATCGGAGCGCCCGAGTTTTAGCTGATTGACCCAAGCAATGGCTTTGGCCAAAAAATCATCATAGATAGGATCTGCCACATAGATCCTTTCAATACCACAACAAGATTGTCCGGAGTTAAAAAACGCGCCATCCATGGTGGTTTCAACTGCCACCTCAAGATCAGCATCAGCTCGCACATAAGCAGGATCTTTGCCGCCAAGCTCTAAACCAAGCTTAACAAATCGACCTACGGCGGCTTGCTCGATTATAGCGCCACCCTTGGTGGAGCCAGTAAAAGCGATATAGTTAACCTTGGACGATTGAATTAATTGCTCGGTCGCATCATGGGTTAAATGCAACGCTTGTAAAAGACCATCGGGCAAGCCGGCTGCGGTAAAAGCTTCGGCTAAACGCTCTGATACCAGCGGTGTTTGCGCCGAGTGTTTTAATAACACCGAATTTCCAGCCAACAAAGCCGGAACCAAGCTGTTAATGGCCGTCAGGTAGGGATAATTCCAGGGTGCAATAATCAAAACAACACCCACCGGATCACGCTGGATCCACCGCTCAAAGCCTTGTTTTTGTGGAATTTTAATTCTGGCAAGGGCTTCATCGGACAATTCAATCATTTTGCGGGCTCTCTCTTCCAAGCCATTGATTTCCCCAGCAGCAAAGGCTATTGGACGCCCCATCTGCCAACAGATTTCAGTGGCTAATGTTTCCTTGTTAGCCACTAGATGATCAATCGCTGCACTACAGATAGATTGCCGCTGTTTTAGCGGGGTTTTTGCCCATTGTTTTTGTACTTGGACGGCCTTTTGTAGATGATCAGCCATGGCCGATGGAGCAGTATACTGACGCTTGGTGTAGATCGAGCCATCAATGGGGCTGATGCAGTTAAATTCTTGAGTCATAGGTTGAATTCTTTGGTTAGTTAGTCACTATTCAGCTTTCCTCAAAAACCATCCATTTCTTCGTTCGGAAATGGACACATAAACGAGTATGCTCACATTTCCTGCCTCAAACTGGCTGATTTTTGAGGCAACCTGAAGCGTTACGGTGTTCTTTGAATACTCACTGAATAGTTACCTTGGTTATTGGTTTATACCTGTCATTAATCAAGATACAGGGTAACTATTGTCTGTCTATACTAAACGGCTTAATTAAATAATTTCAAAATAGCGTTTCAGTTCCCAATCGGTACATGTTTGCTAAATTCTCTGGCTTCCCAGTCTCGAGAGGCAGAAAAATGCTGCACAAAGGCATCACCAAATAGGCTTTTAGCCGCCTCGGAGCTTGCCAGACGCCTAGCCGATTCAGCAAGGCTAGTCGGCAAAGCCAGTTCTAACGGATGTTTTTGTGCATAAGCGTTGCCTTTTACTTGCTCGTAGGGCGTCCAGCCTTGTTCAATGCCATAAAGACCCGCACCAAGCGCCGCGGCTAAGGCTAAATAGGGGTTGGCATCGGCTGATCCGAGTCGGTATTCCACTCTTTGTGATTTTTCGCTACCGGGGATCACGCGTAATGCGGTGGTACGATTTTCAACGCCCCAAGTGGCATCTGTCGGTGCCCAAAATCCGGGTACGAGTCGCGAATAGCTATTGACCGTTGGCGCAAACATCGCCAATAACTCAGGCATTAAACGCTGTTGCCCTGCCACAAACTGGCGTTGAATTTTACTCATATTATGCTCACCTTTGGCATCATAAAAGGCCGAGGACTGATCTTTCTTATGTCTTAGAGATAAATGAATATGGCCACTTTGTCCGGGATAATCATTCGACCATTTGGCCATAAAGGTTGCCATCATACCGCGCTGCTGAGCAAAGACTTTGATAAATGTTTTAAACAAGGCGGCTTTATCAGCGGCCGCTTCGGCATTATCCACCGCAATGGCGGCTTCTATCACGCCAGGACCGGTTTCCGTATGCAGGCCTTCAATGGGAAAATCCATCTGCTGGCAAAGTTCTAATAATTCATGGTAGAGATCGGCATAAACTGAATTGCGGATCATGGAATAGCCAAACCAACCGGGGGTAATGGGCTTTAAGTTTTGATAGTTCTTTTCGGCAATCGAGTCCGGCGTTTCATCGAACATGAAAAACTCATATTCCAGTGCAGCAAAGGCATCAAAACCCATCTCTGCGGCCTTGTTTAATACTCGCCTCAGTGTCCCACGAGGACAAATGGCTTCAGCTTGATCGGAAAATTCCGCCATAAACAGCAGCATATTATCTTCAAAGGGTAAATCGCGGCAGGTGTGAGGCAGTATGCGCACCGGTGCATCAGGATAACCCGTATGCCAGCCGGTATATTGGCAATTATCGTAGAGTTGATCTTGGCAATCCCAGCCCAACACCACATCACAAAAAGCAAAACCAGTGTCCAGTGAGGCGAAAAATTTTTCACGGCTCATGTATTTGCCGCGCATCACGCCATCATTATCAAACAAACCGACTTTAACATGGGTCAGCTCTCTCTCTAAGACTATTTTTTTTGCATCTTCAATGCTTTTAACATCTCTGGCTTTCATTTTTCGCTCTCTTAATCTTTCGTTTTCTATCGATTATTTAGGGTATACCATTTCTGGCAGCCACAGGGCAATTTGTGGAAACGCCATAATTAGCCCTAGCCCAAATAACATGATCAAGACAAAGGGAATAATCGAATAATAAATGTCTGTTAGGCTAATTTCTTTAGGTGCCATAGCCTTCATTAAAAATAGATTATAGCCGAAAGGCGGCGTCATATAAGCAATTTGACAAGTAATGGTGTATAAAACGCCATACCAAATGGGATTAAAACCAAGCACCTTAATTAAGGGTATGTAGAGCGGAGCGACAATCACTAGCATCGCGGTGTCGTCTAAAAACATTCCCATCACAATATAGGAAACCTGCATTAAAATCAGCACTTCCCAAGGCGTTAAGCCCCATTGATCAAGAAATAACGATTCAATCGCTCGCACAGCGCCAACACCATCAAATACTGCGCCAAAACAGAGGGCGGCTAAGATAATCCACATAAACATGGCGCTAATGGCCATGGTTTTTTCCAAACAGGCATTAAATACTTTGCGGGATAAGCGTTTTCTGCCCCAAGCGGCTAAAGTCGCCGCCAAGGCACCGACAGCGGAGCTTTCAACAAGGCTGGTAACGCCCATCACAAATAAGCCAATTACCGAAAAAATAATAACCAGCGGTAAAATGCCAGCTTTTAGTAGCGCGATTTTTTCAATCAGCGGCATGGACCTTTCTTCCTTCGGCAGTGCCGGTCCCATTTGCGGCTGTAGATGACAGCGGATCAGGATATAGAGTATAAATAACCCTGCCAGCATTAAACCGGGTAATACGCCTGCTAGCCACAATTGACTGACCGGTTGTCTAGCAATCATACCGTAGAGCACTAGCACAATACTGGGTGGCACTAAAATACCTAACGAACTGCCGGCCTGGATCACACCCGTCACCATGCGCTTGTCATAATGACGTTTTAACATTTCTGGGAGTGCGATGCTGGTGCCGATTGCCATGCCCGCAACACTTAAACCGTTCATCGCAGAGATAGCAATCATAAGCAATACGGTGACCACCGCAAGACCGCCTTTTAAGCCACCCATCCATACGTGTAGCATATTGTAGAGATCACTGGCGATACCGGACTCCGACAACATATAACCCATAAACACAAACAGTGGCAGGGTGATCAAGGGATACCAATTCAGCAGTTTAATGCTGGCGGTAAAGGCCATTTCGGAGCCTCCGTCGCCCCACAGTAAGAGTGATGTCACCACCGCCACAAAACCGATGGCAGCAAATACTCTTTGCCCGGTTAGCATCATTAGCATCATGCTGGTGAACATCAATAGCGCGATTAATTCATAACTCATGACGCATCACTCGATTCAAGATTCAGGCTTTTACCGCTTGCTGTGGCAATATCTTTAAACAACATGGCAAAAGCTTGCAATAGCATTAATAAGATACCGATGGACATGATGATTTTAATTGGTGCCATATAAGGCGCCCAAGCGGAATAGTTTTTTTGTCCATACTCTAATGCATAAGAGGTGCTTGAGTAACCGCCATAAAGCAATATAGACAGATAAAAAATAAGAAAAAAGACCGTTATGCTATCCACAAAAGCGCGTTTTTTAACCGACCAACGCTCATAAAAAATATCCATTCGCACATGGGAACCCTTTTGCATGGAATAGCCACCGCTTAGTAAATAATAGGCCGCCATGGTGAACTGAGCTAATTCCATGGTCCATAAAAAGGGTCTATCAAAAAGTAAGCGTGAAAAAACCGAAAGGATTAAAATAGCGATCATCATAACCACCAAATACATAGCAAAACGTCCGACCTTTTGATTGATGGCATCGACTGTTTTGACATAGCGTTTAATAAAGTTGGGCATTTTTGTTTCCTGTTGGCCGGTCAAATACTCAAGTATACCGCCATTGTTTGGCATACTTGCTGTTCGTGGTAATAAGCGCCACATGTCAATTTGTTTGCTGGAAGAACTTTAACAGATTGCCGCGTCGCTTCACTCCTCGCAAAGACAGTCCTATGTTCTAACGATAAGGCGCACCAGCCTTTTCCATCGTCGCATTATAGCGTTTTAAAATCTCCACCACCTTTGCGGTACGAGGGCTAATCTTAGCGGTTTCATCCCAAAAGCTTTGCGCTTCTTGCTGCACGGTTTTCCACTCTTCATCGGGAATGGTGGTTAGCTGCATTTTACTGCCTTCGGTTCGGAGTTTGGCTTCGCCGCCCCAATACCAATGTTGGCGATGGTAATGTGAGCTATCCATGCACAGATGAAATAGGGTTTTTAAGTGCTCTGGCACTTTTTCCCAAGCGTTGGAGTTAGCAAAATAGCTGCCACACCAAGCACCAGAAATATTATTGGTCAAAAAGTAGTTTGTAACATCGGCCCAGCCAACGGTGTAATCTTCGGTGATCCCTGACCAAGCAATACCATCCAGCTCGCCGGTTTGCATGGCGACTTCAATATCTTCCCATGGAAGCGTCACTGGGATCACACCAAAGCGAGACAAAAAACGTCCAGCGGTGGGAAAGGTAAAAATCCTTTTGCCCTTTAAATCAGCTAAATGATTAATTGGCTTTTTAGTGGCAAAATGACAAGGGTCCCACGCGCCAGCGCTAAGCCAAGTGACATTTTTGATTTCGTCATAAGCCTCTTTCCAGATCTCATTGAGTCCGTACTGATTAAACAATGTGGGAACATCCAAACTATGGCGCGTCGCAAAGGGGAAATAACCACCAAAGACCGAAATATCCACCGGAGAGGACATAGAATCATCATCACTTTGCACTGCGTCAATGGTGCCGCGCTGCATAGCACGAAAAAGCTCACCGGTAGGTACTAACTGATCGGCATAATAAAGGTCGATCACCATCTCGCCATTAGCCGCTTTATTAAAGGCTTCAATTGAAGGCTTGATCACATGAGCACCCAACGCTGCGCCGGCATAGGTCTGCATGCGCCAACGGATAGTGGTCTTTTTACTGGCATGAACGGCAGGTGCTGCTGCGGAAACGGCTGCCACCGCGCCTAATCCAGCGGTCTTAATAAAATTACGGCGATTGCTCATAGAATGGGGCCTCAAATAATGGATGCTTAGGATTGTTATTCTTATTCTGCTGACGGTTATAGCATTTTTGCAGGCTAGGTGTAAACTGGTTTTACCAGTATGTAGCGATGATTGTAAGGGTGTTATTGTTGTGTATACGTTGTATTTACGCTATACTTTATCCACTGTCTTTATCTGGAGTTAAAAAGATATGCTATCTCAAAATAGCAAAAAAAATGCTTTGATTAATATTCGAGTACACAAAAGCACCAGAGATTTTATTGATCAAGCCGCACAGAGTATTGGTAAAGATCGATCCGATTTTATGTTGGAAGCAGCTTATGAAAAAGCGCAAGATATACTGCTTGATAAGACATTATTTATTCTTAATGGCGCACAATGGAAGCAGTTTAATCAATTGCTCGATTGCCCTCCCCAACCAAACCAGAAATTGATATCTCTGCTAAACACATCGGCACCGTGGGAATAAATGGATCATTTATCGGCACCTTGTCCGATTACGGCACAACACCGAGTCGATGATTTCTTTTGTGGTGTTGGCTCTCTGGATCATTGGTTGAAGCAGAAAGCACTCGCCAATGAACAATCGAGAGCCTCGAGGACCTATGTTTTAACTAGCCAAAATAATCAGGTAGTTGGTTACTATGCACTTGCAACGGCATCGATTGTGGCGCATGAAGCTCCCAGAAAGATCAAAAGAAATATGCCTGATCCAGTTCCCGCAATGGTTTTAGGAAGGCTCGCGATTGATTTGCAATACCAAGGGAAAAGACTCGGTGATGCTTTGTTGAGGGATGCGATTCTTCGAGTCTTACAAGCTGCCGAAATAGCAGGCATTAAAGCCATCTTAGTCCACGCAATTTCTGAAAAAGCCAAACAGTTTTACCTTGACCGAAGCTTTATCCCTTCGCCGATTGATCCAATGACCTTATTTTTACCGCTACTACCTTTAATTAATGAGCGTTAATTAATAAGGATTAATTAGTGATGTGATAAGCGTCAGTGGTAGTCCTTTAGTTTGGGGGAGTTTTATCAATCCAACATTTCAATAAAAAAACAAAACAATGGTAGGACTTATCAGAGTACTATCAGTGTAATTTGAGTTTATCAATCTAGCTTTTCATTGTGCTGTTCTGGAATAACCCATTTGACAGGTGGCATTTCCATTTTATCAGGCAATGCTGACATATCTCCAGTTGCTATAAATTGAAACAACCCTTTTTTAAATTGTTCATCGATTTCCAATGCGGCTCTAATTGCCCCATGTGGACCTCTTATGAGAGGAATTAGTTTACTATTTTTAAAGAAGGGAGCTAGCTCTACCGCATTTTCAAAAGGCGTAGAATCATCCCAAGTACCATGCACGAAAACCGTTGGGATATCCGTTGTAAAGTTTTTCCTAAATTCATCACCTGCATCATTTCCCCAAACTGAACATCCCATTATATAGTCATTATAGGTGCGACCAATGATATCGATAGCTGAATCTGCTTCATAACGAGCAAGTCGTTCAAATGTAATTCCTGAACTACAATCGAGAGCCCAATAGCTTACTGAATACAAAAATTGATCGCTATATTCTTGACCCTCTTTAAATTTGCTAACAAGAGTTTTGGCTGCTTCATCGAAATTACCGTTAAATAGTTTAATTATGTTCTCAGGCCATGCTGGTTTTCCACCTTTGTAGCCCATAGCGAGATCTCTGACTCTTTTGCCATCAAAAAGGACATCATAGCGATTATTTTCATTATCTGTAACGATCACTTTGACTGGATTCTTATCAGCTCGAGTAATAATTGTTTTTACAGCCTGGATCAAACCATCCTTTGGAATAAAATCACGTAATTCTTCAGATTTTTCTGCTTCTTCGGCGATTCTTTTATAAACATTCCAAATATGACCAGGATGATCATAGGTGTGATCAGGACCTTCTAAACCTCTAAAAATGGCTCTTGCTACAATATTAGGGTAATAGCGCATGATGGCTATTCCCCAATGTGAACCAAAACTTCCGCCCCACAGTATTATTTTTTTATAGCCCAAAGCCTGCATTACCGCCTTCACATCCGTTGCCATTTCACTCACTTTGAAACTACTAAAATCATAGCCAGACTGCTCCCATACAATTTTTTCGCGAGTCAATATTTGCCGTAATTCGAGCTCTAATTTATCCTCATTAAACGTTTGGTCTAAGGGCTGCATTTTAAGCGTTTCACCGAAAGTAATGGTCGGTTTTGATGGTCCTGTACCCCTCTGGCTAACCACCACCACGTCGGATATATCCAACATTGGCTGCCAGTTCTTTTCAAATTCACCTAGAATTGATAACTCGCTTTCTAGTCCCTCAAATCCTGGACCACCATGTAAATAGAAAATAGGCGGAGTATCTGGTTTAGCTTTTTTTTGAAGCTTTAAAACGATAGATCTCAAGAGCAATTATTTGGCTATTTTTTTTTGAACGATTTAAAGGAACAAATATCATGCCTCGTTCAGCCATAAAGTATCCACCATTTTTAAGCTGAATACGTTCGTTATATAAGAAAATAGTGTTAGCTTCAGGCTGATTTAAAACAAATCTATTGGCGAAGTTATTTTTCGCTAGTAAGGGTAGGTTAGCGAACTGAGAGATGATTAAAAATATACTGATGACTATTGTAACGGTCCATTTTTTTCATGATTATTTATCTCCTTAATAATAGAATGAAGGTAAATTGCATACTGACCAAGTAGAGTACTCATTGTTTTTAATACTGGCTTGAAGTATTAAGTAGGCTTCACCCTTTTGGTTGTGTCCAATCCTCCAATGTTAATTGATCAGCGAGTTGGTAAAAGGCTTTATCATTTGAGATCAAAATAGTGCCAGCGGCTAAAGAATTAGCTGCGATTAGCATATCCATAGTCCCTAGAGATTTCCCCCGTTTTTCAATTGCGGTTCGAAAATCAGCATAGCTTTTCGCTGCCTTTGAATCCCAAGGTAAAATAGTGACTCGCAGTAGAAACTCTTTGACAAGAATTGGCAAGTGTTTAGCATCTGGTTTTTTGGCGACACTTGTTAATAATTCAGCTTCGGTGATACTGGAAATATAAATACTGCTCATGGGTACTTGATTTAAATGAATTCTGACGGCTCTAGGATTATCCTTGATGATATAACTAACCGTATTGGTGTCTAGCATATATTTTGCAGTTACCATTAAAATAATTCTTTATTTTGTTCTATTTTATTGTCTCTTTCTGCCATAAAATCTTCAGGTACATTAATGGATTGTGTGAGCTCGAAAAAACTATTCCAGTTATCAGGTTTTTTAGAAATGATGATGTCACCGGTTTTACTATCTTTTCGAATGAAAACCTCATCACAATCGAAGCGAAAACGTGCAGGCAGCCGAACCGCCTGACTTCGGCCATTCATAAATAATTTTGCAGTGTTTCTCATGTGATACTCCTCTCAGCCTTTCATCTGACTTTGTGATATACCGAAGTATATACCAATGAGCGTCCGGGATCAAAACTGCCTGCGTTTTACCTTCTACTTAATTGTTTTTGTTTTGGAGGGCTCCAGTACTTTTGGTTGTAGGTCTGTTTTGATTAAATATTTTTTCAATGATGATTGACTTAAGTTTGCAGCTACTAGCATAATGATTTTGCATCTTTCTTGGTTATTCTGTGTAACTATGCAAAAATAGAAATCAACTACCGAGGTGATTTATGCCGGTTTTAAAAAAACTTCATACAATTCGTTTATTAATAAGCACACTACTGCTAACAACCAGCCTCATTTTATCAGCAACACTCCAGGCTGAACCAAGCGACAAACCAAGCCATCAGTGGCTGCTGGATAAAGGTCAAAGCCTATTCGTTGATCCCGCATTATCCGAATCACCGACCGATCAATCTTGCCAGTCTTGCCATAATGAAGGAGTAGGTATCGAATTTGCCTGTGATAATCCCAAAATCATTCAGCAGATCAATCGCTGTATTACCGCGGGCTTAAAAGGCAACCCGCTTAATCCTGAAAGTGTTGAAATGCAAGCCCTTAAAACCTATACACTGCTCTTTTGGAGAGGATTGATTGGAATCTTTTTAGTCGAAAAGCATAATCCTTTACAAGTTGCAATTTTTAAAACTTACCAACTATCCCTTTGCTTTCTTAACGCGATAAAGACGGCTTTTCGGTCTCCGATCTCGGGATTGAGGTTTGCAATAATCTCTTTATTGTCCAGACGAAAAAAACTATTAAACTGACGCTCTAGTCCGATGGTGGTTTGTATATCACCGGGCCGATAATCGGCATGAGTTACTTTACTCAACCACTTTTGAGCGGTTAAATTACTGGGTTCAAACTTAAGTGTAAATTGCAGATTATTTTGTAAATAGTCATGCCCTGGATAAACTCGGATATCATCATCAAGGGTTTGAAATTGCGTTTCAATGGTTGCAAACAAGGTTTCCGCATCGCCACCGCCTTTGCAGTTACCAACGCCAGCGTTAAATAGTGTGTCACCGGTAAAAACCGCAGTAGGTTTATGGTTTTCAAGCACAAGAAAACATAAATGTGCCAAGGTGTGGCCCGGTGTATCCATAATTTTTATTGATGACTGTTGATCCAGTTCAATAATTTCGCCATGAACCAGACTACGAGACATGGCAGGAATTTTTCCTTCACCCTTTTTGTGTGCCCACACCTCACAGGCATATCGATCAACTAAAGCTTGGTTTCCTTGGGTGTGATCCCAGTGCTCATGGGTATTGATAATGGCCTGTAGTTTTAAGTTTAATTGTGCCAATTGCTGACCAACGGCATCTGCATCCCAAGGATCGATTACAATGGCTTGATGGTCAGCTAGTTGCAGAATATAAGTGAAATTACGTAACTGATTATGGGTATAAAATTGATGGGTTTTCATTTTCTGCAACACCTCTATTTTTACTCATTAGCCCTATAAAGAAACGGATAACTAGCCTTTGTCGATACCCCATTTTACAGCACCGCGTGACGCAATTAGTAAAAAAGCAAAACAATAAATTACCGCAAGTTCACCCCCATTGTTTAGCGGGAAAAAGTCTTTCGTTCCATGTGCCATCCAATAAGCAACCGCCATCATACCGCTCGCAACAAAAGCGACCGGTCTAGTGAAAAAACCTATCATAATTAGTAGACCACCGATCATTTCAATTCCTCCTGCCACCGTTAGCAGCGGGTTAACTTCACCCCAAGGAAATTTAGCAGGAAAGTCAAAAAACTTTTGAGTCCCGTGCCATATAAATAAAAAACCAGTCATTATGCGAAAAGCAGCGTAGATATGTTCTTGGTAATTATCTAAAAATTTCATAGTTTGTCTCCTGAATAATAATTTTAATTAAAACATAAACAACAAAATATCATACGCTGATTGCTTTAAAATTGCGAATTTCATAGAAAACTAGTCGATACAACCGCTACTGATTAGAAGGGAATATCGCTTAAAAAAGTCGTTGCAAGGAGGATCGACGCAGCAATCTGCTTCAATCAACGCTGAAAATAAGAGATTGCCACGTGGCTGCGCCTTTCATAAAGTGTATAATCGCAGCACCTTGGTTGTGGTATTTTTACGGGCCACCCTATTAGGAATTAAAATCATGAAAAGTAACCAGCATACTGAAAAAGCTTATTTGTTTGACAAAAAATATAAAGTCTCGGTGTGGGCTTCGAAAGTCCCCTACGCCGAAATCCCCGACGATTATTTTGAAGAAAGCTTTTTTAAAAATAATACACGAGCAAAAAATCAGTGGAGTAATAATTTTAAAATTCGCTATTTTAAGCCGGACGAAATGGAAACCAATGGAAGTTATGAGGGATTAAAAGCGATCCAAGAAATCGCGGGCGCTTGTTCCTTTTCTTCATCCTATATTGATAATCTGATGAGTAAAGCCAAAAAGAAAAATTTGCTAGAAATTAGTTGGTTGGTTTTGCTATTTGATTTTGAATACAGCAGCAAACAAACACTGGTTGAAGCGGATGATTACCTGATACTATTAGGCGCTTTTAATTATGATGATGAGGCGGATAGTTTGATTGAGTTGGAGCCTGATTGATTTATGTCGTATCTTTTTGGCTTTGTTTTTCAAACCAAAGTGATAAATTTTGTTCAGATATATTGCCAGCGGCTAGGCTTTCTATAATGATGACCGTTTCTGCTTCCGACGCAGCGAAATCGATTTGATTATGCTCTAAGAACACCACCGCAGTGGTTAACGCAATCCGTTTATTACCATCCACAAAAGGATGGTTTTTAGCCAAACCATAACAATAACTAGCGGCTAGATCATAAATCGTGGCTTGATTTTGATAGGTGTAAAGTTGCTTAGGTCGGTTTAGACTTGAGTCAAGTAATGCTCTATCTCTGAGGCCCGAAAGCCCGCCATGATCAGACAGCAATATTTTATGTATCGCTAAAACGACCTCTTCCAGTATCCAGTGAGGTTTAATCATCGGGCTTTGATTAATCCGATCACTTGGCCAATTGATGAAGCGTATTGCGGTAGTTTTTCATGACCTTCTCAGCCACTTGCATTTGCTGTTCAAAATCTTTTTGGTAGGGTGTCAGCGTTAGTCCATCCGGTGTGTCAAGCAAATACAAGCTATCACCTTTTTCGACTTTTAATTTTATTAATGCCTCTTTTGGTAAAACAATACCGACTGAATTGCCAATCCCTGTAATCTTGACTTTTAACATGACTTAATCCGTTATAACTAGTGTTATAACTAGTCTAGATTGATTGCTGAGACTTGTCAAGTGAGCGGATTTTCAATGGTCGGTTTATCAATGACTCATTTTTCTCAACTCGCTAGGGTCTCAAGGCTCGCTCGCCCCGTGCTATGGCGACACTGCCCGATCTTACGATTTCGATGATGTCACTTTGTCTTTTGATTGAGCGAATAAAGGCATTGAGTTTGTCTTTTTTGCCGGTTAATTGAACGGTGTAGGTTTGCCTTGTGAGATCAACAATTTGGCCCCGGAAAATATCGGTGGTTCGGATAATTTCTTCACGCATTTCTGCGGTATTGGCAATCAGCTTAACAAACATCAGTTCGCGTTCGATATGATCGGCGTTGCTCAGTTCGGATATTTTTAACACATCGACTAGTTTGTTGACCTGTTTGATGATCTGTTCAATCACCTTGTGATCACCGTTGGTGGCGATGGTAATACGCGATAGACTTTTATCTTCGATTGCCGCCACGGTGAGGCTTTCGATATTAAAAGCGCGCTGTGAAAACAGCCCGACAATGCGAGATAAAGATCCCGCTTCATTCTCTAATAAAATGGAAAGTAGGGTACGCATTATTGATCCACTCCTTTTGCTAGCCACATATCATCCACCGCGCAGGAACGCTTTTGCATCGGATACACATGCTCGTGTTGTTCAACCATAATATTAACCAGTACCAATCGATCTTTTAAGGCAAATGCGGCTTCTAGTCCGGATTCGAGATCTTTTGGATCATCAATGGTCATGCCGACATGACCGTAGGCTTCCGCTAGTTTGACAAAATCGGGTAGCGAATCAAAGTAAACGCTGGCATGTCGTCCTTGATAATTGATATCTTGGATCTGTTTAACCATCCCGAGGTTACCATTATTGAGTAGGATAATTTTTACCGGTAAATCATACTGTAGGCAGGTGGAAAGCTCTTGAATATTCATTTGGATCGAACCATCACCGGTCACACAAGCCACCGTTGCACCGGGGTGCGCAAATAATACGCCCATCGCCGCTGGCAAACCAAATCCCATGGTGCCAAGACCACCGGAATTGATCCACTGCTTGGGTCGTTTAAAAGGGTAGTGAAGCGCGGCAAACATCTGGTGTTGGCCGACATCAGAAGTAATAAAAGCATCGCCTTGAGTAACCTTGTGCAAGGCACGGATTGCCTGTTGTGACTTTATGGTTTTATCGTTTGTAGTAAAGTCTAAACAGCGCCTTTGTCGCCAGCCTTCAATCTGTTGCCACCAGTCTTCGATCGCCGCTTGATCTTGCTGGCTAGAATCTTTATCCATCGCATCCAAAATCTGTTGAATAACCACTTCAATCGAACCCACCACTGGAATGTGAGCGTGAATATTTTTAGAAATGGATGTCGGATCGATATCCACATGAATAATGGTGGCATCGGGGCAGAATTTATCGCAATGATTGGTTACGCGATCATCAAATCTCGCACCTAATGCGATAATAACATCGGCATGCGCCATGGTTTTATTGGCTTCATAGGTGCCGTGCATACCGAGCATACCGACAAAATGGCGATCATTGCCATCAATGCAGCCTAAAGCCATTAGCGTATTGGTGATTGGCGCATTCAGTTTTTCGGTTAATTGCAACAATAAATCCGATGCATTGGCAATAACAACACCGCCTCCAGCATAGATAATCGGTCGTTTAGCCTGTAACAGCGTTTTAGCAACTTTCTTAATCTGTTTTGGATGCCCTTTGGTGGTGGGATTATAAGATCGCATGTTAATTTCAGTAATCATCTTATAGGGTGTTTTAGAGATTGCTGCCAGTTTATCCTTGGGTAAATCCACCACCACAGGGCCAGGGCGACCGGTCTTAGCCAAGTGGAAGGCTTTGGCAATCATACAAGGGATGTCTTCAGTGGAGCGACAGCTGTAACTATGTTTAACAATAGGCCGAGAACAACCAAGGATATCGGTTTCCTGAAACGCATCATCACCAATTAAATGAGTCGCTACCTGGCCAGAAAGAACCACCATCGGGATAGAGTCCATATAGGCGGTGGCGATTCCGGTTACACAATTAGTCGCGCCGGGGCCAGAGGTGACAAGCACCACGCCCACTTGGTCGGTGCAGCGACTATAGGCATCGGCAATATGAGTGGCCGCTTGCTCATGGCGTACCAAAATATGTTGCACCTCGTCTTGATTTTCAAGAACATCATAGATATCTAATACCGAACCGCCAGGATAACCAAAAATGTGCTTAACGCCCAAGTCAACCAGTGACTTCACCAACATTTGCGCGCCTGATAGGTTTTCTGTGGCAGTATTATTTTTCTGTGTCATTCAATGACTCCAAGCTGTATTATTTTTAATGTAACTTTGATTCAAGCTTACTCTTCAATCTTACTATAGCAGTGACTTGCATAAAAAAACCCCCGATTCATGGCAGAAGCGAGGGTTTATTTTTTTACAGTTTATTTAAACCATAAAAAAACCTCGCGATGGGATCACCACCACGAGTCTGAGTAACGTATTTACTGTTAATTCCCTATGCAACATCTTTGCAATCCAGTTAAGTTTTATTTATGGATTTCTCCATCGGCATAGCCACAGCGGCAGATCAAGCAACTGTGGGATTATTATGAACCTCATTTTTGCATTGGGTCTACTAACTTAATGCTATAAGAGCCCAATCGCTAATATCCATGTAAAAAATTAACAAAAAGCGCGGGATATGGCGTTTTTATGCATTTTCTTCGACCTTTGATAGGGTTTTTTGGGGCGTTTTCGACTAAAATAAGGAATATGCTGTCAATTCGTCCCATCATTATTCCTATTGTTATAACCATTGCTTTGGTTGAATTTCTGATTATGACAATATTTTACCTTTTTCCGTTTTTTAGCCCGGCAGCCGAAGTGTTCATTGACGTGCTTTTGCTATCCAGTTTGTCGGCACCGATTATTTACGCATGGATCATTAAGCCCTACGTTGTGGCGCAGCAAGAGGCAACAGAAACTATCAGTCATTTGGCAGCACATGATCCGCTCACTGATCTAGCTAATCGGCGACTTTTATATGAGTCGCTCGAAAAACTTTTATCCAGCCTCGCTCGCCATAAAATGTATGCCGCGATTTTATATATCGATCTGAATAAATTTAAAATTATCAACGATCAAGATGGTCACGATGTGGGTGACGTGATCTTGCAGCAAACTGCAGAACGTTTAAGCCATGTTGTGAGACAAGAAGATCTGGCCAGTCGTATTGGTGGAGATGAGTTTGTATTATTATTGACTCAGCTAGGTAAAAATAAAAATAAAGCCATCTCTGATACGGTGGCGATAGCCGACAAGGTGAAGTCGAGCATCAAGCAACCGATTGAAATCAACAACAAAAGCTATTCAATATCGGCAAGTATTGGTGTAAGAATTTTAACTCCAGAAGATAAAGAGGTCGATCAGGTGTTAAAAGAAGCTGATGAAGCCATGTATAGCTCCAAAAAGGTTTAATTTTAAGCTTTTTTCGCATGTTTTAAGCTTAAAAAAATAAAACGAACGTTCGTTCGTTTTTAAATTCATATCTCTTTGATTTTTAAAACTAAATAGCATCTAGTAATGATGTTAGTAAGGCTTCACTTCTCATTTTGAATGTGATCGGTTTTTAAGATCTCAAGGGTAACGGAAATGCCGGGTGTTTTGTTTATGCCACCCTCACCCTATCCCTCTCCCCTCGAGGGAGAGGGGATTAAATTCCAGCGATAAGGTGGAGGGGGTTAAAGTCTCTTTTCCCTCAGGGATCCCTAAATGGACTTAGGTTACTAGGTTAATGCAGCAATTACCCAGAAGGTTAGGATGAGGGTGGTTTTTAAGATCTCAAGGGTAAAGGAAATGCTGTGTGTTTTGTTTATGCCACCCTCACCCTATCCCTCTCCCCTCGAGGGAGAGGGGATTAAATTCCAGCGATGGTGGAGGGCTTAAGTCCCTTTTCCCTCAGGGAACCCTAAATGGACTTAGGTTACCAGGTTAATGCAGCAATTACCCAGAAGGTTAGGATGAGGGTGGTTTTTAAGATCTCAAGGGTAAAGGAAATGCTGTGTGTTTTGTTTATGCCACCCTCACCCTATCCCTCTCCCCTCGAGGGAGGGGGGATTAAATTCCAGCGATGGTGGAGGGGGTTAAAGTCTCTTTTCCCTCAGGGATCCCTAAATGGACTTAGGTTACCAGGTTAATGCAGGAGCTATTACCCAGAAGGTTAGGATGAGGGTGGTTTTTAAGATCTCAAGGGTAACGGAAATGCTGGGTGTTTTGTTTATGCCACCCTTTCCCTATCCCTCTCCCCTCGAGGGAGGGGGGATTAAATTCCAGCGATAAGGTGGAGGGGGTTAAAGTCCCTTTTCCCTCAGGGAACCCTAAATGGACTTAGGTTACCAGGTTAATGCAGCAATTACCCCGAAGGTTAGCAAAAGGGTGGTTTGTCAGCGCCACCTTCGAAGCCGCATCTTACTAAACCCGTTCAAATACCGTGGCAATGCCCTGACCTAAACCAATACACATAGTAGCGACACCAAGAGAGGCATTTTTTGATTGCATTAGATGCAACAAGGTTCCGCTAATGCGAGTTCCAGAACAACCCAGAGGATGACCCAGCGCAATCGCGCCGCCGTTGAGGTTTACTTTTTCATCCATCACATCGAGTAGACCCAAATCTTTAAGCACCGGCAAGGATTGTGCCGAAAAGGCCTCATTCAATTCCCACAGGTCAATATCGGTGGTTGCAAGCCCGGCGCGTTTAAGCGCTTTTTTTACTGCAGGTACTGGACCATAACCCATAATGGCAGGATCACAACCGGATACGCCCATGCTTCTGACTTTCGCCAGCGGTGTTAAACCTAGCTCTTTTGCTTTGTCTTCACTCATGATTAACATGGCAGAGGCGCCATCGGATAAAGCCGAAGCATTACCTGCCGTGACTGTCCCGCGAGGATCAAATACCGGTCGCAATGCAGCTAGCCCTTGTTTGGTGGTTTCAGGTCGAATCACTTCATCAAAATCAAAGGTTTTTAATGCGCCATTGGCATCATGACCTTCCATAGGCAGGATTTCTTTGGCAAAAGCACCACTAGTGGTTGCTTTGTGCGCTCTTTGGTGAGAGTTATAAGCAAATAGATCTTGAGTTTCTCGATCAAAACCGTGCATTTTACCCAGTAATTCAGCAGTGAGCCCCATCATGCCGGAGGCTTTCGCCGCATATTGCGAAATTTGTGGCGCAAAATCGACGCCATGCATCATCGGTACATGCCCCATATGCTCCACGCCACCAACGATAAAAATATCACCGTTATCGGTTAAGATCGATTGAGTCGCCGCATGAATCGCTTGCATGGAGGATCCACAAAGGCGGTTGATGGTTTGTCCAGCAACCGAATGCGGCAGGCTGGTCATAAGCGAGGCATTTTTGGCAATATTAAAGCCTTGTTCTAAGGTTTGTTGTACACAACCCCAAATCACATCTTCCACCTGTGCTGGATCAAGCGACTCATTTCGATCAAGCAATGCTTGAATCAAGCGTGCGCTTAATACTTCGGCTCTGGTATTTCTAAACATTCCAGCTTTTGAACGCCCCATCGGGGTTCTGATTGCATCAACAATGACGACATTTTTCATGATTATTTCTCCCGAATTCTAATTAAGCGCTATAAAAGCATTGGTTGTTGTTGGCTAGTTTTTTAAGGCTAGCAGGCACTTCATAACAGGCGCCTAGCGACTGGTATTTTTGTGCCATTGCAACAATATTCTGTAGACCGATTTCATCGGCATATTTTAATGCACCACCTCTAAAAGGAGGGAAACCAATACCAAATAGTAATGCCATATCGGCTTCTTCTGCGGTGGCGACAATGCCTTCATCCAGACAGCGTGCTACTTCAAAAATAAGCGGCAACATCATGCGCTCAATAATTTCTTGTTTTTCATAATCTTTACTGGGCTTGCCGATGGTATCAAAAATGGTTTCCACAAAATCCTTTTTCGGACGCCCTTTTTTATCCAAACTATAAACATAAAAACCACTGCCTGTTTTTTGTCCCAGTTGTTTTTGTTCATACAGCTTACCCAGCGAGTCACCCTCTATTTTCGACATTCGCTCGGGGAATCCTTGTGCCAACACATCCGCGCAATGGTAGGCGGTATCAATACCCACCACATCTAGCAAATAAGCTGGACCCATCGGCCAACCGAATTTAGTCATGACCTTATCAATCTGTCTAAAGTCCGCGCCCTCGGCCATCATTAAACTAAAGCCTCGGAAATAAGGGAACAATACACGATTCACATAAAAACCTGGGCAGTCTTCAACAACCACTGCCGATTTACCCATGGCGCTGGCATAAGCAACGGTGGCTGCAATGGTTTCATCGGACGATTTGGCACCTCGGATAACTTCCACTAAAGGCATCTTATGTACTGGATTAAAAAAGTGCATACCACAGAAGTTTTCGGGGCGTTTTAGGTTTTTGGCAAGTAGGTCAATCGAAATGGTTGAGGTGTTGGAGGTTAAAATAGTATCTTCGGCAATATTATCTTCAATTTCTTGCAGTACGATATCCTTCACCTTGGGATTTTCAATCACCGCTTCAACCACCAGATCAGCATTTTTAATCGAGGTGTAATCCAAAGTTGGCGTAATAGTGGCAACCACCTGTGCCATCTTATCCGCTTTAAGCTTGCCGAGCTTAACCCCTTTGCTTAAAATTTTAATCGCTTCGCCCATACCCAAATCCAGTGCGGCTTGATTGATATCTTTCATTACCACCGGAATTCCTTTACTGGCTGACTGATAGGCGATGCCACCACCCATAATGCCTGCGCCAATTACTGCCGCTTGTTTTACCTGTTTAGTGGCCGTTTTAGCGGCAACCTTGGCTTTACCTTTGAGTAGTTGGTCACTCAGGAAAATCTGTACCATGGCGCGTGCTTGAGAGGTTTGGCAGACATTAACAAAACCTTCATGCTCAATTTTTAAAGCTTCATCACGGCCTAAGTTAGCACTTTTTTCAATCACCGCAATGGCTTCCATCGGCGCTGGATAATGCGGCATGGCTTTCGCGCCAACCACACCTTTGGCCACATTAAAAGCCATGGTTTGTTCAATCTTATTTATTCAGTCTGATCGGACTTTTTGTTTGACCTGACGACGGTTTTCCAATCCAGTTTGCCATCAGCGGCGTCATTAATCATTTGTAACGCCACCGCTTTCAGCTGATCCGCCTCAACCACCGCGTCAATTGCGCCCACTTTAGCGCGCTTCGGGTCGTTGGGCGGTTTAGCTGTAGCGATCCATTCAATTGCGTTATCCACGCCAATTAAACGCGGTAAACGCGTGGTTCCGCTAAAACGGAGGATAATGCCACAGCGTGAGTTTCTGGCAAACCGACCTCGAGCCGCGGGCGCGTGGCGATTCGGAAATCACAAGACAGGAGGAATGGCATTTTCATACCTTGCAAAGGCAAGAAAGCGCTTGCGTTGATACATGCGCTTGTTTTGATTCCATTTTTTGCTATACACTGCTCATGTTGCTTTCTTGTGATGAATGGTTATTCCTTGCACCTTGCTTGCCCTTACCGCCGCCTTGCCATG
>JAUZSK010000089.1 GCA_030949565.1 Enterobacterales bacterium
ACAAAAACTCAAAAAAGGCGCTATCCAAGGAAGGTATCTTCTGATTTCTGCCTGTCTATTATTTTTGAACAAAACGCCTTCCGTCCTACAAAAATAATTAATTTCATCACCAAGCCTCAGAAAAGACGATATTAAAACAAGATGCCTTCTGATTTCTGCCTGTCTATTATTTTTGAGATTTTATTGTGCTGAAAAGGTAATGGATTCCCGCCTGCGCCTGTCTCTTGATCACATCTTTTAAACTTGAGCAAGCTCATAGCCTTCAATGAGTAGTTCCAACTTGAACCAACCTTCCCATAGAGCATTCCAACCCACTCTCCCTGTGCGCTTACTATTTTTCCATCCACCCAATTTTGCAATGGCATAATATGCCCATTCTATACTGGGTTTTGTCTTCCTTGTGTATTTTTTTTTTCCAGTTTTTGCCACAGTATTCGCCATTGAATATTATTTAATATGTGGGAACAATCTTTGCTTCGAAGTGCTTTTTCTGTGTCTATCACTTCTCGCAACTGTAATAACCTGATTGCGATAAATGACAGTATAACCGCCATTCTCTCTAGGTTTCCCTCTGATTGGAGACGGCTTTTTTCGATTTGTGTACCACCACTTTTCCAGGCTTTATGGAATTCTTCAATTTTCCAACGTGCCGCGTAGTAACCGACAATCCGACGGGCATCTTCTGCCGTTTTAATCACCTCTGTTGTCAATAATATCCACTCAACAGGATGATCTGTTTTTGATGTCTCTCGACAACTCACTACCGTTAACTCAATCGGGGAATAATCTTTTTGCTTCCGATCTGGTGCCAACACTCGAACCGGTGCGTAAGCTAGTTCCATGGTTGCCTGCCGAGCTTTGCGTCCCCTTTTTTGGACGATATCTAAGGTATAAGTACCTACGCCTTTAAGCTCTCGTATCCGTTCAAACAGTTTCTCTTTTGAATCATTTAGTTTACGATTATGGCGAGTTCGTATGACAAATCCTTGTTGATGAGATACTTTGTAATCCAGATACTCATAAATGTCAGATTCTCTGTCACAGACAGAGATGACCTGTCTCATATCGTCGCCTAAACGTGCGGCCATCTTTTCTGAACTGCGTTGCCATTTGAAGCTTTCTTTGTCTGTATAATCCTCCGCTAATCTTTGGTTTTTCTTTGCATGGACACTGGCTTTTCGATGCCATCGAGTTTGTTCTATCAGACCTAACGTTTCTTTGCTTTGAGCATTAACCAAAACAATAGAATGTACCTGTATGCCTTTCTTTTTTTGGCTTGGAGGCCCTATATAACCTAGCCCTTCTGAAACGCCATGGCTAAAATTCAGGCTAGTTGTATCTTCCAGTGCCAACAACCGCATTCCCTTTTTCGCTAGAGTGGCTGTCGCTTGGAACCCCCCTTCGGCGATATCTTTTCCTAAAACTTTTGGATTTCGTAACAAACGATATGCACCTTCTACTTCGGAATCATTGTCCATAGATTTTACCACTGATTGTCCAATGTTTCTTGCCAATGAAGTGACCATCTGAATAAGCCTTTTGGTTCTTCGTTTGTCGCCTAAATCACAAGTTCCAAAGGTTGATTTTGACCAATGTGCAGTATCTGAGATAAACATTTTTATATCCTTAGGTTGTTTAATTAATTGATCTGA
Organism: Enterobacterales bacterium; assembly: GCA_030949565.1. GTDB lineage: Bacteria > Pseudomonadota > Gammaproteobacteria > Enterobacterales > Kangiellaceae. Next base: position 1,653 of record JAUZSK010000089.1, read on the forward strand.
TCGTTATCAATTGATTAAGTTCAACTCTTTGAGAATATTTGTGTAGAAGAGACAGGCCTGCGCGGGAATGACGGTAGTGGTACGGGAATCACTGGTGGCGCGGGAATGACGTGGGACGAGGGAATGTGGGCGGATGCAGTAACGACGATAAATATTAGCCCTAAACACCGAGAAGTGCATCCTTTATATCTAAAAACGAATAGTCGAGAGCCCTTCTATTATCTTCCCAACATCCAATAAACCTAGTCTTCCGCTTTCTTTTGCAATTCTTCATCCGTTGGCAGCGGTTGCCCCGTATAAGCATGTAAGAAGGCCTCACATAACAATTCACTATTAGTGGCATGTTTCAAATTACTGACCTGCCTTCGAGTGCGCTCATCGGTAAGTATTTTTAGTACAGAAAAAGGAATTGATACCGTGATCTTTTTGATTTGATCCTTTTTATGACCGTGCTCCACATAGGGATTAATATATTCACCATTCCAATCTTTCATTCAAAATTCCTATATAACCAAATACAATGACCAATGCCTATTATAGCCGTCTAAACGTCTTGACATCAATACCTCTATACGGATATAGTCCAGATTAATGATGTTTAGACGTCTAAACATCCAAACAGACTCATAAATTTTAACCTTTTCGCTAAAAAGCCGCTATCAACGCAGTATTAGGAGCATTCATGTCTTCAGACCAACTACAAAATCTTCATTCAGATACCTTAGCGGTAAGGGCTGGGATAGAGACCGATCAACAATTTGGTTCAATCACTCCTCCGATTTATCTATCGAGTAACTATAGCTTTGCCGGTTTTGATGATAAACGGCAATACGATTATTCTCGTTCGGGTAATCCTACCCGTGATACTTTGGCTCAAACGCTTGCTCAATTAGAGTCAGGTGTGGATGGCGTGGTGACTTCCAGCGGTATGTCAGCAATATTCTTAGTGCTTCAACTGTTGCAAAAGGATGATACCATCATTGCGCCACATGACTGTTACGGTGGAAGCTTTCGCCTTTTAAATCTTTTGCTGACAAAGGCCATTTTAAAGTGCTATTTATTGATCAAAATGACCCTAAAGCTTTAGCTCAAGCCTTTGAACAAAAGCCAAAGTTGATTTGGGTAGAAACACCGAGCAACCCCCTACTTCGAATCACAGACATCGAACAAATTGTTAGCTTCGCCAAGCAGCATAGTACTTTAGTCTCGGTTGATAACACTTTTCTTTCACCAATCCATCAAAAGCCTCTTTTATTGGGCGCCGATATTGTGGTTCACTCAACCACCAAGTATATCAATGGTCATAGCGACCTAGTGGGAGGGGCCGTTATAGCCAAAGATCCTCAAGTGGCCGAAGACTTAAAATGGTGGGCTAATTGTACGGGGATTACTGGCGCCGCCTTTGACAGTTTTTTAACCTTGCGAGGGCTGCGTACACTCGACGTTCGATTAGCGCGTCATGAAACAAATGCGGCTAAAATAGTAGATTTTTTACAATCTCATTCAAGTATTGAGAAGGTTTATTATCCAGGGTTAAAAGATCATCCGGGTCATGCTATAGCCAAAAAACAACAGTCAGGTTTTGGTTCAATGATTTCATTTAAAATAAAGGGTGATATTGAGCAGATCAAAGCTTTTCTAAGTCGGCTTAACATCTTTTCACTTGCCGAGTCTTTAGGTGGTGTCGAAAGTTTAATCTGCCACCCGTCAACCATGACTCACGCAGCTGTCGCTCTGTCAGAACAGGAAACGGCGGGAATCACACAAAACCTGTTAAGGATATCGGTTGGTATTGAGAATGTTGAAGACTTAATTACAGACTTAGCGACGGCACTAAAAAGCTGCTAGCTTAGGTTGCCACACTGTAAAAATGGGATTCTATTAGTTTAGATGCTCACCTAAGAACTTTAACACTTTGGAATAGTATAAAGATTGGTTTTTCTGGTCATAAAAACCATGTGCTTCATCATCAACTTCGACCCAGTTGTATATTTTATGTTTTTTTCTCATTACTTTTATTAATCTTTCAACATGGATGATGGGTACTCGTTTATATTTTTGAAGTTGCGAGTTCTATCACGTTTTATGATAAATAATGAGTCGCACAGAAAAAAGCATTTACCAAAGTGATGAACGGCTAAAAAATAGCCTCGCGAAGTAGTGCTATTTCATCCCTTAGCTGGGCTGCTTTTTCAAACTCTAAATCCTTGGCAGCAGATAGCATTTGATTTTCTAGTTCTCGGATCGCTTTACCTGCTTGAGCTGCAGTCCTGACCTTATATTTAGCCGATTGTTCAGCGACTCTTCTCGCTTTACTCACGTTGCTAACGCTAAATTTTTCTCCGGTCTGCATAATATCAGAAATCCCTTTGCTTACACCAATAGGCGTAATGTTATGTTTAAGATTATGCTGATGTTGGATCTCACGGCGGCGATCTGTTTCATCAATTGCCCGCTTCATTGACCCCGTAATTTGATCACCGTATAGAATTGCTTTACCACGTAAGTTACGTGCTGCTCTACCTATGGTTTGTATTAATGAACGCTCAGATCGTAAAAAACCTTCTTTATCCGCATCAAGTATGGCCACTAAAGAGACTTCCGGCATATCCAGTCCTTCTCGCAGTAGATTTATTCCCACCAACACATCAAATAGACCTCTTCGCAAATCTTGAATGATTTCCATCCGTTCAACCGTATCGATGTCTGAATGGAGATATCGCACTCGAGCGCCATGTTCGGTCAAATATTCAGTTAAATCTTCCGCCATGCGTTTGGTTAAAGTGGTAACCAGAACACGTTCATTGACTGCCACACGTTTTTTAATTTCTGATAACAAATCATCTACCTGAGTTGCAACCGGTCTAACCTCAACTTGCGGGTCGAGCAATCCGGTGGGTCTAACGACCTGTTCCACCACTTCACCCGAATTTTCTAACTCATAATTCGCAGGCGTTGCGGAAACAAAGATTGTCTGTGGAGCCAATCCTTCAAATTCTTCAAATCGCAAAGGACGATTATCCAGTGCCGATGGCAAACGAAAGCCATATTCAACTAAGTTTTCCTTACGTGACCTATCACCTTTATACATTGCGCCAATTTGTGGAACCATGGCGTGTGACTCATCCATAATCAACAGCGCATTGGCTGGCAAATAATCAAAAAGTGTCGGAGGATGCTCGCCGGCATTTCGCCCCGACATAAATCGAGAATAGTTTTCAATGCCTGAACAATAACCCAGTTCTTGCATCATTTCGATATCAAATTTAATGCGCTGTTCTAAGCGTTGATATTCCACAAGTTTGTCCATCGACTTTAGCTGCTCAAGTCTATCGACTAGTTCTAGTTTGATCATTTCTATCGCATCTAAAATGGTTTGCCTTGCGGTGACATAGTGTGATTTAGGATAAAGTGTTACTCTTGGTAACTTGCGTATAATTTCGCCTGTTAAAGGATCAAATTGACTCAGGTTGTAAACTTCATCATCAAATAACTCAATTCGCATAGCAAAGCGCTCCGATTCTGCCGGAAATATATCGATCACATCGCCTCTGACGCGATAAGTCCCACGTTGTAGATCCATCTCATTTCGGGTAAATTGTAATTCAGCTAACTTGGTTAATATTTGCCGCTGTTTAACCTTGTCGCCAATTTTAAGCCGCATCACCATACTGTGAAATTGTTTTGGATCGCCTAATCCATAAATAGCGGATACCGATGCGACAATAATGGCATCCGGCCTTTCAAGTAGCGAGCGAGTGGCGGAAAGACGCATTTGCTCGATATGATCATTAATCGAAGCATCTTTCTCTATAAAGGTATCGCTACTAGCAACATAGGCTTCTGGCTGATAATAGTCATAATAGGAAACGAAGTATTCCACCGCATTGTCAGGAAAAAACTCCTTCATTTCGCCATAAAGCTGGGCTGCTAAGGTTTTATTAGGCGCCAAGATTATACTAGGTCGATCTGTTTTCTGAATCACATTGGCTATAGTGAAAGTTTTTCCACTACCGGTGACCCCTAGTAAAGTTTGGTGGCTCAGACCATTGTCAAGCCCTTCGATTAGGCGTGCAATCGCTTGCGGCTGATCGCCGGCTGGTTTAAAGGGTGATTTGAGCGAAAATATTGGTGCCATAGATATCCAATGATTGATTCAATCGCTTAATTAACAGCAACTTTAAAGGGTTTTATTTATAATCTTATAGTGATCTGTTCTATAGTATTTTATCCAGTGTAGGTTACAATTGCTATTGAATATTTGCTCTCGGGCAAAGGATAATCCATTTAACCAATTTATTAAGATTTAAGCCTCAAATATAGGACCCCCAATCGTGGATATTAAACTGTCTGATCGTGTCAATAAAGTCAAACCATCTAGTACGCTAGCAGTTGCTGCAAAAGCCGCAGAATTGCGAGCCCAAGGAAAAGATATTGTTGGTCTAGGTACTGGAGAACCCGATTTTGATACCGCAGATTTTATTAAACAGGCGGCTATCCAAGCAATTAAAGATGGAGCCACTAAGTACACCGCAGTGGATGGAACCGCCAGCTTAAAATCCGCCATCATTGACAAATTTAAGCGTGATAATCAACTCGATTACCAAGCCAATCAAATTTTGGTCTCTTGTGGTGGTAAGCAGAGCTTTTTTAACCTTTGTCAAGCACTAATCCAAAGTGGTGATGAAGTCATTATCCCATCGCCCTATTGGGTCTCTTATCCGGATATGGTTCTACTGGCCGATGGTGAGCCCGTGATTATCCAAACCGATATTGAAAACCAATTAAAAATCACGCCCCAGCAATTAGAAAAAGCCATTACACCGGCCACTCGTTTGTTTGTTATCAATAGCCCCAGTAATCCAACCGGCGTAGCCTATTCGGCTGGCGAACTTAAAGCCTTGGCAGAAATTCTATTAAAGTACCCCAAAATAGTTATTGCCACCGATGATATGTATGAACACATTTTATGGACCGAAGAGCCTTTTGTTAATATTTTGAATACCTGTCCAGATCTCTATGACCGTTGTGTGGTGTTAAACGGTGTTTCTAAAGCCTATGCCATGACGGGTTGGCGAATTGGCTATGCCGCAGGACCAGCTAAATTAATCGGTGCGATGAAAAAAATCCAATCCCAAAGCACCTCTAATCCGGCCGCAGTGTCACAAGCGGCAGCTGAAGCTGCTTTAAATGGTGATCAATCATGTGTAAAGAGCATGCTAACGGAGTTTAAAAAACGCCATGATTATATTGTTGCGGAACTGAACAACATCGCTGGTATTCGCTGTTTGCAAAGTGATGGTACCTTCTACGCATTTCCCGATGTAACAGCGCTTATACAAAAAGTAGGCTGTAAGGATGATAGTGAGTTCGCTGAATATTTAATCGAAAAGGTTGGTTTAGCACTGGTACCAGGTAGTGCATTTGGTGCCGTCGGCCACCTAAGAATTTCCTATGCGGCTTCAATGGAGACATTAAAAGATGCGATTGCTCGATTAAAAAAGGTCGCCGAATCAGCATAATTGGCTAATATTCGAGCAATTCAATGGCCGTTCATTAACCGAAGCTAAAAACAGGCAAAAAAACCTAAAAAAACCGCTATTGGTAGTTGACCGATAGATTATGTTCCACTATTATGGCGCTCCCTCTTACAGAGGGCAAGTAATTCCCCCTTAGCTCAGTTGGTTAGAGCGACGGACTGTTAATCCGCAGGTCCCCCGTTCGAGTCGGGGAGGGGGAGCCAAATTGGCTTTAAAGCAAAAGCTCCATGAAAATGGGGCTTTTTTTTTGCGCTAAGGGTCAAATTATTTTATCCTGCAGGATTCAAAGTGTTACAACCTTATGGCGACGCAATGACTCGACTTAACAAAGATTTATTCAAAGTATTTATTCCCCAAGATATTTCACAACATCAATTAGCGGTTGCAATCACCCTCGTCAGTATTCTTTATATGATTTTCATGCCTGCCACTGAGTGGATGATTTATCAACGCGAGGCGGTCGACCAAGGGCAATGGTGGCGTTTGTTTACTGCTAATCTTAGTCATAGTAATTGGAACCATTGGGGTCTCAATATATTAGGTCTTTGGCTAATTGATCTCTTTTTTCAGCCAGTACTTTCGCAGGTCGTTAGAAATGCATTATTGCTATTTGCCATGATTTTTAATCTACTGATGCTGCATTTCTGGGTCGATATCAACGCTTATGTCGGTCTGTCCGGAGCATTGCATGGCTACGTTATTGGCGCCGCGCTCATTACATGGCGATCAGATCCATTTATTCATTTAACCATGGCAGTAGTGATCATTGGCAAGTTGATTATTGAATCTATCTGGCATATTAATCAGTCGACTGAACTATTGATAGGCACTAATGTGGTGGAAGAATCACATGCTTTTGGTGGAGTAGCAGCTATTATTTTTGTAATTATTTATTATATTTTAGTTAAAACCGGACAGATAAAAACCGCTGCACTTAACTAAAACTTGCTAAGCGTAGCGGTTAATGGACTATAAACTAAAACATCTTAAAGTAAGATACGTTTATAATTTTTAGCAATTGTCGCTGGACCAATGCCTTTGACACTGGCTAACTCTTCAACCGCTTTAAAATTACCATTCTTTTGACGATATTCAACAATCGCTTGCGCCTTCTTCATGCCGACTCCTGTCAGTACTTGAGCAAGTTCCGAAACCCCTGCTTTGTTTAGATTAACCTGTTGCTCTTGTTGAATACTTTGCTTACTGCTGCCTTTTGAATGTGTCGTTTTAGCCGAAATAGCCTGACTCATACCCATAGTCATAGTGAGCATTAGTAATATTGAGGTTAATAGTTTCATTGTATATCTCCTTGATTAGATTTTATTCCATGATCAAAATTGACCTTTGCGTCAATCAGCTAAACTACTCGCCGCCGACGAAAAGAATCATAATATAGATGGTATAGATTTACTAGTGGCTTACAAGATTTTCAGAGATCTCGCACAAGGAGCCGAGCGGATCTCTCACAGATGTGATAGGACGACCAATCACTAAATAGCTTGAACCCGCTGCAATCGCTTGGCTTGGAGTCATTATTCGAGATTGATCGTCTTTTTGATAATTTTTAGGTCGAATGCCCGGTGTAACTAGTTTAAAATCGTTACCAAGCGCTGCTGAAAGAGCCTGAGCCTCCCATGCAGAGCATACGACCCCATCCAATCCACAGTCTTTAGCCATCGATGCATAATGCATCACTTGATCACCTAACGTGCGTTGATAGCCTAGCCGTTGATACTCTTGAGAGTCCATACTGGTAAGCAAGGTGACGGCCGTTAATAAAGGAGGCTGAGCACAATGATCGAGCGCCTGTTTGGCAGCAAGCATCATTTTAGCACCACCACTAGCATGAAGGTTGACCATCCAAACACCTAAACTAGCTGCCGCGACACAGGCTTTTGCCACAGTATTAGGGATATCATGAAACTTTAGATCTAGGAACACCTCGAACTGCTGATCCAGCAGCTCTTTTACCCAATCAGGACCAAACAAGGTAAACATCTCCTTACCCACTTTCACACGGCATAAACGAGGATCGAGTTTCTTAACCAAGGCTCTTGCTTCAGTTAATGAATCGAAATCTAGCGCAACAATAATTGGCTTTTTACATAGAACGTTCTGCTTTGACATTTTTTATCCAGTAACCGTCTAAAATCAATGAACTTTATTCACCTTCAATACCTTGAATCGGTTTGACCGAGCCCCAGCACTTACAGCTAGGACACTGCCAAAATAAAGTTTTGGCATCAAAACCGCAGGTATCACAATGATAAATGGGCTTGTTTTCAAGTAGCTTAGAGACCACTTGATGTAACATCGTCAAACTAGGGATAGCGCTTTCGCTAGCATGCTCGATATGCAATTCAATTAGCTTTAGAAGACCCTTTACCGAGGGATGTTGAGCCATTTGGCTGGCTATAAAATCAGCCGCTTTTTTATCCCCTTCGCCTCTTTGTATAATTTGCGCGTAGGCTAAAATTGATGAAATCCCGCCACCTTTGTTAAGTGCTTCTTGTAAGAAAAGTCGCAAACCCTTTTCATCTTTAAGCTTTTGATAACATACAACCAATCGTTCCATCGCTTCCGGTAGAAAAGCAATATCCTGGCGTGTCAATTCTTTAAAGCTGGCTAAAGCTTGTTTGTAACGTCCATTAGAATAGTGAATTTCACCACCAATTAGAGTCGCTCGGACACATTTAGCATCAGCGTTAAAGGCTTTTTTAATATAGCCAATAGCATCTCGATAGGCCATATTTTCTAGCGCTTCTTCCGCTAATTCACAATAAAAATGTGAAATTTCACTTTTATTCTTATTGTTGGCCGGTAGACTCATTCTAGCCGCAGTTGCAATGGCTTTTTGCCAATCTTTGGTTTGCTGATAAATGGTCAACAACTGGGCTAAACAAGCCTGCTGATGAGTAGAGTCCGTCGCTAACTCATTAAATATATTCTCTGCGCGGTCCAATAGACCTGCCGACATATAATCATGGCCTAGTTCCAACAACGCCTGCTTGCGGTCTTCAGGGCTTAAGGATGGGCGAGCAATCAAATTTTGGTGGATCCTTATGGACCGATTAACCTCTCCACGCTTACGAAACAAGTTTCCTAGCGCAAGATGGGTTTCAACGGTTTCCGAATCAACTTCTAACATGCTGACAAAGGTATCTATGGCTTTGTCCGACTCTTCTTTAAGTAAGTAATTGAGGCCGGTAAAATAGGTCTTTGACAGGCCATGTTGTCGACCATGGGAACGTCCCACTTCCCTTCGTTTGCCATTGCGATAACCGAAATACCAAGCAATAGGCAATAGAATAATGAATATCGCTAAAAGCTCGTTCATTATTTAATTAACTTTATTAGCTGGTTTTGCATAGGTTCAATGCTCTAGTATTCATCCGTAATAGGAAGTGCTCTAAGATTACTGACTTCTTTTTCAAGTAGTGTTAATTTTCGATTACTGTTAGCTAAACGCATTTTTGTTGCCAAAAGGCTTGTAAACATCGACACTAGACCAATAATAAAACCAAACATTAGCATGAAGACTAACACCCAATTCATCTGCCAATGTAAACTTCCTGCAAAATATTTAATCTCAACTAGTTGATCATTCTGTGCGAAAAATAGCGCTGAGACTGATGATACAATCACAAATAAAATGATAAGAATAATATTTTTCAATGTCTCGCCTCTCCAAACATACCCATCTATTACAATCAACCGTACGTTACCAAAAGTTTTCACCTGACAGCTATCTAGAAGTGCTGAATAGATATAAAAGCACTGTCAATCGTCAATAAAGCTTTGAATTTTAAACTAATCTGCCTATTTTCGAAAGAAATAGCATCATTTAGGCAAAAAAAAAGCATATCCGACGACATGCTTTGCTATTTTTCTGTAAAAGCCGACTAATCAGCTTGTTGTAAGCTCGCATTGACACGATCTCGTAATTCTTTACCTGGCTTAAAATGAGGAACATATTTACCCTCTAGTTCAACCGATTGTCCAGTTTTAGGATTCCGGCCAACCCGTGGCGCTCGATAATGCAACGAAAAGCTACCAAAACCTCGGATTTCTATTCTTTCACCCTGCGCGAGAGACTGTGCCATGTGTTCAAGGAGACTCTTAACCACCAATTCCACATCTTTTAAGGATAGCTGTGTTTGCCTTGCAGCCAACCTTTCTATTAACTCAGACTTTGTCATTCAGTCTTCCCTTATTTTTATTTGAAGCAATTTAACTATACTTGATACCTTAGTCAATTTGAACACAAATTGCAAAAAATGTCCAAAATCAATAGATTATGGACATTTTTATTTTTTTTGACCTAATGTTTTGTTAATTTCTAACGCAACAATTTATAAATGAGCTTGGATTTATTGGTCCATTTGCTCTTTTAATAGGTCGCCAAGAGTCGCAGGTGCTGAGTTTTGGTCTTCATCTTTGCTGAATTCCGCAACCGCATCGGCTTCTTCTTGCTTGTACTTAGCTTTGATTGATAAACTAATTCCACGGTTCTTTTTATCCACCGCTGTAAATTTAGCTTCTACTGTATCACCTTCTTTAAAGTGTTTCGCAGCATCTTCAACGCGCTCATCGCTGATTTCTGAAGCTCTCAGGTATCCTTCAATGTTCTCACCAAGAGACACTTTAACACCTTTAGCATCAACACTAGTCACTGTACCGGTTACGATACTGCCTTTAGCATGCTCAGCTATAAACTGTGCAAAAGGATCAGACTCGACCTGCTTGATACCCAAAGAAATACGCTCTCTTTCAGCATCAACAGACAATACAACGGCTTCAATTTCATCGCCTTTGTTAAAGTCACGTACCGCTTCTTCACCAGTTAATGACCAAGAGATATCAGAAAGATGAACCAAACCATCAATTCCGCCTTCTAAGCCGATAAAGATACCAAAATCAGTAATTGATTTGATATTACCTGAGATCTTATCGTTCTTGTTGTACTTAGTGGCAAATTCATTCCAAGGGTTAGGAATACATTGCTTAAGTCCAAGAGAAATACGGCGACGCTCTTCGTCAATATCAAGTACCATGACTTCAACTTCATCACCAAGATTAACCACTTTACTTGGGTGAATGTTCTTGTTGGTCCAATCCATTTCAGAAACGTGTACTAAGACCTTCGACACCTTCTTCGATTTCAACAAAACAACCATAGTCAGTTAAGTTGGTAACGCGACCAAACAGACGTGCCCCTTCTGGGTAACGACGGTTTAAATCAGCCCATGGATCTTCACCTAACTGCTTGATACCAAGAGAAACGCGTGAGCGCTCACGATCATATTTTAGAACCTTAACGTCGATTTCATCGCCTACTTGTACCACTTCTGATGGATGCTTAACACGCTTCCACGCCATATCTGTGATATGTAAAAGTCCGTCAACACCACCAAGGTCAACAAAAGCACCGTAGTCAGTAAGGTTCTTAACGATACCTTTGGCCACTGCGCCTTCTTCTAATTTTTCTAATAATTCTTCTCTTTCCGCTGAATTTTCAGCTTCAATTACGCTACGACGAGAAACCACAACATTGTTGCGCTTTTGATCAAGCTTAATGACTTTAAACTCTAAATCTTTACCTTCAAGATGAGTCGTATCGCGTACAGGACGAACATCAACCAAAGAACCTGGGAGGAATGCTCGTACATCTTTAATTTCTACAGTGAATCCACCTTTTACCTTACCAGTAATAACACCAATAACGGTTTCGCTTGCTTCACAAGCTTTTTCTAGCTCTATCCAAGTAGCAAATCGCTTGGCTTTTTCGCGAGATAGTTGAGTTGTTCCGTAGCCATCTTCAATCGCTTCAAGTGACACATCAACAGCGTCGCCAACTTCAACTTCTACTTCGCCCTTCTCATTCAAGAATTGGCTAACAGGAATAACACCTTCTGATTTTAGTCCAGCATTAACGGTAACTGTTTCACTATCAATGGCTACAACGACGCCAGAAACAATCGCGCCAGGACGCATTTCAGTTTTCTTAATACTTTCTTCAAATAGATCTGCGAAATTTTCGCTCATTTTAAAATACCTAAATAACACAAAAAAAATCACTCTCGACTAGTGGTTTTAGCGAGTAATTCAATTATGTTGGGTTACAAACACCAAAATAAGATCCGCTTATTCTGGGATTATTAATAAAAGCCGTCCATTCCATTGGCTAGCAAAATTAACGGGCAATATGCCCCTAGACTACTTTTTCTGATGCATAATCAATGACTTGATTAAATACTTGTTCAATTGAAAGTTCTGAACTATCAATCACTAGCGCATCAGCAGCTGGCACTAAAGGAGAAACACTTCGATTTTGATCTCTTTGGTCCCTGTCCTCTATGCTCTGTAAAAGCGCGCGCATATTAGCACCAACGCCTTTATTTATCAACTGTTGATAGCGTCTTTCGGCGCGACATTTGGCACTAGCGGTTAGAAATATTTTCACTTTAGCTTCACTAAATACCACCGTCCCCATATCTCGACCATCGGCGACTAATCCAGGTGGTTTAGCAAAGTTTTTTTGTAAATCCAATAATGCATCTCTCACACTGCCAATTGCAGCCACTTTAGAGGCAAATTGAGCCGCATCATCGGTTCGTATTTGTAAGGCTAGATTGACGCTGTTGACCAAGGGCTCGACCTCTTTGCTGCGAGGGTTTATCACAAACTCAATGCTCAGCTCAGTTGCAAGAGACGTAATATTTTGCTGTTGGTTAACGGATAAATCATGCTTAAATGAAGCTTCATCTACCGCCGGTATTAATCCTGCATGATTAGCCGAAACACCTAATATGCGATAAAGCGCCCCACTGTCTAACAAATGCCAATCAAAATGAGATGCCACCATTTGCGCGATAGTGCCTTTACCGGCACCAGAAGGTCCATCAATGGTAATCACTGGAACCGACGACATGGTTAGCTCAAAACCTCTTGAAGTGCATCTATGTACTTCTGATTTTCATGTTCTAATCCAATACTGACCCGCAAGTGATTAGGCATTTTATAATTAGCCACCGGTCTGACAATCACGCCTTTATGCAACAGTTTTTGATAGATAGGCATTGCGTCCTGCGCCATATTAATGGTTAAAAAATTGCCAGCAGAAGGAATGTATTGCAGATCCAGTTGCTGGCAACTTTCAACTAACTGTTGCATGCCCGCTCGATTAACAGATATAGCTTTGGCCAAATAGTCATGGTCTTCTAGTGCGGCGATACCTGCTGCCAAAGCGATAGAATTAACATTAAAAGGTTGACGCACTCGGTTCATCAATCCACAAATCGAAGGATTTGAAACCGAATAGCCTAAGCGTAATGAGGCTAAGCCGTAGGCTTTTGAATAGGTTCGCGTGACCACTAGATTATCAAATTCAGATAACCATTCAATACTATTGGGAATTGAACCATCGGTAACATATTCAGTATAGGCTTCATCGATAACCAATATAACGTCTTTAGGCACTTGGCTAGCAAAGCGTTTTAATTCATCGCTAGCAAGCCAGGTTCCGGTAGGATTATTTGGGTTGGCAATAAAGATCATTTTAGTCGATGGCGTAATTGCAGCCAACATTGCATCAAGGTCGTTACCCCAATTTTTTGCTGGGACTTCAACAAGTTTAGCCCCTAGTGCTTGGCAAACTATGGGATAAACACAAAAAGCATGCTCTGCAAATATAACTTCATGATGAGATTGCACAAAAATTTTAGCTATCATCTCCAATACATCATTTGAACCATTGCCCAAAGTAATTTGATTGGCTTCAATATTATGCCTTTCTGATAGCGCGGCTTTTAAATAATGACCATTGGCATCGGGATAACGACAAGCATCCGTTAACTCGTTTTGAATGGCTTGTTTAACATTATCACTAATACCGAGTGGGTTTTCATTACTAGCCAGTTTCACAATATGACTGATCCCCAGCTCTCTTTCAAGTTCACTAACCGGTTTACCGGCTTGATAAGGATGAAGTTTTTGCACACCAAGATTGGCTAAATTGTTGAAGTCTCGTGACATGTTAAATACCTAATTGATGTTGAGTCGTTAAATACTTGTTGTTGAATAATAGCTGGGTGGTTGAAACCTTATGACATCAGCAGATACAGCTAGATTTACCCGTGATGCGCCTTAAAATGCAGCATAAAATCAGTCAGAGCCTGTACACCAGTTAACGGCATGGCATTATATAAGCTAGCTCTCATGCCGCCCACACTACGATGACCATTTAAGCCCACTAGATCGGCTTGTTTCGCCTGTTGAAGAAACGTCGCATTGAGTGATTCATCCTTCAATATAAAAGGGATGTTCATGCGAGAGCGATCTTTTAATGCTATGGGATTAGTGTAAAATTCATCTTGGTCGATACATTGATATAAAAGGTTGGACTTTTCAATAGCAAGCTGTTCCATCGCTACCACACCACCCTGTCGCTCTAACCATTCAAACACCAAAGCGGCAAGATACCAAGAATAAGTAGCTGGCGTATTAATCATAGAACCATTTTGGTCCTGCTTTTGGTAGTTGAAAATGCTTGGACACTGATCGAAATTCATTTGACTAAATAATTCTCGCTTGACAACTACTAGCGTTAAGCCTGCCGGACCAATATTTTTCTGCGCCCCTGCATAAATTAGATCATAGTCAGCAATATTTATTTGTTCAGATAAAATGCAAGATGAAAGATCAGCGACCAAAGCCCCATCGGTTTGCGGTAATTGACTAAATCGAAGCCCTTCGATGGTTTCATTGGGAGTGAAGTGGGTATAAGCAGGATTTGTTGGACGACTGATGTTGGCTAAATCAATTAAAGAACGATGACCATTACTATCGATCCGCATAACATCTAATTGCGCGACGTTACCAAAGCGGCTAGCTTCTAGCGCTGCTTTGTTGGACCAAATCCCATTGCAGAGGTATTCGGCTTGATTAGATGAATTCAATAATGCCATGGCTATATTTGAAAACTGTAGGCTGGCACCACCTTGCAAAAATAATACAGCATAATCTTGGCTAATGTTGAGTAATTGCCTAAAACGTTGCTCCGCTTCGGTGGCCAGCTGTTGGTAGTCAGCAGAACGGTGGCTAATTTCCATCACTGAAACGCCAAGCCCTCGCCAATCAAGCATTTCCCGCTGTGCCTGCTGCAACACCTCTTTCGGTAATGCAGCGGGGCCGGCACAAAAATTATAGATCTGGGTTGAATTTAAACTAGTCATCCGCGCTATTGTTCTCGCCATCCCCTTCCGCAGCTGAATCAGATTGATTGGCTTCTGAAGCGTTCACATTGTCTTGGTCAGACGCTATTGGTTGTTGCGATACAGTTTCTGATGCTGATTCTGACCCTTTGCTCTCAGCCGATGCCGCTTCGGCTTGGTCTTCTGTATCGCTTTCAGCAGGTTCCAACTCATCAACACGTTGCAGTCCGACTAATGTCTCTGACTCTTGGAGGCGGATTAATCTTACGCCTTGAGTATTACGCCCCATGGTTCTGATTTCATCGACACGGGTGCGAACCAGAGTTCCGCCTTTGCTAATTAGCATAATTTCATCGCCATCTTTCACTCTAACCGCGCTAATCGCTTTGCCGTTTCTGTCGCTTAAGGTGATTGATATAACCCCTTGACCACCACGACCTCGTAGCGGATGTTCTGTCATACAGGTTCTTTTACCATAACCATTTTCTGTCACGGTTAAAATTTGACTATCGTCATCAGCGCGGACTAGTGCGATGACTTGCTGTTCTTCACCCAGACGAATACCTCTGACACCACGAGCGGTACGTCCCATTTGACGAACATTTTCTTCATGGAAACGTATGACCTTACCGGCATCACTAAATAACATCAGGTGATCTTCACCTTTAGTCACCACCGTTCCTATTAGCTCATCACCGTCATCCAAGCGGAGTGCGATAATACCGTTAGCACGAGGGCGTGAGAACTGCTCTAAGGATGTCTTTTTAACCGTACCATTTCGTGTTGCCATAAACACATATTCATCTTCTTTGTAATCTTTAACCTGCAGAATACTGGTAATTTTTTCATTTTCAGCCAAGGGTAAAATATTAACAATAGGCTTACCACGTGCGCCGCGACTGGCTAAGGGTAGCTCAAATGTCCGCAGCCAATAAACTTTACCGGCACTGGAGAAACATAAAATAGTTGCGTGGGTTGAAACCACCAGCAATTTTTCAATAAAGTCTTCTTCTTTCATTTTGGTGGCAGACTTACCCTTACCGCCCCGTCTTTGTGCCTCGTAAAGCGCTAATGGTTGGTACTTGACATAGCCTTCATGAGACAGTGTAACCACCACATCTTCTTCAGGGATTAAATCTTCAATTAGTAGATCGGCGCTAGAGTTAGTAATTTCAGTTCGGCGCTCATCACCAAACATTTCACGGACTTCTATCAGTTCTTCACGAATCACTTCCATCAAGCGGACTTTGCTATTTAATATTTCAAGAAGCTCACCAATAACGGCAATTAACCCCTTGTAATCATTAATGATTTTCTCATGTTCCAGGCCAGTTAATCGATGTAGCTTTAAATCTAAAATGGCTTGAGCTTGTACCGGTGATAGAAAATAAAGCTCATCTTTTAATCCATATTGAGGTTCGAGGTCATCCGGTCGGCAAGCATCTGAACCGGCACTATCGAGCATGGTTAATATGGCGCTTGCTTCCCATCCTTTATCGATTAACTGTTCTTTAGCGACCGCCGGACTAGCAGCTTTTTTAATCAACTCGATCACTGGATCAATGTTAGCTAAAGCCAACGCAAGGCCTTCTAGTACATGGGCTTTCTCGCGTGCTTTGCGAAGTTCAAAAATACTACGACGTATCACCACTTCTTTACGATGAGCAACGAACGCCTCGAGCATTTCCTTGAGGTTAAATAATTTTGGCTGGCGATCTTGCAAGGCAACCATATTGATCCCAAACACTGTTTGCATTTGAGTTTGAGAGTACAAATTATTCATCAACACATCAGAGTTTTCGCCACGACGTAACTCGATAACCATGCGCATGCCATCTTTATCCGACTCGTCTCTTAGCCCCGTGATGCCATCAATTTTTTTCTCTCTCACTAATTCAGCAATTTTTTCAATTAATCGAGCTTTGTTCACCTGATAAGGTAACTCTGTCACCACGATGCTTTCTTTGCCATTTTTATCGTCAGTTTCGATGTGGTGTCTCGCACGAATATGAATCCGACCACGACCCGTCTTATAAGCCTGAAGTATTCCCGCACGGCCATTAATAATGCCCTGAGTAGGGAAATCAGGTCCAGGTATAAACTCCATGATTTGTTCAAGATCCATATCAGGATCATCGATCAGAGCTAAACAAGCACCGATCACTTCATTCATATTGTGTGGCGCGATATTAGTCGCCATTCCAACCGCAATACCGGAGGAACCATTAACTAATAAATTAGGGATACGGGTCGGTAAAACCTGTGGTTCGGTTTCGCTCCCATCATAGTTTTCATCCCAATCAACAGTTTCTTTATCAAGATCACTTAACAGTTGGTGCGCCAGCTTATCCATTCGAACTTCGGTATATCGCATAGCGGCTGGAGAATCACCATCCACCGAGCCAAAATTTCCTTGACCGTCGACTAGCATGTAGCGTAGCGAAAAAGGTTGCGCCATACGAACGATGGTATCGTAAACCGCGGTATCTCCATGAGGATGATATTTACCAATGACATCACCGACCACACGAGCGGACTTTTTATAGGGTTTATTATAATCATTGGAAAGGACATTCATCGCGTATAAAACACGGCGATGTACTGGTTTTAAACCGTCCCTGACATCGGGTAGTGCTCGCCCGACGATTACGCTCATTGCGTAGTCCAAATAGGAGACTTTTAATTCATCTTCAATATTAATTGGAAGAACTTCTTTTGCGAACTCACCCATAAGCGGTCATCATTCCTTAAATTGTTGATTTTTAAGTTTTATTTCGGTAAATTTTGTGATTAACAAGCCTAATAGTTATTAACTATTTCAAATAAATCTCACTTTAATCAAGAGGCACGATCACCTCCTATTGAGCGGTGCGAATTGTAGCATAAAAAAGGATTAAAATATGCATTAAATTTAGCCACTTATCGGGTTTTACAGAGGTATCGATAGTCATAAGTAAATTGGTAGTTATAGATAATGCGTTAATTGAGAAACATTAACCTTTTTTCACCCTATTATTGGACTATTTTCTAATCTTTTGTAAAAAGACTCTATTCGCATTGAGTTAAAATGGTTAACATAGGCTTCAAATAAAGCTTTTAAACATTATGGATTTTAATATCGTGCCAACCAGTCAGTCTATTCCTGTCACCAAGGGCTTCGCTATTGCTGCTGATTGGATTATCCCAATGCAACAAGCACCTCATTCAAATCAAGCCAATAATTATTTAGAAAAGTCTGCTGTGGTAGTTGAAAATGATCTGATCGTCGATGTTATCGAACAAACGCAATTACAAACGCTCTATCCCGGCATCAGCGTCAATCAGCTAGGTGCCAGCCTCTTACTACCCGGCTTCGTTAATGCGCATTGTCACGCTGCTATGAGCCTATTACGAGGAGTGGCCGATGACAGTTCGCTAAATGACTGGCTAAACCAGCACATTTGGCCGCTGGAATCACAGTGGGTAGATAATGACTTTGTTTATGAAGGTAGCCAGCTAGCCATTGCAGAAATGCTGTTGGGCGGTACAAGCTGTTTTCAGGATAGTTATCTTATGCCTGACCAAGTGGCTAAGGCTTGTCAACAAAGCGGAATCAGGTCTAATATTGGCTTGATGGTGGTTGAATCGTCTAATCAGTGGGCACAAAATGCTGACGAATGCATTGATAAGGGTCTTAAGGTTTTTGACCAATACAAACACAACAGTCGATTAAGCTTTAGTTTTGCCCCTCACTCCATCAGTAAGATATCATCAGAGGCGCTACAACGCCTATTGACTCTTAGCAATGAGTTGTCACTACCCATTGTGATGCATTTACACGAAACCGCACAAGAAATCACTCAGCATCAGCACCAATACCAGCGGTCACCACTTGAAAGCCTGCAGCAACTAGGGCTACTCAGTCCGCTGTTTAATGCCGTGCACATGACCCAAATTAGCCAAAAAGACCAACAGCTCCTAAAGCAGTTCGGCTGCCATGTGGTTCACTGCCCTCAGTCAAACATGAAACTAGGCAGTGGTATTTGCCCAGTCACTGAACTGTTACAACAGGAGATTAACCTGGCGCTAGGAACTGACGGAGCTGCCAGTAATAATAGCCTCGATATGTTGTCTGAAATAAAGGCTGCTACACTTCTAGCCAAATTAGCCAGTGGACAATCCAATCAAGTTAGTGCCTATCAAATACTTTATGCAGCCACCATGGGTGGCGCTAAAGCCCTCGGTTTAGATAATACTATTGGCTCTTTAGAAAAAGGTAAGCAAGCTGATATTTTGGCTTTGGATATGAATCATATTGAAACCATGCCTTTGTATGATCCTATTTCTCAACTGGTTTATTCAGCCAGTCGCAAACAAGTACAACATCTATGGGTGGCAGGACAAGCATTGGTTAAAGATGGCCAACTCACCCAATTAAATAATCAACAATTAATTGCTCAAGCCAAACAATGGCAACAAAAAATAAAAGGTAGCTTCTAATGACCGCTGCAATCAACGTCGATCCCGCTGAAATTAAAAAATTCTCAGATTTAGCCTCACGCTGGTGGGATAAAGAAAGTGAGTTTAAACCTCTGCATCAGATCAACCCCTTACGTCTTGATTATATATCGGATCATGCCGCTGGTTTAGCCTGTAAAAAAATCATTGATGTCGGTTGCGGTGGCGGTATTCTTGCCGATTCCATGGCACAAAAACAAGCCATTGTCACAGCAATTGATATGGGTGACGCACCCTTATCGGTGGCTAAACTGCATCAACTAGAAAGTGGCCAAGATGTTGATTATCAAAAATCAACGGCAGAAGATTTTGCTCAATCTCACAGCGCTCAATTTGATATTGTAACCTGTATGGAGATGATGGAACACGTGCCTGATCCTAGCTCTATTGTAAACGCTTTAAGCCAATTGGTTAAACCAGGAGGCGATATTTTTGTCTCTACTATTAACCGAAGTGTCAGTGCTTTTTTAGGTGCTATAGTAGCTGCTGAATACCTGCTGAAACTTCTTCCAAAAGGCACGCATCAATACAAAAAATTTATTCGCCCATCGGAGATCGCCAATTGGGCTAGACAGGCTGAACTTGAGTTAATTGATATGGCCGGTATGCACTACAATCCCTTAACCAAAAATTATTCCTTAGCGCCCGGTGTCAAAATAAATTACCTGATGCACTTTAAACGTTTAAATGGCTAAACGAGCAAACAATTAACTTAGAAATCTAGCTCTTTGCGTTACAATCAACTTGCTGCCATAGGATGCAAAATGCCACACCTGAATCATCCTGTAAATTCTCAACTTTGACCTTGGCCTGATGAAACTCAGCAATTAATTTGACAACATAAAGCCCTAAACCTAGATTGTTGCCGGTTGACTGCTGTTTGTTCCGAATAGAGACCAGAGAATGAAAGATCCTCTTACGATTCTTTTTATCAATGGTTGGACCTTTGTTGATGACCTTTAAGCAAACCAGTTTATCTTTTTGTTCAGCTGAAATAACAATCGGACTGCTAGGGTCACAAAAACTCATTGCATTAGAAATCAGTTTGTCCAGCATTTCCGCAAAAAGATCTGGAGCAATATTTTGTGATTTATCTAATTGATTAATTGATAATTTAAAGCTGTAATCTTTAAAAGATGATTGGTAACTTGATATAACTTGAGTCAAAAACTGTACAAAATTAACTTTTTCAAGACTCGCGGTCTGCATCGCGTCTTTAACCCCTGAGGCTTGCTTCATTCGATTGATGATATCTCCTAACCGCTGATTACCATCCAAAGCACGTTGGATAATTATACGGTCTTCGGCATCATTACAACTTATTAAAAGGTTATCCAAGGATGAACGCACAATCGCAATGGGCGTTCGTAATTCATGCGATAGGCGAGAGGCTAGCTTTTCTAAGTGGTCATTATAATCATAAAGGCGTGAACCCATTTGGTAAAAAGCAGCATAGAGATCATCAATTTCGTCACCTTGTAAATCTTCAATTTGTAACGGTTCTTTCATGCGCCCTTGTTGATCAACCACCTGATCAATAGATGACTTTAGATGCTGAATACGACTGACCATTCTTGAAACATACCAATAGACTAAAAAGATCACTAAAAGGAAAATAGCGAGGGCCACCGCAAACATATTGAGAAGTGCTTTTTTCTGTAGCAATTGCACCTTAGCAACGTTTTCCTCCAATAATAAAACACCAAGAACCTCGCCATTATTTTTAATTGGATAACTCGCGATAGCCACCGCTTGATCAGAATTTTTGTAGCGCTCAACAAAAGTCGAAGCCTGCCCCCTTTGCGCCCGATAGATTTGCACCGAATCAAGATGTAGAGCATTGGCCCGTCGGTCTATCAGCGCCTTAGCTGGCGCTGCTAGCAACCATTGTAGAATCGGGTTACTGCTGACTTTAGTTGAACTAAGCCCTAATTTACCTTGCGATGTTAGCACTCGACCCTGTCGGTCAAGTATCCAAATGCGCTGCGCTTTTTTAAGTGCTAAATGTTTAGAGAAATTGATTATTTTCTGTGAAGGCCAAACCAAAGGGTTCATAGCATAACGTCCACTAGAGTTTATCGACTGGTAATTTTTCTGCCGCTCTCGATCGACGTTCTTGTGGGTGACTTTCAATAATTGCGGTTTTATCCCCGATGGAAACTTAATCTCAATTGAGTAGCCATTATTGGTAGCAATCCAACTTGCTTTATATCGCCAATCAATTTTCATTGCGTGATTATTTTTAACTAACACAGAAACATTGCCCGAAATGGTTGGTGATAAATAGATACTTTGTATTTGGGTATCCTTTGGCTTCAATCCTAGCGTTTCAAAGTCAATTTGTAAGCCATCGGCCAGCCCCTGAACTTGAGCATTTTTATAAATTAAATGAGGATCATTTATTTGAATTGACAAAAATAAATGACGTTCAAGGTTGCCAAGCAACAAACCCATAGAGTGATTTTTGGTATTAAAATACTGTCGATGCTTTTCAAAATCGACCCATTCCTCAAAGTAACCATCTAACTCAAAATTTTCATTAAGCGGGAAAACAAACAACTCCTTACTGCTGGACTTATTCTTTTCTGGTAGTAGGCTATCATAAAACCATTTTTCATTTTGCGACAATTGCTCTGCAAGCATTTTAGAGGAAAGCAATAAGCTTGATTTAAGTTGCTCAAAAAGAGCGTTTTCGATTTCTTTGAGTAAACCAATGGAGGCCAAAGGTATTAGTAGAATCAATAATAAAATCGATAAAAATTTACTTTTTAGATTCCAACTAGAGGGGCTAAATAATTTAATCACGGGGTTTCCAGCGATAACCCATACCGTAGACAGTTTCTATCTGCTCAAAATCCTTTTCTAACGCAATAATTTTTTTGCGTAATCGTTTAATATGCGATGTTACCGTACTATCATCGACTACCGCTTTAGCCGCTTCCATCAGTTGTTCTCGTGTTTTGACATGGCCGGGGTTTTTCGCCAGAGCATTTAAAATCCAGAATTCAGTGAGAGTAATATCCAGCGGTGCATTGCGCCAGCTGGCAGTAAAGCGGTTTAGGTCGAGTTTTAGTGCATCCACTTCAACAAAGGCTTCTTCCTGCTGTAAACCTTTTTCAAGCGCATTAATTCGTCGAAACAAAGCGGCAATTCGTGCCAAAATTTGAGTCAGGCTTATATCCTTGGTCAAATAATCATCGGCCCCAAGACGTAAACCAGAAATAGTATCCAGTTCACTATCCAGTGCGGTAAGAAATATAATAGGCAGACTGCTTGATTTGGCCCGCAAAAAACGGCAAATTTCAAATCCACCTTCCGGCTCATCACCCAGGCCGACATCTAAAATTGCAAGGTCCGGCAAGCGAGTCTCAAATGCATTTAAAGCATCCTGTTTGCAATCATATATATAGACCTCGTAGCCCTGCTTACGCAAAGAGGATGCGTAGTTTTCACTAATCGCTTTTTCATCCTCTACTAATGCTATTCGTTTTGCCATGATTAATTCCTAGATAGTTATTAGTGTTTAATTATATTGCGCTAGCCCTAGTCTGATTATCGCATGATTAACAGATTTGATTCCAATTCAAGGTGGTCCTATGGCCAAATGCCATAATTTTGCCACATTTCATCCTCAATACAACCTTTTCTATCCATTCGCCTGCCTGATTGTTGCGGTTTAATAGCACTGTGGACGGACAAGAGCAAACAATGACGCTAGTTTTACTTAAATCCTCTACTCTCTGCCCGAGAAGCCAAGGATGATAAACCGCCAAGGATGGCCAACTAAATGATTAAGATTTTTATTAAGTAAGCAGTTAACAATTTTTACTAACGATATATACAAACGATTTTAAATTAAACTAAAGAGGAACTATCATGAAAAAGACTATTTTAATTACCGCACTATTTGCAGCGA
The DNA here is from genome assembly GCA_030949565.1 of Enterobacterales bacterium. Lineage (GTDB taxonomy): Bacteria > Pseudomonadota > Gammaproteobacteria > Enterobacterales > Kangiellaceae. The sequence continues at coordinate 24,818 of JAUZSK010000089.1, forward strand.
TTAGCCTAAACAGCCATTCAGCTAATGCTACAGCCAGTAAAGAGCAGAATGTTGGTTTCTTTTCTGGCGCTATCGCAGGATTTGGCGTCGCTGGCCCCATAGGTTTTATTTTTGGCGGTGCTGCCGGTGCTTTATTAGGCAATCAAGTTGAAAAAGCGAACCAATTAGAGGGTGCTAAACAAGCCATCCTAAACCTAGAGCAAGCGAATGCTCAACTTGAAGCACAGCTTTCAGCGGCTAAACTACCGGCTACGCAATCCGATGCTGAAGATCTAACGCTACAAACACCGATGATGATGCAAGGCTTAACCTTAAATTTAATGTTTGTAACGGATTCAGCAAATCTCAGCACTGAAGACCATAAGGTGATCATTAGAATTTCAAAACTACTCCAACAATACCCTGAACTAAAAATAAGATTAGATGGTTATGCCGATCCTCGTGGTGAAGAGAATTACAATCAGACGTTATCTGAAAGCCGAGCAATAAACGTACAACAGGCTTTCCAAAGCAATGGTATTAACTCTGACCGTCTCATTGTTATCGCACATGGCGAGTCACAAACTGAGGTTGATATCGAAGACCAAGATGCTTTAGCCATGGAACGAAGAGTGAGCATTAATTTTATCACTAGCGAAATCCCTTCAGTTGCTCAAAACTCTCACTATTAATCAACCTTAACCACTGAGATAATCGCTAGGGTAAGCTAAAACCAAGCGATTAACTTGCCTAAAACACAAAGCCCTAATCCTAGTCTGCTACTTTTAGGGCTTTTCCGTTAGGCTAAACAAGGCTAGTCTGTTGTATTTGTTATTTATTACCTATCATTCTATTAAAATAGTTTTTTATTACTATATAGTCCTTTGAATTGGGCGCTTTTTGGACAAGAATTAACTAGGGAGAAAGCCCTTTATTTAGTGCTTAGTGAGCAACTTTTTGAGCCTTTCGTTGACTAAGTAACTACTCGTTGAAGTCATTATACAGAGGTGAATAACATGATGTCAGGACAAATTTCTGCCGAAATCAGCCACTGGTATCGGCCGCTCAATCAAGAGAACCTTTTTGAAGTTGTTTCAATCGATTATGACCGTCAAAAAATTGAAATTGAATTTTTTAATGGTGATATTGAAGAAATGGGTTTTAATGGTTGGAAAGTTACAGCACCAATCGAAGTTCAACCACCACAAGCTTGGCTTGAAATTTCTAATTTAGAACAAGATGATCCTGCGTTCAATGCCTATGCATTGAGTGAAGCAATTAAACAAGGCAAAGCTAAATTAGCAAATTAAACTTGTGCCGAGAGTCGCATACTTCTCATCAACTGGATCAATCAAGCCATAGATCCCTGGTTTGAATCAAACTTGTTGGGTTTTGATTATCGTCATAAAGTCCAATATCCTTCCCTATTTTAGCCTCTGGGTCTTGTCCTAGCTCATTGTTCCAAAGCGTATCAAAATCATTGATGCTTCACCAGATGGAAAACTCCATGCTTAGATCATTAGCATGCTTCAACGTTTTAGCCGCATTCGGCATTTTTGTTAAGCCTAATCGCTTTGTTTGGAATACTGAAAATGACTGATTACCAAATTTTCGACAATCCACCGATTGATGGTTTTCATTTAAACATTAAAATTCTCGATTTCGTTATTAACCCAGTGTAAAATGCGCGTTATATAACTTTGAACCTTACTTTTTATCTTTGTTCTCGAGCAATTGCCATAATGACTAGCTTTTTATTCGAGATAGCAGAGAAAACTTATCCGTTCATTGGCCTTTTAAACTTCGGTCGCTTAAAAAAGCCCAACCGACCACACTAGCAGATCATTATGACAAATTCAAAAAGCCAACCCTTAAGCTACAAAGATGCCGGTGTTGATATTGAAGCAGGTAATCAACTAGTTGATCGCATCAAGCAAGTGGCAAAAGCCACCCGAAGGCCTGAAGTCTGCTCGAGTTTAGGTGGTTTTGGTGCGATGTTCGCCCTACCAACCGGTTATAAAGAACCGATCCTAGTCTCCGGTACCGATGGAGCTGGCACAAAACTACGCTTAGCAATTGATTCTGGTATCCATGACAAAGTAGGCATCGACCTAGTGGCTATGTGCGTTAACGATCTCATTGTACAAGGCGCTGAACCACTGTTTTTTCTAGATTATTACGCGACGGGTAAACTCGATATCGATGTCGCTGCCAGTGTAGTAACCGGTATCGGTGAAGGCTGCCAACGGGCTAATTGCGCTTTAATTGGCGGCGAAACAGCCGAAATGCCGGGTATGTACGAGGGCAAAGATTACGATTTAGCCGGCTTTTGCGTTGGAATTGTCGAAAAAACGGCTATTATCGATGGCTCGCAAGTTGCCTCTGGCGACCAGCTCATAGCCATCGCATCGAGCGGCCCTCACTCTAACGGATATTCGCTAATCAGAAAAATCATTGAAGCTTGCCGAGGCTGACCTCAATCAAGAGTTTGAAGGAAAACCTTAATCGAAACCCTATTAGAACCCAACTAGAATTTACGTCAAACCAGTGTTAGAACTTTTATAAACTGGGTTGCCATCAAGGCTATATCTCATATTACTGGAGGTGGCTTGATAGAAAATGTGCCACGCGTGTTACCCGATCATTGTTGTGCTGAAATTGACCTAGCCAGTTGGAATCGCCCTGCTATCTTTGATTGGCTACAAGATCAAGGACAAGTTGAGTTTAAAGAAATGTACAAAACCTTTAATAATGGTGTAGGAATGCTACTGGTGGTGGATAAAAAAGACTTGGAGAAAAGTATTGACCTGCTTAATTCACTCGGTGAGCAAGCATGGCATTTAGGTTCAGTCATCGATGCAACAACTCAGCAAGTTAGTTTTATTAACCAATAGCCATACAATACTTATTAGCTGAAATGTTGCATGAATAAATCAATCGCTATTTTAATCTCTGGTGAAGGTACTAACCTTCAAGCCTTTATTGATGCACAGAAAGAGCAATTATTACAAGGCAAAATCGCTGTTGTCATCAGTAACCAACCACAAGCAAAGGGGCTAAAGCGCGCGCAACTGGCAAATATTCCAAGCGACACAATCAACCATAAAGATTTTAAAAATAGAGATGAATTTGATTACGCTTTATCCAAAACCATCGACAAGTACCAACCTGATCTCATTGTTCTTGCCGGGTTTATGCGAATATTAGGCACACCTTTTGTTACAAAATATCAATCTAAATTAGTGAACATCCACCCGTCTTTATTGCCTAAATTTACAGGGCTGAACACCCATCAAAAAGCATTAGATGCCAATGAAACTGAACATGGGTGTAGTATTCATTTTGTAACCGATGAATTAGATGGCGGACCGGTATTCGCACAGGCTAAAGTAAAGGTTAGCCAGCAGGACAATAAGCACACACTGGCCAACAAAGTTCACCAATTAGAGCATCAGCTTTATGTTAAATGTGTCAACCTACTTTTAAGCAACCGGTTAACCCTTAACAATCAGAAAGTTTTTTATAATAATGAGCCTCTGATCGGCACTATTGGACTTTAAATTAAAGCAGAACCTATTTTAAATATGAGTCACATAATAACAAGGAATATAAAACTTATATGCTTATCAAACTCAATCCATTGCCCAATCTTATTAAGTTACCAATTGCCCGATTTTTGGCAAACCGTGCTATAAATTATTCGTGTTTTAGACGTTGCTTGGCGACAAGCCTTTTTGTCGTTAGCAGTTTTTTATGCTGCACAAGCATTGTTAACGCGGCTGAAGAGAGAAAAAATTTTATTGTTAAGCCACTAAGCGACAAGCCTTGGGTTTTCTTAAAGAATTACCAAGCAAAATATAAAGTTGTTTCGAAAAGAAAAACCCTCGGCCATGCTAGCAGAACACTCTCTCAAAGCAACCAGCATTGGACACTATCCAGCTACGCTAAAGTCAGTAAATTATTTTTCACTCTACGCAGCAATGAAAGCAGTCAATTTCATATTGAATCGGAAAATCTTTTCCCCGATCGCTTTTATTCGCGAAGTAAATTAACCTTTAAAAAAGCTCGTATAATGGAACAGAAATTCAACTGGGAGACGATGACGGAAACAGGAACTAGAAATAAGAAAAGCTGGCAACTAAAACATAAAAAGCAAGTGTTCGACCGAATTTCTCATGTCATACAATTAAGGGCGGATCTACTCACAGGGAAACAAGTTTATTCTTACCCTGTAAGCGCCAAAGGAAAAATTGTTCAATACACCTACTTGATCGAACAACAAGAAACTATTAAAACAAAGATAGGCACTCTTCAAGCTTTAAAATTGGTTAGGCATAAAAGTAATGGAGACCGTTTTATCTTATGGTTATGCCCAGACATGAACTATTTTCCGATAAAAATAGCTCAGTATGAAAAGGGCAAACCTGATATCACTCTAATTATGGAATCATTTGAATATTTAGCTGAAGAAAAGCAAACCAAAGAACAACAGCTAAGCTCAAAGCGCTAACAGTTTTTTAACTTTCTTTTCAGTACTTTTCATACCCGCACTGCGACCAAAAGATAATGCTTCTTGCGCTGCTTTATGTTGTAAAATGTAAGCACGATAGGCCAGTAAACCGCCCACTCGATTACTACTTGCGCAGTGAACTAATACAGGTTGCTTAAGATTATTCATTGCCGCATCCAACTTTTTAACATTAGCCAATGTAATTCCATCGCTACCATCAATTGGGATGGATATATAGGTCATACCCCGTTTTTCAACCTGCTCCCGTTCATTGGAATTTTTCATTTCTTTTTTTGTTCTAAGATTAATCACCACTTTAACGCCGCGTTTGGCCAACCGGTCAAAATCCTCAAGGCTTGGTTGTCCAGCCGTTACTAGATTGGGTGATGGGGCCCGTGCGTTAACCATTTGATAGGGAGCGAACTCACCTGTATTTTTATTGCTTTCACAGGCTTGTATAAAAACGATAAAAAACAAAACCAACAAATGTTTAATATTCATGGTGCTATTTCCCTTGATGTGATCAGATTATTGAAAATAATAACAGGTATATCATCTCATCGTTAAACGCGACTGATTCTAATTTATATTTTAAAGCAATAGCAGTTATGAATCCAGCAGGGAATCCAATAAAAGAGAGGATCCGGCGTTTGTTTTTCTCTAATTACAAAGAGATATGACTCAAGTCAGTATTTCGGCGATTTGAAATTGACTTAATAGCACCAATTCATTTACTCTTTACATTGTCGAGAATAATCACAAAGGGGATCATATGTCATTAACTAACGCGTTTGCTTTACTTTACGGACCTTCCGAAGAATGGCCGAATATTGGCCAGAAAAAACAGAGCATCAGCCATATCTATTTAACCTTTCTGGTATTCTTTGTTGCTATCCCACCAGCGGCGGCCTATATCGGCAGCACCTACGTCGGTTGGCAAGTCGGTAGCGGTGAAACTCATCGTCTAACCTCTGAAAGTGCTATGTATCTTTCAGTGATTGCCTATTTTGCGATGTTAGTCGCGGTTTTTGTATTATCCGCATTTATTCGATGGATGGCGCAAACCTATGGTGCTAATCCATCTCTAGCCCAGTGTGTTAATTTAACCGCCTATAGCTTTACACCGCTATTTTTAGCCGGCTTTCTAGCCGTTTTTCCGATTCTTTGGTTAGATATGCTGGTTAGCTTAATGCCATAGGAATGTCAATTAACCTGCTATTTAAAGGTGTTCCAGTGATGATGGGCATAAATGAAGAAAAAGCGTTCTTATTTTCTAGCTCTATTTTAACTGTTGCAATGGTAAGCCTTGTTGGAATGCTTGCGGTCACTGTTATTTTTTGGGGTTCCGGAATCGCACCTGTTTTTAATACGGCTGGATAAATACAAGCAAACTCGTAATCTAGTAGCTTCAGAACTAGCATGCGCTTTTAATGCCGCCCCTACTTTTCTATATAGGGGCGTATTTCGTTGCTTACCATTGTTTTAATTCTAAAAAACCCCATAAAACAAGTTACCTATAAAACCAAAAGGCAACAAAGGCAATCACGTGGCTATAATCTACTGGCTGATCCCTCTAACAATTATCATACTAGTCATTGCCGTCTATATATTTTTTTTGGGCAGTTAAGGATGGCCAGTATGATGATCTTGAGTCTGCTGCTATCAACATACTGCTAGATGATAATATCCCTAAATCAGCCAATCATCCGAAATCGGATAAAATGTCACAAAAGGACAATCACTAGTCGTTCATTCATCTAGATTATTATTGCAGGTAAATTCATGGATAACCTTAATATTGCAAGTGCCATTCTGCTTGGCCTAATGGGCGCTGGTCATTGTTTAGCCATGTGCGGTGGGATTATTTCTTCATTATCAATTACATCAGTCGATGGACAAACACAAAAAAATTGGCGATATATTGTTGTTTATCAAATTGGGCGTATCGGTAGCTATAGCTTATTTGGCGCTACAGCAGGATGGATGGGGCTACAAGTCAATCAGCTAATGCCTATTCCTATCTTAAAGATCCTATCCGGGCTACTTTTAATCGCTATGGCGCTTTATGTTAGTCGGCAGTGGCTTGGTCTAAGCCATTTAGAAAAGCTCGGAAAAATTCTATGGAAATTGATCAGCCCGCTAAGTAGAACACTATTACCCGTAACCTCGACACGCAAAGCCTTTTTATTAGGTAGCGTGTGGGGTTGGCTGCCTTGTGGTTTAGTTTACACTGCGTTAGGTTACGCAATTGCACTCGGCAATAGCATCAACAGTAGTCTATTTATGCTATTTTTCGGCATAGGTACCCTTCCAGCAACGCTCCTAGCCGCTAGCGCCAGTCTTAAATTAAAGTCGTTTCTTAATAACGCTTTAGTGAGGAATACTACGGCACTAGTGTTTTTACTGATGGGAGTTTACACACTTTATCAGGTATTTACTCGCGTGCCGATGCAGCATTAACCACCGACTTTGTGCTTCTTGGTTGCTAACATTAGTGCTAATGACTGAATTGTAGGCTTGAATTGTTCATTAATACCGGTCAAACTGCGCCTTTTTAGTACGAATTATAATAACAAGGGTCAAATACTGGATGAAAAATACTAAACATGGTTTAGTCAAAAACCTGAAACGCCTCGATACTTTAGCCTTATCCTTTGGTGCCATGATCGGCTGGTCCTGGGTTGCTTTAGCAACCGGAATTATTGGCCGCGGCGGTAGTGTCGGTGGGCTTGTAGCCACCCTCATTGTTGGTGTGGTTATCCTAGCAATCGGCTTCATTTATGCTGAATTAACCGCTGCAATGCCTGATGTCGGTGGAGAACACGTTTATTCGATGCGGGCTTTGGGTGGTACTGGTGCATTTGTCTGCACTTGGTCTATCGTGTTTGTTTATGTCGCTGTTTGCGCTTTCGAAGCCGTGGCTTTACCCAGCGTGCTTACCGGCCTTTTTGAACAATTAGAAAACGTTCCAATGTGGCAGATTAATGGAGCCTCAGTGTTTCTTGATTTAGCCATTATCGGCGGCATCACTTCACTGGCTATCGCTTGGATTAATATACGCGGCATTAAATTATCCGCAACCGTACAAACAGTGGTCGTGGGAGTCATCCTACTGGCCGGTATACTCTTAATAGCCGGTATATTTAAACAGGGCAGCCAGCAAAATATGCAGCCACTATTTACCAATGGAGCAACCGGAATTTTAGCCGCTATGGCGCTAATACCCTTTATGATGACTGGTTTTGACGTGATACCTCAAGCGGCTGAAGAAATCGATTTACCACCTAAAAAAATAGGCCAACTATTGGTGGCATCCATTGTTTTCGCGGTGCTATGGTATCTTATGATTCAAATTGGTGTTTCAAGTCTTTTATCGAGTGATCAACGAGCTGCAACTGGCTTAGGCGTAATCCAAGCCTCCTATGTTGCATTTGGCGATGTTGGAAAAAGTCTGATGCTTATTGCTGGGTTAGCTGGAATCTTGACTAGCTGGAATAGTTTTCTTATCGGCGGATCACGTGCGATTTTCGCTATGGCAGAAGACGGAATGCTGCCGGCATTTTTTGCTAAACTTCATCCGAAATATAACACCCCTTGCAATGCAATATGGTTTATAGGAATACTAAGCGCCGCCGCACCGCTATTAGGCAAAACAGCCTTGGTCTGGTTTGTTGACGCCGGCTCCTTTAGTTTAATGATTGCTTACTTTCTAGTGGTGGTATCCTTTATTTTACTTAGGAAAAAAGAACCTGAAATGGCGCGTCCATTTAAAGCCAAAGGTGGTTTATGGTTAGGTGGTTTTGGACTATTGGCAACACTTGGTATTGCCTCGCTCTATTTACCGGGTATGCCAGCGGCTTTAATCTGGCCCAACGAATGGTTAATGGTGATCGCATGGTTTGCTCTTGGAGGCTTGTCATTTTGGCTGATTTATCGACCAAATCGAAAAAGGCTAATAATTAACCAACTACTGATTCACCTTGCATGACAGAAAAAGAACAAGGTGGTATAATCCGCGCCCAATTTTTGATACAAGTGATTATGACTGAGCAACCTAAGTAAGACTCAAGATAATCACCGAGACACCCCTTATGACCCAAATAAAATCTCCCGAACTACTCGCTCCCGCTGGTTCTCTAAAGCATATGCGCTATGCATTCGCCTACGGTGCTGATGCGGTTTATGCCGGACAACCTCGTTATAGCCTGCGAGTGAGGAACAATAGCTTTAATTTAGAAAATTTAGGTATTGGCATTCAAGAAGCACAATCTCAAGGCAAACAGTTTTTTGTTGCGGCCAACATAGCGCCACATAACGCTAAGGTTAAAACCTTTTTAAAAGATATCGAACCAGTCATAAAAATGCAGCCCGATGCGCTTATAATGTCTGACCCTGGCTTAATGATGATGGTTAGAGAAAAATGGCCTGAAGCTGTGATTCATCTTTCAGTTCAAATGAATACGGTTAACTATGCCGCAGTTAAATTTTGGCAATCGATGGGCGTCAAGCGGGTGATTCTTTCGCGCGAGCTTTCGCTTGATGAAGTCGCTGAAATACGTCAACAATGCCCTGATATTGAACTGGAAGTATTTGTCCATGGCGCGCTTTGTATTGCTTATTCAGGTCGATGTCTTCTTTCCGGTTATTTTAATCATCGCGATCCCAATCAAGGCTCCTGTACTAACGCTTGTCGTTGGGGTTATGATGTTCATCCCGCAGAACAACAGGATAATGGTGATATTCAAATCGCTAAACCGACTAATGTCACACAACTTCCGACCACCACAGGCATCGGTGGCAACAGTGATAAACTGGTGTTAATTGAAGAAAAGCAGCGTCCCGGTGAATATATGCCGATGTACGAAGATGAAAATGGAACATATATATTCAATTCTAAGGATTTAAGAGCGATTCAACATGTCGAAAAACTTATAGAAATTGGTATCGATTGTCTAAAAATAGAAGGAAGGACCAAATCCTACTATTACGCAGCTCGAACCAGTCAAGCCTATCGCCATGCCATTGATGATGCCGTTGCGGGTCGCCCTTTCAGCATGAAGCTAATGGATGATCTACAAGGTATGGCAAACCGCGGATTCACTGAAGGTTTTTTTAGACGGCACGTACACGATGATTATCAAAACTATCTTAATGGCAGCCCTGAACAGCATGAACAAAAGTTTGTCGGTGAGATCATTAAGGTTGAAGAACAAAGACTATTAATTGAAGTTAAAAATAAATTTCAGATAGGTGACTATTTAATTTTTATGTCACCAAAAGGTGATATACGTTTTAAATTAGAAACCATGACCAATCAATATGGTGGAGAAATGATCGTTGCACCCGGATCAGGGCATCAGGTTTGGGTTCCTCGCCCTCAAGGTTATGAGACCGATATGGGATTAGTGATTAGAGATCTTCAAGTAAAAAAAGAATCCATGGCAATCCAGGCAAAACCGGTTTAGCAACGCCTGCTTCGCACCCAAGGCTAGTTCAATCTAACAAGCTAGCTTTGATAGGCTTTTTGGCGTAACCAATGGTCACATAATACCAATGCCGTCATGGCATCCACAATGGGCACAGCGCGTGGTAACACACAGGGATCATGTCGCCCACGCCCTTGATACTCCACCGTTTCCCCAGCCAAGTTTAAAGTGATCTGCTTTTGCATTAAAGTGGCGACCGGTTTAAAAGCCACTTTGAAATCCAGATCCATGCCATTAGAAATACCACCTTGGATACCACCAGAATAGTTACTGTGAGTGGCTATTTTACCGCTATTTTCATCTTTGAAAAAAATATCATTATGTTCACTGCCTTTCATTTTAGTACCATCAAAACCCGAACCAACCTCAAAGCCTTTACTGGCATTAATTGAAAGCATGGCTTTAGCTAAATCAGCTTCCAATTTATCGAATAAGGGTTCACCTAATCCCAGTGGCATATTTTTTACTCGGCAACGCACAACGCCACCAAGGGTATCACCTTGTTTTCGCGCTTCTAGAATAGCGACCTCCATTTCTTCAGCTATTTTTTGGTCAGGGCAACGCACCATATTCTGCTCAATTAATTCAGGTGTTACTGCGTCAAAGTCCAAGCCCATGGTTAAGCTTGCAATCGATTCGACCCAAGAAAATATTTCGATATTCAAATGCTTCAATACCTTCAATGCGATTGCGCCTGCGGCTACATTTGAAGCAGTCATACGCGCGGAACTACGCCCGCCGCCAGAAGGATCACGATGATGATATTTTTGTTGATAGGTATAATCAGCATGGCTGGGTCGGTAAAGCGTGGCAAATTCGTTATAATCTTTAGAGCGTTTATTTTGATTTTTGATTAAAAGACTGATCGGTGTACCGGTGGTTTTGCCTTCAAATATTCCAGACAAAATCTCTACTTGGTCAGCTTCATTTCGTTGGGTCACCAAGTGACTTTGACCTGGGCGCCGACGATCTAAAAAGGGTTGAATATCCTGTTCAGATAACTCTAAATTAGCTGGGCAGCCTTCCACCACGCAACCAATTGCAGGACCGTGGGACTCTCCCCAATTAGTCACTTTAAATAATTTTCCTAAAGTATCGCCTGACATAATTTACCTTTGCTGTATTTAATGACTCATTGACTCGACTAGAATCTCAAATTGTTGAGCTATTTCTTAATATCATTCGCTTTCGCTAGCATCAGATTACTCTCTTGCAAAAATTGTTCAGCATAGTCGGCAAACCACTCAGACACCTGATCAAATAAGCTAGAAAAAGCAACCTTATCTTGCGATTCTAACATTTCTAACAACTCCATCATACGCTGTAAAAAACGTTTGACCATAGCAACATTGCCCGGATCAGAAAAAATAATATCACTATATAGCGTAGAGTCCTGAGCAAATAATCGTCCAACCATGATTAATTCTAAACGATAAATAGGTGAACTCAGTTGAAGAACTTTATCCAGATCAATATTTTCCTGTTGCAAATGGTAACCATAGGCAACGGTGGAAAAGTGGCGCAGCACCTGCACAATCGACATCAGATGGTCATGTTGCTTGGCATCGACTTCGCACAGCTCAGCTCCCCAAATAGTTAGTTGCTCGAGTAACCACTGATACTGTTCAGCCTTTCTACCGTGACAAACGACAATCGTTTGTTTAGCCAAATGACCTATATCAGGACCAAACATTGGATGTAATCCAACCACTGGCCCCTTATGGCTTTCTAACATAGCGCTCAGCGGAGCTTGTTTTACACTGGTGACATCCAGTAATACGCATGACTCAGGCAAAGCGGTTAATTTTTTAATCACCTCTTCGGTGACCCGGATAGGAACAGCCACCATGACCATAGAAGCCTTTGCAAATAAACCATCAGCCTTAGTCCAATCATCCTGCTCAATCACGTCAACCACGTAGCCAGCCTGTTTAAATAAAGCAACAAATAAGCTACCTAGTTGCCCTTTACCACCGATGACTAGGATATTGCGACTTTGACTTAATTTTTTATTCTGCATTGCAGCCGCACGAGTCATGTTCTGATTGCTATAGGAATCACGCATTATTCTGCGTAAAACGTCTTCAACCAGATCGGGACTTACTGACAATGATTTGCCTAAGGCCCTTTTTTGTTGAATTAGAGCTTTTTCTCGACTGGGTACGTAAAGTGGTAGCTTTAAAGTTGCTTTAAGTTGCCCGACTTTAGCGGTTAATTTTTGTCTTTCGGCAATCAAGCCAACCAGCTTTGCATCCACCGCGTCAATATCTTTGCGTACTTGAGCAAATTCAATTTCTGCTTGCTGGATTTTATGCTTTTCGGTCATGGCTTCTTATCATTCCAACGCTTGGCTATTAAAAAGAAATATTAAACAAAGTTTCAGCTTTTATCGACTTTTTTAGATAACAAACCGCAGCTTGCCATTAATTGCCAATAACTAGGAAATGATTTTGCTACCACATCGGGATCGATAATCCGAATACCAGAGGTCTTAGCCCCGAGTAATCCCATACTCATTGCCATTCGATGGTCATCATAGGTTTCAATGGTTGCGCCTTTAGGTTGACCACCCTGAATCACTAAATAATCCTCACCATCTTCCACTTGAATACCAGCTTTCCGTAATTCACAAGCCGTATCCTTTATGCGATTAGATTCCTTAAACGCCAGATGCCCGATATTGTTTATACGAGTAGTACCTTCAGCATAACTGGCCATGACTGCGAGGGTTTGTACCACGTCAGGCATTTCGGACATATCAACTTCAATCGATTTTAATCCTTGCTCGCAAGAAACGATTAAATCCTGGTTATCGCGTTTAAAACTCATGCCCATTTTTTCAAGTAGGTGGTAGAATTTTGCCTCACCTTGCTTAGAGGCAAAATCAAAAGATTGTATCCTCAACTGCCCACCGACAATACCGACCAATCCCATAAAATAAGAAGCCGATACAGCGTCACCCGGTAACTCTGCGGTTATACCTTGGTAACTCTGCCCACCCTTTACTCGATAGCCACGCATGGTTTTATCAATCGATATACCGAGCTTACGCATCCAGTCAAGGGTCATTTCTATATAACTATTTGAAACCCCTTTCGATGGCATTTGAATCTCAATACCTAATTCAGTCAAGGGCGCGACCATCAATAACGCACTGACATATTGACTGCTTCGACGGCTGTCTAGTTGGCAGACACTATTAGCAATGGGTCCTTTTATAACAGCCGGTAATCGACCATTAGGCGATTCAATACTGACCCCAAGCTGTTGCAGAGAATCAAAAAGCTCTCGCATCGGTCGGGTCGCCATTTTATCAGAACAGCTAATCCTAACATCCACCGTTTCTAATGCCGCTATGGCCGTGACAAAACGCGAGAAGGTGCCACTATGCGCAGTGTCAATGCAGACTTGGGAGTCCGGTTTTGATGCCCTAGGCTGAATCACTAAATGATCCGATTCTAGTTTGAGCTGATAACCTAATCCACTAAGACCTTCAATAGCGGCCTTGATATCATTATTGCTAACCACATTAGTCAATCTCGATGGTGAGACTGCCATGGCACAAAGAGGGAGCACGCGATTGGCAATGTATTTACTGCCTGGTAATCGGATCTGACTGGCGGTTAAACCGCTGGTTGGTTGAATTTCTAACACCTGCTGACGACTCCTGCTCACAAAAACAACCTTGAAGAATGAAAGCTAGGCTATTTTTTATTATTTTAATAAATTAGACCCTGATATCCAGTAAAAGTAAAATAACTTTTATGGAATAAGGCGTTTTTTTGATTGAAAACGGCGAACAGAGCATTGGAATAAGCCAAAACTGCGTTATCATTAGCACCGGAGCTAACAAAAGCCTGCATTATGATTAAAGAGCAAAGACAATCAGAGCAAAAAAATAAGATGAGCAGAAATCATCGACCGAATAAAATAGCAATTGATTACCTGTTCGGGGAATCAAAATATAAGCGGTTGCGATTAATTCTTAATCAAGACTGGGCAATGCTATTAGATAGCGGCATACAATCAAATGCAAAAAGCCCGAGCAATACAGTCACTCAGCAGCATTACGATATTTGTGTCGCGAATCCATTGTTCCAATTAACATCAAAACAGGGTGAAACTTGGCTAACACGATTAGACCCGGGTTCTGAACGGCAACAGTCCCGCCTTAAACACTCGCTAACAGCCCTACCACTAATGCGACAACATATTAAAAGCTATCAATCCAAGCTTAGCGAAAAAATACAATCAAACCTAAAACAATTAAAAAACCTTCCCTTTAGTGGCGGCTGGCTTGGATATATTAGTTATGACTGGGGCAAACAAGCAGCTTTTGAGCAAGTACAATTGAAACATAAACAGCCGAATTATTCAGTTTCTGGTAATAATACTCATTGCGACAAAGTAAAACAAAATGAGCATTTTCAGTCCTTACGAATGGGTTTTTATACTTGGGCGATTATTAGCGATCATAAAAAGAAAACCTCTCACTTGTATAATTTCAGCTTACAAGCCGAGCAATGGGATCAAATTGCCAGCCATCTACTAAAACAGCTTGATCAATCTGAAATACAAGATCAAGCAGATAGTTATGAAACAGATTTCCAGTTAACTCAAAAATTTCAATGCAACCTTAGCTATCGTCAATATCATAAAAATTTTGATCTGATCAAAAAGCATATCCAACAGGGTAATTGTTACCAGATAAATTTTACTCGCCGATTCTCCGCTGGCTACAAAGGAAATTCTTTCTCCATTTATCGTTACCTTGCGGTGCTTAACAATGCACCCTTTTCTGCCTATCTCAATTTTGGCGATCAACAGATATTAAGCCTATCACCAGAGCGTTTTATCCAAGCAAGAAATGGCGCAGTAAGCACTCATCCAATTAAGGGGACCATGCCCCGATCTGAAGACCAAAAACAGGATGAACTGAATGCTAGAATTCTGTCAAACAGTGATAAAGATCGTGCTGAAAACCTCATGATTGTTGACCTAATGCGTAATGACCTAAGTAAAACGGCAGCCCAATCAAGCGTTAAAGTGGCCCAATTATTTGAGCTTTGCAGCTTTGAATCGGTATATCATCTAGTCTCCACCGTTGAGTCACAGCTTGCAGCAAAGCGAGATATTTATGACCTACTAACTACGACGCTACCCGGAGGTCGATTACCGGAGCACCTAAATTAAGAGCGATGCAGATTATCGATCAATTAGAGCCACATCAGCGAGGCATCTATTGCGGAAACATTCTTTATATGGACTTTAATGGAAATTTAGACAGCAATATTTGCATCCGTACCCTACTAGCAGAAGACAATCAATTATTTTGCTGGGCTGGAGGTGGTATTGTTGCCGACTCAAAAGTGGACCAAGAGTATCAAGAAGCGCTGGCCAAATTAGCAAAAATCATTCCCCCACTGGAGATAAAGCTCAGTCAGCAAAAAATGGATGGCAAGCAATAATATGATGTCACTCGAACAAATAACACAGTATCTTATCCCTAGCGATCAGCCAGAAGATAAATTATCATACTAATGATAGGGTTAATCAGCGCCTTATTCAGCACAACCAAAGAGAACAAGCCGAACTGCATGAATATCTTAAATTAAAGGGTCTTGCCGATGAACATTGCTTTACGCCAGCGGCGGTAATGATCCCATTGGTCACTCGAGACAATATCGACGGTTCCAGCCAATGGAATATCATATTGACAAAAAGAGCAGTCCATCTAAAACACCACGCGGGAGAGATCAGTTTCCCTGGTGGTCGACGGGAATTAAGCGATAGTAATCTTATTCAAACCGCACTGCGTGAAAGCCATGAAGAAATCGGCATTCAGCCAGAGGCAGTAAAAATTATTGGGCGTTTGCCAAAACAAAAAACCATTAGCCAATATCTGGTCACGCCATTTGTGGCAAAAATCAGCTCTAATAGTCAATTAAAATTAGATAAAAATGAAGTAGAAAGTGCGTTTGAGATCCCGTTAAACTTTGCCTTAAACAAGGCCAATCATCAGCAGGTTAAACAAACATTCAATCGGCGTGATTTCTATTTCTATGTAATTCATTACCATCAGTATCGGATTTGGGGTGCCACAGCAAGGATGCTGGTTAATCTTAGCTATCGTTTAAACCCATCCCAAGAAATTGATTAATTGCGATTTTATACCGCTTTAATTTCACCGGCTAAATTAGCCTTTTATTATTTGGAGTAGAACAAGTGGCCGTTTCCGTTTTTGATCTGTTTACCATTGGTATTGGACCTTCGAGTTCTCATACTGTTGGTCCTATGCGAGCAGCGCGCCTGTTTGCAAAACAATTAATACAAAAAGAGCCTATTTTTAGAATAAAAATAGAGCTATTTGGTTCGCTAGGTCATACTGGCAAAGGACACGGCAGCGATATCGCTGTGTTGTTAGGTCTACAGGGCGAAAAACCAGATGAAATTGACACCGATAGCATCGAGAAAAAACTGGAATTAATTAGCACAAGTGGTCAACTCACCATCCACAATCGTCAACCGATTAATTTTAATCAATCACAAGATATTATATTTCATCGGCGCAAAACACTCCCTAAACACCCTAATGGGATGAAGTTTATTGCCTATGATAAACAACAAGGTATTCTTTTAGAAAAAATATATTATTCTGTCGGTGGCGGTTTTGTGATCAGCGATCAAGCTGAATCTTCCGACATTACTTCCCAGCATTTATCCTTACCTTACGATTTTCAAACTGGCGAACAACTACTCACCATGACCAAACAATCCGGTTTGAGCATCAGCAGTTTGATGATGAAAAATGAGTTGCAATGGCGTAGCAGTGAACAGATTAACAGCGGACTTGATCATATTTGGCATACCATGAATCAATGTATTAAAAAAGGAACTCAAACGGAAGGTATATTAAAAGGTGGTCTCAAGTTGCAACGACGAGCACCGGCGTTATTTAGAAAACTGATCAATCGCGCGCAAGATAATGACCCCTTGTGCGCCATGGATTGGGTTAATCTCTATGCCCTGGCAGTGAATGAAGAAAATGCCGCCGGAGGTAGAGTCGTTACCGCACCGACCAATGGTGCTGCTGGAATTATTCCGGCAGTATTAAAATATTTTATCCACTACTATCAGCCAAAAGAAAACGATGCTATCCAACGTTTTCTTTTGGCCTCAGCGGCCATTGGGATCCTTTACAAACTCAATGCCTCTATTTCTGGGGCTGAAGTTGGTTGCCAAGGCGAAGTCGGCGTTGCTTGTTCAATGGCCGCCGCAGGACTCACCGAAGCGCTTGGCGGAACACCATCACAGGTAGAATGTGCTGCAGAAATTGGTATGGAACACAATTTAGGCCTTACCTGTGACCCTATCGGTGGACTGGTTCAAGTGCCTTGCATTGAAAGAAATGCAATGGGTGCAGTTAAAGCAATAAATGCCTCAAGATTAGCCCTTCAAGGCGATGGTGAACATAAAGTATCCTTAGACAAGGTTATAAAAACCATGCGAGAAACCGGAAAGGATATGAAAACCAAATATAAAGAAACTTCACGCGGTGGGCTAGCGGTGAATATTATTGAGTGCTAGTTTCTAACCTACTTCCCTTGTAGGGATCCCTGAGGGAGAAGGGATTGACTTCCCCCCCTCCGTTATGTTCACGGATGGACGGTATGTAGAACAACGCAGGAGCAGTTGTCTACCGATGGGAGGGGGATCAAGGGGGCGGGTGTCATTTAGCTAAGCATTAGTGCTTCCAATTAAATAATGGATTCCCGATAAAACAATTCGGGAATGACGGGATGGATTGTAGCAATCCGCAAAGCTCTTTACCCTCATCCTAACCCTCTGTGTAACCACCCTCTCCCTAACCCTTGAGGGAGAAAGGGCTTAACCCCGAACCTAACAACTCGTAGCTCGTAACCACGATCAAAACTGAATAATAAATCCCCGTTGATTAATCCATTCGATACTCGCTCCTGTCTGTTTAAAAAATCCTTTGGCTTTTGCCAAACCAACATCCTTATTTTCGGTTAACATGCGGCTCGAATAAAAGGGATTAAACAAAGATGCCTGTTGTTCTGTGGTTAAATTAATCTCACTGGCTAAAATTTCTAAACGGTGATCTTTGTTTGTTTGGATTGTAATGCTGGGAGTATTTTGATCGGATTGTTCTTTAAATAAAACTTGGATAAACCTTACAAGCAATGTGAGTACATCCACAAAATAGGCTTTATCTGTATCAATATTGAAATCATCAAGTTGACTCAAATTTAGTACTAGTTTTTCATCTGCAAGCTGTTCAGAAAGCAGTTCTAACAGTTGAGAGATAGGCAATGATTGCAAAGACAATAAAGAGCGGCCTATTACCGTTAATAAATCATGACCTAGTTGTATCGCACCATAACCCGAACTAAGAACCTGATCAAATGCAAGTTTATGTCCGGCGCTACACTCTTCTAACTGGGCAAGCTCTGTATGTCCCATTATTCCTGTAAGGTGGTTATTATAGCTATGAATAATCAAGCCAAGTAAATCCTGTAACTCAACTGAATTGAGATCTAAAGGTTTATCGATTATCTGCGGTTTTGAATGGGCCATTATCATTCCTTTTGCAAGCCTAGAACATAATCCTAGACTTGCTATTTTGCTTCATTTAAAAGCATCATAGGAAAACTACTTAACCACCACAACATCAGCTTTGACTTTATGTAAAACGGTTTCAGCAGTATTACCCAATAATCGACCTCTTAGACTCGGTTTAGTTTTATTCCCCATGACCACCACATCCGCTTCTATTTGATCGCTAATACGTAAAATTTCCTTAGATGGTTTGCCACTGAGCAGATGAATGGTTTCTTGATTTAGACCACCATCTTGGATTAATTTTGAAATAATCGGATCAATGGTTTGCTTTATCTTTTTCTCGTAATCTTTGCTATCAAAAAAGTCCAGGTCCATCAGCGCTTTTGGCATCGGAATAGAGTAACAAGCATGGACAGCACTACCTGTTGCTTTAGCCAATATAAAAGAATAGCGTAGGATCTCCTCGTTAAGTTTGAGGGCTTTTTCGCTACTAGATCCTAAGTCCAACGCGGCAAGAATGACACCACCACTTTTCCAAGGCTGTTCACCGACAATCATCACCGGATCAGGACAATGGCGCATAAGCTGCCAATCAGATGGTACATGGCTAGATGTTTCAGAACGGTGCCCTGATTTTAAAATCATGTCGAATGACTTTTGGACACAACGAGCTGATACCCATCGGTCAAATGAACGCTCCCAAACTACATCGACATTGACTCGCACACCATCTAAATTTTGTGTCGCTAAAAAAGTGTCCATTTCTGTCTGTTTATTGTCTATAAAACGATGGTGTACCCTTCGTTTATCAGCCGCAGAAAGTACTTCAGAGCTATCCACTCCGGCAGCATGCACAAAGCCTACAAATTCTATTTTCGCAGCCGTATTTCGAGCGATCTCTAAAGCATGAACAAATGCGGGATTGCCAGTTCCATTTTGATCGGCAATAACTAATATTTCTCTCATTTTCTTCTCCAATGAGCATCAACGCTTGGGCATCCCCAAGTCTTTGTAAAATGGGCCTTAAGCCCCTTATTTTGACCTTAACAGCTCATAAAACGGCTTTTCAGGGCTCGGTAAAAGAGCCTAAATCAAAAAAAACAATCGAATCGTTAGGTCGTATTTTATATGGGGTTTAACTGCCTAAATACAAGCAATAAAAGCAAACTATTTGATAATGTTTTCTAATTAATTTGGCTTTCCATTGCTATACTAAATTAAATTGAAAATAATGCGCTAAGTTATTAGTTTTAAACTATAATTACCCATAGTTGTAGTTGATAAATTAAGTCTCTATAATGCAACCTCAAAATGATGGGCTTTTGACACTTGGATATTACAATGAATAATAAAAAAACCAAGAATCACCTGTTGCTAGTCAACAGTCTCCAGGACAGATTAAAAAGTCTTCATCAATTGCTCGTTCAAACCATTGATTTCAAAATTAGTACCGCCGATAGTGCAGAGCAAGCCATTAAACTGCTAAAGAAACACCAAATCAGCCTTGTTATTAGTAATATTAACCTCGGTGGATTCGATGGTTGGCGACTAGCGCGACTGGTTCGCTCTGGCGTGCTCAATTGTGCATCTGATATCCCTTTTATTATCGTTGCTAATACCTGGTGTGAACACATAGCTAACACCACAGCCCGCGAATTTGGCATCAATCTAGTGCTTCCTTATACTCAGAAGGAAAAATTAATTGAGATTATACAATCGGGTCAATTAAACCCTCTTAAAGACATGGTAAAAACACCGATGTTGGTGATCGAAGACAATCCCGATACCCAAGATCTACTAAAGCGCATCCTTAAAAATCAATTTAAAATTGACTCCGCAGTCGATGGCCAACAAGGCATCGACCTATGGCGCAAAGGACAGTATGATTTGGTGCTGCTTGATGTGATGCTACCGAGCGTTAGCGGTAGCAAAATACTCGACATTATTATTAAAGAAAAACCAGAACAATCGGTTGTTATCATGACTGCTAACCATACTATGGACCTGGCAGAAGAATTAATGCTTGCCGGGGCGGCCGATTTTGTCACCAAACCATTTCGTGCGGAGCAGTTACGCCGAGTCTGTAGCACTGCCGCAAGGCGCGATGACTATATGATCAGTAATAAGCAATTTGCGACGAAAGTCCATTCCCTTGAACAAAGTAGAACTGAATACAAAAATATCCTCAACGCCCATCAACAGTTGCTCGACCAATTAGGTAGTGTGGTGATACGTCTAACAGAAAATGGTGAAATTTCTTTTCTCAATAAAGCTTGGGAAAAATTAACCGGTTATACGGTGCATGAATGCCAACGTAAATCACTGCTCGAGTTTGTTGAAAGAAGTAATATCCCAGGCAATTATATATCCGATGAACTCAATATTATCCTATCCGGCGGTACTCGATCTCACCATTTTGAATTTCGTCTTAAAAATCGATTTGAGGAAGAGTTATGGGTCGAGGCAAGGTTTGAAGTCACTCTTTCAACCGATAAAAAACAAACTGACATTTCGGGCACCATCGACAACGTGACTGCTCGTAAAAAAGCCCAAAGAGACCTTGAATTTCTGGCTATGCATGATGGCCTAACGGGTTTATTTAACCGTCATTATTTTGAAACAGAGCTCAAGCAGTTTTCAGCAACGGCTCAGCGTGGTAATGGCCCACATTCACTGCTCTACATAGACCTCGACCACTTTAAAGTCATTAATGATACCCTGGGTCATTTTCACGGCGATGTGGTTTTAAGGAATATTTCATCTTTAATCCAATCACGGCTGCGTGACTCAGATATTTTATGTCGTATTGGCGGCGATGAGTTTGCTTTACTTCTGCCTAATACCGATCAGGAAAGTGCCTATAAAACAGCTGAAGCCATCTGCCAATTGCTAGATGATTATCAATGTACTATTGAAAACCAAACTTTTAAAGTTAATTGCTCCATTGGCATATCAAAAATTGACGGCAATCATAGTTCCTATCAAGAGTGTTTAAAACATGCCGACATTGCACTTTATGTAGCCAAAAAACAAGGCCGTAATACAGCACATATTTATGATAGTGATGACCCCCAAAGCAAGGAATTACAAGCCAGTTTAGAATGGTCTAGCAAAATACAGAAAGCCGTTACAAGTGATGACCTATTGCTTTATTTTCAACCCATTGTAGAAATCGCCACTAAAAAAACAGCCTATTATGAAGCTTTAGTACGGCTAAACCTTAATGGCAAAATCATCGGGCCTAATCAATTTATTCCAGCACTAGAACGCGAGGGTGATATGGCGCTACTTGACAGACAGGTCATACGAAAGGCGGTTGAATACTTAAGCCTATACCCCGCCCTTAATAAAATATCAGTTAATCTATCCGCTCAGGGTTTTAGCGATGCAAGGCTGGTACCAGTAATAAAAGATACTTTAAGTCAATATAAAGTCGATGCAAAACGAATTATTTTTGAGCTAACCGAAAGCGCCAGCTTAAGCAATATCAATTCAACACGTTCCATCGTTTCACAATTAAGCGCATTAGGTTGCGAGTTTTCAATCGATGACTTTGGCACCGGTTTTAGTACCTTTAATTACTTAAAACAATTACCGGCTCAATCAGTAAAAATTGATGGCTCATTTGTGGTTGATTTAGCTAACAATGCGGTAGATTTAGCTTTAGTTAAAGCGATTTATGAAGTTGCCACCGCTCTCAATAAAAAAACAGTGGCTGAATTTGTAGAAAATGAAGAAACCTTGGTTATTCTTGGAAAAATTGGGGTCACCTATGCGCAAGGCTACCATTTAAGTCGACCAAAACCCATTAACGAACTATTCTGATTCCTGCTAGCAACTACTTTAGTTCCTAGTCAGCGACTTGTGAATAGATAAGCTAGCGATTCTCAACCCATAACTCTAGTACTTATAACCTATCTGAAAATAAACCTGTCGCCCCGCTAACGGTAAATCATTATCAATAAATTGTCCAAATGGTGTAGGCTCTCTAGCATCTTGATCCAACAGATTTTTTATACGCAAAGATAGCTCCACATTGTTTAGGTCCAATTGCCAATTTGCGTTAAAATCAACTAGGGTATAGTCTTTAATAGTGGGTCTAAAATCGAGGATGTTTCTAACCCGCCCCATAACCCGATTGGCTGTTAAATGTAGTGATAAATTTTGCTTCACTTTCCAATCAAGCCGCAGATAGACCTGACTATTCGGAACTAGCGGAGCACGAAATTCAGTTATTTGGTCATGTGATTTTTGGCTAGCGTAGTTGCCTTTAAGTGATAGGTTTTTAATAATTTGCCAATCCACTTCTAATTCAACGCCATAGGTTTCCTGCTGACCAACATTTTGCGCGGTATTCGATGCCCCACCCACATCGGGTACAAATTTGATAATATTTGTCCAGTCACTCCAAAATATGTTACCGCCTAAATGAAGATCCTTATGAACGCGATAATCTAACGCAAATTCCAGAGTTTCAATGGTTTCAGGTTTTAGATTTAGATTTCCTAAAGCAACGGGGTTATTAATATTTCTAGTTTCAGCGAAGGAAGGTGCACGAAAGGCTTTGCCATATAAAAATTTACTGGTTAAGTTTAAACTGGTGGACCATACTAATGCAAACCTTGGATTGAAAACACCACCAAAATCAGAATAATGGTCATAACGTAAACCTGAAGTTGCTTGCCAGTCATTAGCTATATCCCAACGGTCTTGGATAAAAAGATATCGGCTAGTTCGATCACCCTCCTGGTTAAAAACATAGGGGGTATCAGATACATCTACAATGGGACTGCCTGGTGGTATCAGTTGTCCATTAGGGCCAATGGAAAAATTTTTACGTTCTTTAATTCTGTATAAATCTCGGTATGCGTAGCCACTGCCAAAATCCATCTGATGTCTGTTAAAGCCTTTATATTTTGCCACCAGATTAAACCGGTAATGCTCTTCAAAAATTTCCGGCGTTCCTATCACGCCATCCGGAAAAGGCGCACCAAATCCGATATCGGCCCCGGCGGGGAAGAGTCTGAAATCATTTTCAGATTCAACACTGGAATTAAAAAAACTCAATTGAAAATCGATATCCCAATCCTGTTCTTTACCGATAGATCTTAACTGATAGCTAAGATCAGAATTCACTCGTGTACTGTTACCTAATCCTACAGGGTCAAGTGCCTGAGCAAGCCCTACCCCTAAGCCTAAATTTCGACGCTGTTGTATGCCGCCACGTAAACGCCAGTTTTTATAGAGCAAATCAACTCTGATATCATAACCATCTCGACGATTATTCATTTTCCCCTGGAGCTAGCGAAGCACTAGTAGCAAATACCTGGTCAAAAAAGGACTGTCGGTCCTTCTCAATGACAGCATCATATCCATCAGTATTATGACTTTCGAAAATTATTGCTGTTTTTAATTCTGAACTTTGATTACTATAATTAATCCAGAAATCTTTTGTATTAAAAGTGCCAAACCGAAAGCCTACCGAGTTAGATCCCATATCATCGGCCGTTTTAGTAATAATATTAATCACACCAGCAAAGGCGTCGGCGCCATATATCGCAGAACCCGGACCTCTTATCACTTCAATACGCGAGATAGCCTGAACCGGCATCCCCTCCCCACATTTGTGAACGGTCACCCGCCAACAGATTAGTAATAGCAATACCATTAATCAGCATTAAGACTTGTGGGTTAAAACTACCATTAATGCCACGAAAAATATAAAGTGGTAGGTTACCAGTTGAACTAAAGGACACATGCAGCCCTGGCACGCTCTCTAAAACCTCATCGATATCGGTTGCGCCCATTTGCTTTATGTCTTTAGCTGTAATAACACTAGCCGTGGACGGCGCTTGGTAAATTAATTGTTTGCTACCTGTCGCTATACTAATAAAATCCTCATCGCCATAGAAGTCAGCAAGACTATCTTCCACCTCGGCTTGGATCGAAGTAGAAAAACAGAACACTAGCGCAAGTGCTACCAACCATTGATACTGAGGTGCAATATTTTTAGTTTTTGTATTCATAAAAAATACCTATATTAATTAACATTCAAGCATCTAATGATTGATTGGGATCTTGACACTAAAACAACTGCCCAAACCTAGATCACTGGTCACATTGATTTCACCACCCATTAGTTCGCAGAAACTTTTGGTGATGGCCATACCTAATCCGGTACCTTCAAAATTCCTATTCTGCTGCCCATCAACTTGAGTAAACTGTTCAAAAATTCGCTTTAATTCTTCTTCTGCTATACCTATTCCGGTGTCAGAGATAGAAAAATATAAACTATCCTTAGTACAGCCTACTTCAAATATAATTTTTCCGTCTTTTGTAAATTTGCAAGCATTACTCAGTAGGTTTAAAAATATTTGCATGAGTTTTTGACGATCAATATTAATCGTGCCACAATTGAGTTCTCGTTTAATAACAACTTTGTTTCGATTAGCAATTGCGATCGGATTAATCGTTTCCACCGCTTCACCAACCAACATTGCGACATCAACTGGCTTAATAAATAAATCCATGCGGCCAGCCTCAATTTTGGCGATGTCTAAAATATTGTTAATCAAATCCAGTAGATGATGAGCACTTCGGATACTTGTATTTAGCTCATCCACCTGATTATCCATTTTTAAAACTTCTAATTCCTCTCGAACCAAATCATTGTATCCAATGATCGCTTGAAGAGGCGTGCGTAATTCATGGCTAATATTTGCCAAGAATTCAGACTTATGTCGGCTTGCAGTTAATGCGGTATCTCTTGCAACGATAAGCTCTTGAGTTCTCAACTCGACTTCAGATTCAAGCGTGTCTCTATGCCTATGTAACTCTATATTTTGTGTTTCAAGTGCTAACATTAACTCATTATAAGTATCAGCAATTTGACTAAATTCTAGGGTACCCTCAGTCTCCGCTAATGGATATTGATTATCCTCGGTGGACGATCGCATGGTTTGGGCTAATTTCTGCAATGGCGCGATCAATCGATTTATCCCCCAATTCATCAGCAAACCCAGTAGAAAAGCAATAATCCCACCAATCATTAAGTTAAAAGAAAAAATAGAAGACTCTATTTCGGATAGGTTTTTCTTACTGTATTCAAGAATAACGTAACCGAGGATTTGACTTTCGACACTGAGCGTAGAAGGTTGAACCGTGTCATTATCATCGGCATCATCGTCAAAATAAACCGGTGCGACAAAAAGCCACTTTGTTTCTAGGTCGCTATATAAATAAGGCTTTTCAATATACTGTTTCAATTTCAATTGTTCTGAAAAATCTAAATAGAAAGGCTCCACTTTTTGTTTCGTTTTGGTTTTGCTAATTAAAAGCTTACCATTATTTTGCAAAATAGCCGCA
>JAUZSK010000090.1 GCA_030949565.1 Enterobacterales bacterium
TATAGAGTCGGTAGAGAGGATACTTCGCTAACCTTTTTTGAATACACAACTTTGGCTGCATTGTGGGCTTTTTCAGGCTTTGACTTAGATTTAATTATTTTGGAGGTCGGTTTAGGTGGTCGGCTTGATGCGGTCAATATGATGAAAGCTGATGTTAGCATTGTAACCAGTATTGCAAAAGATCATCAGGATTGGCTCGGTAATGATTTGGTCCAAATAGCTTATGAGAAGTCCGGTATTTTTGACCAATCCTCGATCAATTTGGTGGGAGATAGTCAAAGTCACCAGCTAATTTTACAGGCGCGTCCGGAACTTTCAGGTGAGGTTGAGCGACTAGAATCAATCGTTTTGGATGATTGCACTAGCTCTTGCGAGGCTATCCATCGACTTAGTGGCTATTCAGGCTTTTTATCAGGTTTTAACCTACTAGCACAGAATGTTGATTGTGCTATAGCCGCTTTCTGTCGTTTATTTGTACTAGACCCGTTACTAATTGATTTGGAAGCTTTAACTAACAGTTTTCGCTTAAAGGGCCGTTTTCAAACACTTGTTACCAACCCTTTAACGATTGTTGATGTGGCGCATAACCCACAAGCCATCACTAATTTGGCAGTTAACCTGTCAAAATTGCCAAAAAATGTACCTCGTTATGCTATTTGCGGACTAATGAAGGACAAAGCAATTCAATCGATTCTTGAAATACTGGAACCAGAAGTCGAGCATTGGTCTTTTGTTGACTTAGATTATGAACGCGCGGCTTCAAGCAAATATTTACTAAGTATTTGGAAAAATATATCCAATAGGAAAGCCGAAACAGCCACCAGTGTTGGTGAGGCATATCAAAGGATTATCGACAATAATGGGCAAAATGCACAAATAATAGTCTTTGGTTCTTTTATTACGGTGGCAGCTATGCTTCAATATGAATCTAAAGTTGACTAGTGGCAATCTTAGCTCTCTTATTTAGGATTAAATGGTGGAAAATAGTTTAAAGCAGCGCATTATTGGAGCTATAGTACTTATTGCTTTGGCCATTATATTTTTACCGGCTATTTTAAAAGAAAAGATAAGTAATGGTGAATTTGAAAGTAAAATTCCAGACATGCCACCGATTTTAGAAGAATATCAAGTGGATACTGTCGTTATTAATAAGTTAGCGAATAAGCCGCCGACAGAAATAGAGCAGCAATTGCTACAAAAAGAATCACAAATCGCTCGAGACGATGCAGCTGAACAAATATTACTTGAAAATTCCATAAAAATGGCCAATCCTTCAAATAAGAAAGCTGACAAGTTACCACCGCAAAACGGCATAAAACAAGATAAGGTTAAGCTTGCGCAACAATCCATAAGTCCAGTGTACCAAGATGCGGCTTGGGTGGTTCAGGTAGCAAGTTTTAGACAATCTTCTAATGCCAAAAATCTCATCGAAAAACTGAAAAAACAAGGTTTTAAAGCCTACCGACGCAGTGTATCGGTTAAAGGGAAACAGCTTTATCGTGTTTATGTCGGTCCTTTTGTTGAAAAACCAGATGCGAAGAAAACGTTAACAAAGATAGCTAAAATCAGCCAAACTATGGCAATTGTTAAGGCATTTGATCCCATTTACCATTAATTCGATTTTATACTCGGTAAATGCTTTGAATATGTCTCTGCAACTAAGATTGAAGGTTTACCTTGGATAGTCATCTTTGTTAATATCCACACCTAACACCAACACTTAAGACTAATTTACTTATGCAATGGATCGATTGGGCTATTCTCATCGTTATTGGGCTTTCAGCAGGCATTAGCCTGTTGCGCGGATTTGTGCGCGAGGCGCTATCACTTGCAGGCTGGTTTTTAGCCTTTTTTGTGGCTAAGGGCTTTTATCAAGAATTTTCCTCGCTTCTTGAATCACAAATTGAAACCACTAGTTTACGTTATGCCGTTTCTTGGGCTGCTTTGTTTATCATTACCCTCACAGTGAGTGGATTAATCAACTATATTTTAAGTCGGCTCATTGATAAAGCAGGCCTTAGCGGTATGGACCGGATAATGGGTATGGCTTTTGGTGCTCTGCGTGGGGTTTTGATCGTCTCGGTTGCTACTCTGCTACTAAAAGAGTTAACCCCTGTTCAAAAAGACCGCTGGTGGAAAAATTCTGAATTAATCCCTCATATGGTTCAACTGGGGAGTTGGTTTTATGATCGTGCGGACGAGGTTGTACCTGATATTACCTCTCGTTTACCCATTAAAAGAAACTAGCTAGGTTAGCACCTTAGTTTTAATTATTTAAATTAAAGGTCGTAATAAAATGTGCGGAATTGTTGGGATATATAGTTTGTCAGCGGTAAACCAGGCTCTCTATGATGCGCTAACCGTTTTACAACACCGTGGTCAGGATGCGGCAGGTATTGTCACTCAAAAAAATGGTAAATTATTTTTACGCAAGGCCAATGGTTTGGTAAAAGATGTCTTTCATACTAGACATATGCGTAGACTCCAAGGCAACATAGGCGTGGCTCACGTACGTTATCCAACTGCCGGATGCTCAAGTTCTGCAGAAGCTCAACCTCTTTATGTAAATTCACCTTATGGTCTGGTATTAGCCCACAATGGGAACCTAACTAATAAAGATGAACTTAAACAAGAATTATTTGAAAAGGACCTTCGACATATAAACACCAGTTCTGATTCCGAAATACTACTTAATGTTTTTGCTCACGCCCTTCAATTGACACCGAGCAAAAAGTTGACGCCTGAACAGGTGTTTACCGCAGTTAAATCGGTATATAGCCGCTGCAAAGGGGCTTTTGCTGTTGTTGCTTTAATTGCTGGTCACGGAATGATTTGTTTTCGAGATTCTTTTGGTATTCGTCCGGTTGTTTTTGGTAAAAAAAATGTTAATGGTAAAGAGGAGTATATGGTTGCCTCTGAAAGTGTTGCCCTAGATGCTTTAGGCTTTAGTCTAGTGAGAGATGTTAAACCAGGAGAAGCCATTTACATTAATCAGCAAGGCGAGCTCTACATGCAGCAAATTACTCAAGTCGAACAGGCGGCACCCTGCATATTTGAGCATGTCTATTTAGCTCGTCCGGATTCTTTTATGGACAACATTTCCGTTTACCGTGCTCGTTTAAGAATGGGCGAGAAACTTGCTGATAAAATAGAGCGGGAATGGTCCGAACATGACATCGATGTTGTGATCCCGATACCAGACACTTCAACCACCAGTGCAATGCAGTTAGCGCATAAATTAAAAATAAAATTGAGACATGGGTTTGTAAAAAATCGCTATATTGGAAGAACTTTTATTATGCCTGGTCAAGAGGTCCGAAAAAAATCGGTTCGGCAGAAATTAAACGCCATAGGGATCGAGTTTGAAGGTAAAAATGTTTTGTTAGTTGATGATTCGATTGTTCGCGGCACGACGAGTCAACAGATTGTCGAAATGGCGCGTGATGCCGGTGCTAAAAAAGTCTACTTTGCTTCCGCAGCTCCACCGGTAAGGTATCCTAATGTTTATGGAATCGATATGCCATCGGCTAAAGAACTTATTGCACATAATCGAACAGAACAAGAGGTTGGTGAATTGATAGGCGCAGATAAATTAATTTACCAAACATTGGATGATTTAATTGATACCTGTCGAGAAGGTAATCCTAAAATAACACGTTTCGAGACATCTGTATTTGATGGTCAATACGTTACTGGCAATATTAATTCCGATTATTTAAAGAAAATAGATGATGAACGAAATGATGTTGCAAAAATGCCGATGGATAAAGGTGATTTTGTAGAGAACGCTGAACTCAGTGAGTCAGAACTTAAGGAATCGGATCTAAATGATAGCCATCATGATGATGATACCAATATTGAACTACATAATGTTGGGGATATCTAAATGCTATCAAAAGCAGCCCTTTGGATTTTAAATTTTTTCGGCTGGAAGCTAATTGGAGAACTACCTAAACTTAATAAATATGTCATTATAATTGCTCCTCACACTTCAAACTGGGATTTTTTTATTTTCATATTAGTAAAAATGCACTATAGATTGGATGTGGTTTTTATTGGAAAACATACTATTTTTATCGGACCTATTGGATGGGTGTTGAAAAAGCTAGGCGGTTTGCCGGTAAATAGAAGTAGTTCTCACAAGGTCGTCGATCAAATTGTCGATGAATTTGAGCGTCGTCAACAGATGGTTTTTGGCTTATCCCCTGAAGGGACACGTAGTTACTTAGATCATTGGAAAAGTGGGTTTTACCATATTGCAATCAAAGCAAAAGTTCCAGTTCAAACAGCATTTTTAGACATTGACACACACTCTCTGGGTTGGGGACCTTTGTTTCATTTATCTGGAGACAAAGAAAAGGATTTAGGACAGATAGCCGAGTTTTATGCCGATAAGAGAGGCATTAAACCAGAAAAATTCAGTAAGATAGTTTTTAAAAAGAATAAATAAGGTTTGTTAATCGCTTTACAACAAGGAACAAAATCCGCTTGCCAATATATACGCATTTAAAAAACTATTGCTTCACTCTAGTTTGGTGGGTATTACTGTGCATTGTTGGTTCTAGTTTGGTCATTGCAAATGAATTCGATTACCGTTATAAAAAAACCTTCAAAGTTCAAAGGCTGTCATTAAAGGAAGGTTTGTCACAAAGTACTGTGCAAACTATTATTCAAGATCAAGATGGTTATATTTGGCTTGGGACGGAGGATGGTCTAAACCGTTTCGATAGTTATGAATTTAAAATATACAGAAACGATTTACGAAATGCTAATTCATTGCATGAAAATTCTGTAATCAGCCTTCTAGAAGATCCAGAAAAAGGAATTTGGGTGGGAACGGTTTCAGGGCTCAGTCTATTTGATCCTAAAACGGAATCTTTCACCAACTATTCAGAGAATTACCCGCGATTAAAAACAAACATAAGAAATTTATTTCGTTCTCAAAATGGAATTATCTGGGTTGCTTCCGATAAGGGATTATTTTATATCGAGAGAGCTACCGGAGATATTAAACTCTTTGTTAGTAACAAGGGGTTTAAGTTTGGATTTCCTATTGTAGATATAGTTCAAAAGAGAAATTTATTTACATAACCACTAAACGGTGTCTCTATAAAATAAATTTGGTAACTCAAGAAAGTATAAACTTATGTAATCTGGATGGTCTGAAACAGTTAAGAAATAAAGATTTAACGGTTCTGATAATTCAAGAAAGCACCCTTTGGGTTGGCAGTAAATATGGTTTATTTAGTTTAGATTTGGATACTTATAGATTGAAAAGTTACTATCATGATAGCGAAGTGCTAGGCTCGATAAGCGATAATTACATTCAAGATTTTGTGCTTGATAAAAATTCACTTCTTTGGATTGCCACTACTGAAGGAGTCAATCTCTATGACAAGGATAAGGAAAAATTCAAACACTATAAACAGCAACCATTTTCGGACAATGGTTTATCTGTTAACGATATTATCTCCTTGTATATCGATAAGGAAAACCTAGTTTGGTTAGGAACTTATGTCGGAGGCGTAAATATATTAGATCCTAATCAACACCAATTTGAACATTTGTTGACAAAAAGTGATGTTATCAATTTAGGTAATAATACAGCAATACACGGTATTGTTAAAGATCAATACGAAGCTCTTTGGTTAGCAAGTTATGGCGGCGGGTTAATACACTACGATTTAATGACTGGAAAAATAAGCCGTCCTTTAACGGATCAAAATATTGAATATGATAAATTTGCATGGAACCTAATGATCGATCACCATGACAGACTTTGGCAAGCATCCTTAGATGAACTTAATATTATTGATGTCAAATCAAAGAAAAAATATATGACCCAATTTATCGTTGACGGTGATGTTAAACAGAATATGGAGGGTGTTAATCGTATATTTGAAGACAATTTAGGAGGTATTTGGATAGTTTCAGAATATGGTTTCTTTAGATGCGATAGCGTGACTATGGTTGATAATCAATTAATGGTTTCAATCACTGATTTGACTTCTAGTTTACCAAAATCCTACACGAGTTATATTAAAGCGATAGGCTCTATTGTTCAAGATCAAAATGGCAACTTTTTGGTTGGGGGGTAATGGTGGATTGATTTTTTTATGATGTAAAATCAAATCATTGGTCTCATTTCAAGCATGACAAAGACAATCTTAAAAGTCTAACTAACACCGCAGTACAAGTATTATTTGTTGATACCGCCGGCGGAATATGGGTTGGTACCGCTAATGGTCTAAATCGCGTAGTGGTCAATAGCGATAAAAAAAATCAGGTATATTTTGAGAGGATAACCCGTTACAACGGATTACCCAATGATGGAATTTATGGCATACTCGAAGATAAAAACCACAAAATTTGGTTAAGTACTAATCTAGGAGTTGTAAAGTATTCTGAAAATCCTAATGAAATAGAGTCCTATCGAAGTAATGACGGATTATCCAGTGATGAGTTTAATCTTGGCGCGTATTACAGCGATGAAAATGGTCGCCTTTATTTCGGTAGTATTAATGGGATTACAAGCATAAACCCCAAAGCAACGGTCAAGAAAGATGTTCGAAAGAACATTGTGTTCTCTAAAGTAATTATTGGAGAAAGAAGCATTGATACCTATCAATTAAATCATAGTGATAAACCAGAGCTATTTCAAAGAAAAGATGAAACTGCAATTGATATTAGCGTGGCGAACATTAGTTTTAGTAAAATTAATACACAGCGTTATCGTTATAGAATTTTAGGGCTAGATGGTAAATGGAACTACCTAGAAACGAGAAGAAGCATAGTGATAGCTAGTTTACCACAAGGTAACTATACCTTAGAAATTCAGTCTCGCAGTTCCGACCAAGGTTGGCAAGGTGGAATCAAGCGTTTGTATCTACGAGTTGAAACAGACTTTTGGAATAGCCGACAAGGTATTTATTTAATTGCTTTTATTATAGTAATGTTCTATTTAATAAGTTCTTTTCTATTGTCTCGTTACCATAGAAAACGATTACAGCTAGTAGAAAACAAATCCAATTTAAATGAATTGCGATTAAAGGAAATAAAAATCGATAATGAATTGATGTTGCATGAGCTGGGTGAAAGAGAAAAACGATTAAGCAGTTTACATCAAAAGCTAGACCTCGCAGGAAAACGGCTCGACTCTCAAAGGTACAAGGATATAACCACTGGTTTTTACCGAGTAAACTACCTTTACAAAGTAATCAACGAAAAGATATTGAGTCAAGCCGATAGCAATGATGTTGACAATAAAAAGGATTATTTCTCATTAGCCATTATTGAACTGAACGATTACACGAGAATCCATCAACAACATGGGTTGCTGATTGTCACTGAGTTTATGTCTAAGCTCTCAGAATTAATTAAACAAAAAATCGATTCAGGCAGTCAAGTTTTTACGGTTCAAAATGGTGAGCTTCTTATTTTATCCAAAGAAAAGGATAACATTAAGTTTAAAAATAAATTGCTTAACCTGAGAGAGCAAATTCTAGGGAGTTATTTTGATGTTGCGAACGGAATTTCCGAATCAACCAAAGTAGCATTAAGCATCTTTAGTTTGCAAAATACGGAAATAAATAGTACCCGAAACCTATCTTTATTAATCGATCTATTACTGCAGGCACACCTGCTAAATAACGACCCTGTATCTGGTAAAGTAATTGAAATTGTTGGCGCAGAACAATCTGTTGATTTTCTTTTTGATCTCAAAAGCGAGAATATTAGTCAATATATTCAAGCCGGCAAGGTTAAATATCATATTTTGGCGCCATAAAAAGTAATCGATAAATGAAAATGAGCCGATGTATTAACACTAATAAAGGTAAAGTAAGTAGTTTTAGAATTAAATTAAATAGCATTTAAACAATCAATAAAAAGGTATTACAATGAGTAGTAAGAAGTATATAGAGATAGTGATATTTCTAAAAAGGTTGAGTGTAGTTAGTATTACAAGTTTTAGTCTAGTTTTTTTGTTATTGGCCAGTAGTGTAACTGGCCAAGAAAATAAGGCGTTACTTAATTTTGACGCTAGAAATTTACCTGTAATTGCAACCAACGGAATGGTTTCGACGCAGGAGGCAAGAGCAACGCAGGTGGGTGTTGATATTCTCAATAAAGGCGGCAATGCGGTTGACGCAGCGGTAGCAGTCGGTTTTGCTTTAGCCGTTACCTTGCCGAGAGCCGGAAATCTCGGTGGTGGTGGCTTTATGATGATTTATAATCGTAAGAGTGGTGATGTCAGCGCTCTAGACTACCGAGAGAAGGCGCCTAAGGCCGCTTATCGGGATATGTTTTTAGATGCATCTTTAGACGTTGATAATCAAAAGGCTCGGTTTTCTGTGTTGTCAGCCGGTGTTCCCGGTACTGTTGCTGGCTTACTGGCAGCACATAAAAAGTATGGTAGTTTGTCTTTGGAGGAAGTTATTAGCCCAGCCATAAACCTAGCTAAAAGTTTACCTATGACTTTCGCCTTGATGGAATCGTTAAATCGCAAAAAGAAATTCATGTCGCGTTCAAAAGAAACTTTAAAGAATTACTATAAAGCTGATGCTAGCGATTGGCAAATAAAAGACAAAATAAAACAGACTAATTTAGCTAAAGTTTTGACCCAAATAGTGCATACTAATGGTCGCTCATTTTACCAAGGTAAAACTGCTAAACAAATAGTTGACTTTATTCAGTCTGAACATGGGTTGATGACACTTGATGATTTAGCATCCTATAGAGCCATTTGGCGTAAGCCCTTATCCGCTAAGTTTGGAGATTCAGAAATATTCTC
The DNA here is from genome assembly GCA_030949565.1 of Enterobacterales bacterium. Classification (GTDB taxonomy): domain Bacteria; phylum Pseudomonadota; class Gammaproteobacteria; order Enterobacterales; family Kangiellaceae. Next base: position 8,792 of record JAUZSK010000090.1, read on the forward strand.
AATGCCACCACCGAGCTCAGGCGGCATACATTTAGTGCAATTACTGAATATTGTTCAGAATTTCCCTATAAGTAAATCGGGGCCTAATACCGCCTATGAAACTCATATGATGGCAGAAGCGATGAAATTTGCCTATGCAGACCGTAGTAAATATTTGGGCGATCCTGACTTTGTTTCGATACCCGTTGAAAAGCTAATTTCTACGGATTACGCTAAAAAATTGCAACACATATTTCGTACAAAAAAGTATTGAAGTCAAGCGAGGTTTCGCCCGGTATGTATATGTCCCATGAAAGCCCTCAAACCACTCATTTCTCAATTATTGATAAAAATGGCAATATGGTCTCCAATACTTTTACTTTAAACTTTAGTTTCGGCTCTGGCATTACTGTACCTAATACCGGTATTATTTTGAACAATGAAATGGATGATTTTTCCGCTAAACCGGGTGTGCCAAATGGTTATGGTCTATTGGGAGGTGAGGCTAATTCAATACAACCAGAGAAAAGACCACTAAGTTCTATGTCACCAGTTTTGGTATTAAAAAATGGACAGCCTTGGCTGGCGACGGGTAGCCCTGGAGGCAGTCGAATTATTACTATAGTATTTAATTTCTTGATTAATAAAATGGTCTATGGAATGAATATCGCTAGCGCAACGATGACTCCCAGAATTCATCATCAATGGTATCCAGAAATACTAATGGTGGAGAAAGGCTTTCCCATAGATACTGTCGATATTTTAAGGGAAAAAGGCCATAATATTAAAATTTATAAACCTTGGGGTAGTTTACATACTGTAGAGTATAAAGATGGCATGTTTTACGGTTTCGCAGACCCGCGTAGACCGGGTGCCTCAGCAGAAGGTATTAATTAACCTCAATTCGGGATAAAAAAACCGCCAATCGCCGTTGTTTTGCGGTTCTCAGCGTTAAGTTCTTTTGCAATAGCTCACTATTACTGCAAAAACTCGCCTTGATAACCACAAAACAACAACCGCTGGGCAAATAATGAGCTAAGGCGCAATACTACTGCGGTATATAACGGCACGATCAAGTGAATTTTATGAGCTTTTTCGGCTTCCCTTATCCCGAGTTGAGGTTAACTAATAACCTATAACTGACTAGCACTGATTTGCTTGCTAGTCAGTTAAATAGTGCTCCTTAAAGCAGGAGGGGATTAATTATCTTCTTCAGTTTTAATGACGATTATTTTGCTATTAATATGCATTTTACTATCGCCCATTTTTATAAGTTTTACTTCTTTGCCATTATCTGAAACCCAATGGTTTTCACCATCTGAATCGCCAAGTTGTAGGTCAATGTTTTGCCCTTCGCCATCATCAATGCTAAAAAATGCCATTTCTAATCCTTTACTAAACTTAACTTCCTTTTCCACGCCAGCATCGGTGAACGCTTGTTTGATTATACTGATCTGTTCCTCCGTTAAATCACCAAAAACCTGTATCCCATCAAAATTGTCGGTGTGAAGTGGCATGCCTGCTTTAATGATATGTGCACTCATTTCATTTCCTATATTAGGTAATTTTATTTCATTGCCAGCAATTTCAAGGATTATTCCATCTTTATTTTTACTCACTATAACGGTTGAACCAGAATCGGTAACTAGCGTCTGTGTCTCTCCGATTTCCATTTTTGATAAAGTGAAATTTTCGGTAAGGTCGTTAATAGAAAGCTCAACCTTAGCATCTTGGTCGTTCTGTTGTTGAATTTGTATACTGATTTTTTTTTCTTCAGCGGCTTGTAGACTGAGTGAGATAATCAAGAAAGATAACAGCCCTGCAGTGATTACCAAACAAAGTTGATTTTATCTGTTTCATATTTAATTCCTTTATTAAGTAAGTTTCAGAGAGTTCTAATTTAAGTTCTACAGTCTATGTTATACAATTTTCATGCCAGCTAAAACATATTATTAAATGGCTCTACGCAATAGTAAATAGATTAAATAAATCCCCATTTGAGGATATTGCTCTCTATATAGGGATAAAAAATCCTATAGTTTAAAAGGAAGACGTTTGCTCGCCATTCCGGAAATTCTCATAATTTATAGCTTAGCTTTAGTTGGAATAAAATGATTTAGCGGTTAGCTAAACACTAAATTTTTCCAATCGATATAGAAATGCTTTATAGCTAAGGTTAAGCATTTTAGCCGCCTGACTTTTATTGTTATTGGTATATTCTAGAGCTTGTAACAGGCAATCTTTTTCATGATCTTCCCAGTTTAGTCCTTGTTCAGGCAATTTAAAAAGACTGGGGTTATTGTCGGTCGAAAGTTCTAGGTCCAAGGTGTCTTCTTTGGTAATTCTATTTGATGAGGATAGCAAAACTAGTCTTTCAATAGAATTACGAAGTTGACGTACATTTCCAGGTCAGGGGTATTCTATTAGTAGTTTTAAAGCGGCCTTGTCTATTTCTATTTTGCCTTTACCCGTGTTATCAGAAAATTCTTCTAAAAATTGATTTATTAGTAATGGAATATCTTCATTGCGTTGTCGAAGAGGAGGGATTTTGACCGGAATTACATTTAGTCTATAATAAAGGTCTTCTCTAAAATTGCCATGTTTTATTTCTTCGCTCAAATCTCTATTGGTTGCCGCTATTACTCTAACATCTAATTTGATTTCTTTATTTGAACCAATTCGCGAGATAGTTCCTTCTTGTAAAAAACGTAATAATTTTGATTGTAAGAGTAAAGGCAGTTCACCAATTTCATCAAGAAAAATAGTGCCTTGGTGAGAGGCTTCTAGTTTACCTATTCTGCGTTGACTGGCTCCAGTGAAAGAACCTTTTTCAGCCCCAAATAATTCTGACTCAGCTAGATTCTCGGGAATTGCTGCACAGTTAACGGGCATAAATATTTGTTGTTTACGATTAGATAACTGATAAATTGCTCTTGCTGCTAATTCTTTACCTGTCCCACTTTCACCACTAATTAATAAATTTGCGTCACTTGGTGCTGCTTTTATTATACGAGTAAAAAGTCGGTTCATTACTTCTGATTGGCCTATCATTTCAGCTAGCCGCTGTCGATGGCTATTCTGTTTCTCCAATTCAATATTTCTAGCATTAAGTTTTCGTAAGTGTACTAGCTTATTAACTGTAAAAAGAAGCGATTGCTGATCGAATGGTTTTGGTAAGTAATCATCGGCTCCCGCTCGCATTAACTTTATGGCATGTGACGGATCACTGTGAGCGGTTATAAGAATAAATCCGATATCTTTATCCATATCAATTATTTCATTTAACAATTGTTCACCATTCATTTCAGGTAATTTCCAATCGGATAAGACTATGTCAAACTTAGCTCGATGGATGCATTTTATGGCTTCTTCCGCGGACGCTACAGAAGTGACTCGATAGCCCGCCTGAGATAAGATGGACTCTATTATAAGTCTTTGATCTTTCTCATCTTCTACAAGTAGTATAGTTTCAGACATTTTGTGCGACTCTATCTTTAAGTGTTAGTAAAATAACCGCGCCATGGTCGATTTTGTCGGTTGAATTGCTTACTAGACGTAAATCTCCAGCATATTTAATAGTGATAATTCTGTGCGCTAAATACAAACCCATACCGGCTCCGTAAGTTTTATTGGTATTGTGAGGATTAAATAGCTTTCCTTCAACTTCAGAGCAAAAACCTTTACCTTGATCTTTAATCTCAATAGCAAAGTATCCATTCTTTTTACTAAGATGGATGACGACCTTATAACAAGTATTTGAATTCTCTTTTAGATATGCTTGAGTCGATTCCACTGCATTGCTTAAAAGGCCTAATATAACCCCCTTTAATTCCGCTCTAATGGCATTGATTTTAAACTCTTTAGCTTGATGTTTATCGACTTCAAGTATCATTGGTATTTCGCGCTGGGAATTATTAGTTAGTTCTTCCTTGCAATATTTAATTAATTCAATTAAATTGATATTTTCGAATAGATTAGTGTCATTTCCGAGTAAATCCATTAAGGATTTTACCCAGCGATCTATCCTCTGTACTTGAAATTTAGAAATCTTACTAAGTTCGTTTCGCGTATCAGAAGGATTATCATTGGATAACTGATCAATCGCTAGATTAAGGGTATTAAGCGGATTGCGTATGGTATGAGCTAGGCCGCGCGTTATCTCTGTTAATTCGTTTAATTGTGTCTGTTGTTGCAACCTTTGATTTTCCTGTTGAAGCTGTTCTATTTTTAGGGACATTTGGTTAAATGCCTCAATCGTATTATTGAGTTCAGTGCTTTTTAAGCCCTGCTGTTGAATAACTTGAAACCCAAATTGGCCCTGGCCAACTTTAAGTGATGCCAGTTGCAAGTCTTTAAGTGGCTTGGATAAACGTCGAGCAAAAGAACCGGACGCAGCGAGTCCTAAAGCTAAAAAAATTAATCCGATAACCAAAGTTTTATTAGATAAATTTTCAAGAGATTTTTCAATAGGCGTACGAGGGATAGGTATTTTATAATTGGACCCAGACGACTCAATCGTTAAAAACTTATCTAACTGCCCATCCTTTAAGCTTATGTTAACCTCTTTACTCATGAGATTAATACTGGATACTAATTCGATATTTTCTGTGGCGGAGAGCGACTTTGAAATCGCTATTCTTTTATAATTTTTCTGAGGTCTAAATAATAGTGTTTCTACTGTGGAGCGACTTACTAAGAAAGCAGCTTCTGCGATTTTACTTCTAACGTCTTTAGTCAAATTTTGTATCAATAATAGCTGTAGAACGAAAAGCATACTTAGCAGCAGAGCGATGAAAGTGAAGGTTATTTTTCTAAAAGTCATCTTTAATTTACCTACAGGTTTGGCTGATCGGGTATGGTTTAGTCTACTCGCTTTCAGTGACTATGGAATTTATTAACAAGTATAGCGACTGAAGTGCAGAATTTGTGCCAAAAATTGACTAGAAGTAATAGGATTTAGCTTTAGTCTAAAAATAGGTGGATAAGGCTAACGATCAAAAGCCCTGATGCAGCACCAATCCACTCCCATAAGTTGAATAATAAAATAGTTTTTTTAATGTTTGTTTGATGCGTATGAGAGTGTGAATGGCTGGTATGAAGGCAGCCATCATCGTGTGGTTTATGTAAAATTACATGCATTAGGGATCCTGCAATAAAAGCTTGGAGTGACATGAAACCTTGGCTTGAATGAAGCGACTCAATCAGCATACTGGAGAAAATACCCGCCCGAAGTCGCTAGTGCCATAAATAAAAGCGTCAAAAGTGCCCACCTTTGTCCAATCAAAGGATTAAGTAACCACCAGATAGTTAGTCCGACCGGTAGACGATGTAAAACGATGGCGAGCGTTAAGCTTTCTGATTGTGTTGTTTCAGAACTAGCCTGAATTGCGGCACCATCAATGCTGGCATGAAGTAGTAAGCCTAATATTCCCAATGAAATTGTTAATAAATGAGTTTTGTCTGCGGATTTTATAAATAATTTTTCAATTAAAGTAGGTCCGATAAACCCTAAAATAGCCAGTACAAAGGCTAGATAGCCAATATTATCGAACGTGTGGGGGAGAACCTCAAACAATAGGGTGCTGGAAATAACAACCAAAATAAAGCCACTTGCGAAGCTATCAGTTCGTTTCATCGGGCCAAAAGATTGGTATATGAGAGGGCCGACGCCTAATGCAAATATGCTAGCGTAAAGGGCGATCATTTAAATAGCTTTCCAGGGTTTAGAATGTTTTTAGGATCGAAAATCCGCTTAATGGATTGCATAAGCTGTATTTCCTGAGGGCTTCGACTATAGCTTAAATAGTCTTTTTTCACTAGACCCACACCATGTTCGGCTGAAATGCTGCCATTAAAGGTTTGTAAAATTTTAAATATCGCTGGATTTGCTTGCAGGCACTGTAATTTAAATTGTTCTAAATCCATTGCTTCTGGTTTTAAAATATTGAGGTGGAGGTTCCCATCACCTATGTGACCAAACCAAATCGTTTCAAAATCAGGATATTGCTGATTCACAAAATCATCGACTTTCTGTAAAAACTCACCCACTTGAGATGGCTTAACCGCTATATCATTTTTGTAAGGTGGGTAGTGTGCAATGGACTCGGATATTCCCTCTCGAAATTGCCATAATTCTTGTGCTTGCTGCCGGCTTTGGCTGATCACACCATCAATTAGCCATTCATTTTCTGCTGCTTTTTCAAAAGCATTTAATGCCTGCTCTAAACTGGTTTCGCTAATGGCATCAAATTCAAGCAGCACATAAAAATTAGATGGATCATTAAACGGGGGCGTTAACCCTCGATGAGCAACCACCTTGTCCAGAGCTGCTTGGGAGAAAAACTCAAAGGCCAAAAGATCTAACTCTTTTTGGAAGTGGACAAGTAGATGGGAAATTTGTTGCAAGCTATCTACCGCTAACAAAATAACCGTAGGTTCAATGGGGGCGCTGGTTAACTGCATCTCTGCTTCTGTAACGATACCGAGCGTACCTTCGCTACCAATGATGAGATGACGCAAATCGTAACCTGTGGCATTTTTGATTAAGCCGTTATTAAGTTTTATTACTTCTCCATCCGCCATTACTAGCGTGATAGCGTTCACCCAATCTCTGGTAAGGCCGTATTTTAGAACCTTAATTCCACCGGCATTAGTTGCTATATTACCGCCAATTTGGCTGGACCCAGCGGAAGCAAAATCAACCGGGTAATACATGTCATGGGATTTTGCAAACTCTTGTAGTTGCTGGGTAATGACGCCTGCGCCGCAGTTTACCGTCTTATCAATTGGATTAAACTGGCTAATCCTATTGAGTCTTTCCAGAGAAATGACCCATTCACCTTTTGTAGCGACTGCACCGCCGCTTAAACCGGTTCGCCCACCGGAAGGGACAACAGCGATTGCATGTTGTTCGGCGAGCTGCATAATCTTAGACACTTGCTCTGTATTGGCCGGTCGCAATATTAAAGATGGCTTAGGGGTATACAGCTTACTCCAGTCTTGACCATATTGATTAAGCGAAGATTGGTCTGTTAATAAGTAATCCTCGCCGACAATTTCGGTAAGTTTCTGAGTTAATTGTTGCACGATATTTCCAAAAGCTAATGATTAAACGAATTCAAACAAGGGTATTGTTCATTGTAACAGATTGGAATTAGTTTGTTCGAGCTCTGTGAATATGATTTTTAAAAAGAATGGTGTTTGTCGTTTTTGTAGAATAATATAAGCAACCCAGCGAGTATAATGCTTGTTTTTAGATGATTAAGAGGAAAATAACATTGGCAACCATAATAAGCGGCTTAGACTATTCTCAGATTCAGCGCGATTCGATTAAAGCTAGGGTTACTAAACTTAGGCAAAAACACTCGGTTATTCCCGGATTAGCGGTTATTCTAGTAGGAGAAGATCCGGCTAGTCAGGTCTATGTGAGAAATAAAGCTAAACAAACCCTGGAAGTAGGCATGAAATCAGTTGAACATCTTCTGCCAAAGGATACCGATGAAGCAACGCTTGTTGCTCTCATAGAGGATTTGAATCAGGATCAATCTATTCATGGTATTTTGGTTCAACTACCTTTACCTGATCATATTGATGAAGCCTTGATTATCAATTCCATCCAAGTAAAGAAAGATGTTGACGGATTTCATTTAACCAATATTGGACTGCTTTCGACTGGCTCCAAAAAAGCCATTATTCCGTGTACCCCCTTAGGTTGTATGATGATGCTAAAGGATCAAATGGGATCGCTTAGCGGTAAAAAAGCGGTTGTGGTTGGACGCTCAAATATTGTTGGAAAACCCATGGCGGCACTTTTAGTTAAAGAAAGCTGTACTGTTACAATCACACACTCACGGACCAAGAATCTTGAACAAGAATGTCGACAGGCGGATATATTAGTTGCTGCGGTAGGGCGACCCGAAATGATAAAAGGTGATTGGATTAAACCGGGTGCAACGGTAATTGATGTGGGTATTAATCGAATCGATAAAGAGGGCGGTGGAACCAAGCTAGTTGGTGATGTTGAATTTGCATCGGCATCAAAAGTTGCAGCTGCTATAACGCCGGTACCCGGAGGTGTCGGTCCCATGACCATTGCTTGTTTACTAGAAAATACCTATCAACAAGCGTGTCGGATCAATGGGATTGCCGAATTTTAAGCCCCGACTTTTTCAATATCCACTGCCACAAGCTTATACTCTGGACAGAGTGTTTCCGCATCCGTTTCGGCACTGGTGACCATATTGACCAGTGCTTCTGGGAAATGAAAGGTGGTTCTCAAAACGCCCGGTTTCACTTTTTTGGTTAATTCAATGGCTAAAGTCACTTCCCCTCTGTCTGAAGTGATTTTTGCATATTCTCCTTGATTAAGATTTTTAGCCTTGGCATCTTTCGGGTTGATCATAATGACATCTGATTTTAGTAGTTCACTATTAGCAGTACGCCTTGTCATTGTTGCCGCATTGTAGTGCTGCAATTCTCTTCCCGTGGTTAAAATAAAGGGATATTTATGTTGGTGTTTTTCAATTTCTTTAGATTCTACAAAATCAAAATAATGGAATTTTCCTTTACCGCGAGTGAATCCATCTTGATGTAGAATTTTGGTTTCTTGACCATTTTCTTTAACCGGCCATTGTAATCCTTGAGTGCCCAAATTTTCCCAAGTGACACCCTTAAAAAATGGAACTACATCAGCAACTTCTTGTAGCACTTCGGCGGCATCATAGTCATTTTGTTGATAGCCTAATTTACGCATCATTTCGACAATAATTTGGCCGTCAGTTTTGCATCCCTTTAAAGGTTTTACGGCCGCGTTGACTTTTTGGATTCTTCTTTCGCCATTGGTAAAAGTACCTGACTTTTCTAAAAAGGATGATCCGGGTAATACTACATCCGCCATTTTAGCCGTTTCGGAAAAGAATATTTCTTGCACAACCAGTAAATCTAGATTGTCTAAGCTTTTTATAACATGATGGGTATTCGGATCGGTTTGTACCACATCTTCGCCTAAAATCCATAGCGCTTTTAATTCGCCCGCCACTGCGGCATCGAACATTTCGGGTATTTTTTTGCCGGTTGTGATCGGAGAGGGCGTTTTATATTTAGCTGAATAATAGGCCTGATTTTCATCGTTATCCATGGCTAGATAACCCGCGCCTTGATGAGGTTGACATCCCATATCAGCCGCACCTTGGACATTGTTTTGTCCCCTAAGCGGATTAACCCCAACACCAATACGACCAATATTACCGGTCAGCATGGCGATGTTCGCTATCTGCATGACCGTTTTGCTACCCTGAGAATGCTCGGTAACCCCTAGACCATGAAATGACATGGCGTTATTGGCAGAAGCATATGCGAGCGCGGCATTTTTAACTAATTCTCTATCTAAACCGGAAACTTTAGCCATTTGATTGATATCAAGCTGATTAATTTTTTCTAAAAATAAATCAAAGTCCTCACAGCGTTGTTCAACAATGTTTTGTCGACTAAACCCGCTTGCACAATGAAATATTGCATCATATTTAAAACAGCTAAATTTGTGCCTGGTTTTAGTGCTAAATGATAGTCAGCTAATTTGGCTAACTCGGTTTCTACCGGGTCAAGTACAATCAGCGTTTTACCAGAGAGTGCCGCTTGCCGAATCTTAGCGCCAGTCACAGGATGGGCGGCGGTTGGATTGGCGCCTATTAACAAAATGGCATTAGTAAATAGTAAATCTTCAATAGAATTAGTTGCCGCGCCCGTTCCAAAACTTTGTTGCATGCCGTACGCGGTTGGTGAATGACAGACTCTAGCACAACAGTCAATATTATTAGTCCCAACCGCGGCACGGATCATTTTTTGAAATAAATAGTTCTCTTCATTAGTACATCGGGCAGACGAAATGCCAGCAATGGCATCAGCGCCATGTTTGAGTTTAATATTTGAAATTTTATTCGCAATAAAATCAAAAGCTTCATCCCAATCGCAAGCCACTAACTGTCCCTTCTTTCTAATTAAAGGTGATGTTAATCGATCAGGATGATTATAAAATTTAAACGCGTAGCGACCTTTTAAACAGGTATGCCCAGCATTGACTTTTGCATCCTCTGGCGCTTGAATCGAAAGCACTTGATTATCTTTTACCGCAACCTCTAGATTGCAACCAACACCGCAGTAGGAGCAGATGGTTCTTACTTTCTTTTCGGCTTCAATCGATTTCGCTTGGAAAACATCTGAGATAGCGGAGGTCGGGCAAATCTGAGCACAAGCGCCGCAAGACACGCAGGATGAATCGCCAAAGCTACCATCATCATCGACGGCAATTTTTGCATCAAAGCCACGTCCTATCATGGTTAAGGTAAAGTTGCCCTGTATTTCATCACAGGCCCTTACGCAGCGTGAACAATTGATACATTTGGACAAATCCATTCTCATATAGGGATGAGTGGTGTCTTTTTTTCTATCCAGATGATTTTTGCCTTTTTGATATCTAACCTGTCTAATGCCAACCGCTGCAGCAACATCTTGTAGCTCACAGGCACCATTCGCTTCACAGGTTAAACAATCTAAAGGATGGTCGGTTAGTACCAGTTCAATTATATTTTTTCTTAATTTTTGAATCGGTTTTGAATTGGTGGAAATATGCATTCCCGCTGCAATAGGCGTGTGACAAGACGCCATTGCTTTTGATGGACCCTGTTCGGAGAGTTTTACATCAACGGCACATACTCGGCAAGCTCCATAGGCTTTGACTCGGGGTTCTGCACACAGTGTAGGAACAACTTTTTGACCTATATTTTGTTTGATAAATTTCAAAATACTTGTATCGCTAGTCAGTGGGTAGGCGACGCCGTCAATAAAAACCTGTTTTGTTTTATCTAGCATATTAAAGTACCTTTAGCGAAATATTTTCAGACCTAGCGCCGGCAAACTCATCTGGAAAATATTGAATTAAATTCTTGATTGCTAGTGGAAGGCCGCCTCCCAAAGCACAGAGAGACCCATGCTGCATAGTGTCTAATAGGTCATCTAATAACTCTGGATTATAATTTTTATTGATCAGCATTTCAGAGCCGCGAACGGAACCAATTCGGCAGGGAAAACACTTGCCACACGACTCATCTGCAACAAATTCGAATAGGTGTCGAGCGTAGTCTAATGAAGAGAATTTTTTTGGTATACAAACAAAGCTGGCATGACCCAATAGAAATCCAGCATCACTAAAACTTTCATAATCCAACAATAGGTCTCTCAAAATAGCGACCGGCACCACTCCACCTAATGGGCCACCAATTTGAACCGCTTTTATTTCAGTCGAAAACCCACCGCCTATTTTATCGATGATGAATGCTAAGGGAGTAGACATGTCGACTTCATACAGGCCGGGATTATTAAATAAACCATCCAAACAAATTAATTTAGTTCCGGTTGACTTACTATTTCCGATGGTTGCATATTTTTCACCGCTCATTAGAAAGATGGCACATGCTGCAGCTAAAGTTTCAACATTATTGACGATGGTTGGTTTTTTGTATAATCCTTGTTGGGTTGGAAAAGGCGGTCTGACATCAACTTCGGCTCGACGACCTTCGATGGAAGCAATTAATGCGGTTTCTTCGCCACAAATGTATGCGCCTTGCCCAACCACCACTTGCAGTTCAAAACTAAATGCTGAACCCAAGATATTCTGACCTAACAGGTTGTTCTCTTCAAGTGCCTGAATTGCATCTTTGATAATTCTAATGGACTCAGGGTATTCACCTCGAATATAAATAAATCCGCTATCGGAAGCGACTATTTTTGCACAAAATAACATGCCAAAAATGAGCTTAAGCGGCTGTTCCTCCATTAAATAACGGTCGGAAAAAGCCCCTGGATCGCCTTCGTCTGCATTACAAATAATGTATTTTTGAGGCTCAGATTGTTCAGCGCAAGATCTCCATTTGATGGCGGTAGGAAAGCCAGCTCCACCGCGACCGCGCAATCCAGATGACAGTAAGTTCTCAAGCTGCTGACTGCTGGATGAATTAAATAATTTTTTAGTAGCCACCTGAAAACTTGAAATGTCGGGCATAAGCTGGTTTTCAATTAAATAGGATTCTGTGGCAAATGATTGCTGTTTATAATGCCGCGCTGTTACTTGAGTTGATGTTACTTCAATCGATGTTTTTAACTCATCAACGATCGAGTCTAGTTGTTCAATATCCTCGCCGGAATAATTATGACCCAGTGAATCTTGGCCAATTTTTGTGCAGAAGATGAAAAGCTTTATTCTCATAACAGCGACCTAGACATTTCATTTCGCCTACATCTTTAAAATATTTTTTGAGTTGGCTTTTAACATTCTCTTGGCCACCTTTACACAGGCAGGCGCTTCCGCTGCAAACGAAAGCTTCTGGTTGATGGGTTTTTAGAAAATCGTAAAAACTACGGGTGCCAGGAATGGTCGAGGCGCCTAGATTGTATTGCTCGGCTAGATCTTGGTCTGATTCGGCTGCTTCAACAAGTTTGTTGAGTAGGCTACCTTTATGCTTGCCGGATAATAAGCTGATGTTTCTGGACACGTTGATTCTCTTTAGTTTTATGACCTACTCAAAGTTTAGATTATGTTAGAATATTTCATAATTACTAGGCATTAAAATCACCGACATATCCTGTTAATTAATCGACATAATCCCAATTTGTGTGAAAATATAATATAAATTTAGGTTTACAGCTCCTGCAAATACGAATAATCTGCGCTATCCATCGCTTGATAGAGTTATCAATAAATATGCAATCTTCGACAATTAAGGTCAATCGTAAGCTTGTTAATCAACAAGGAATCGCTTCAAAACAGGATTTAATCGCGGTCGAGGAGCCACTGCAAGTTGATCTCATTCATTTGGGTAAAGACATTACTTTTACCATTACTATGCGCACACCAGGGCAGGATAAATATTTAACCTACGGTATTTTATTCAACGAAAATGTCATTTTAAATGCTTCGGATATTTTGGCGTTAAATACATTAGAAGTTAATGAGGTTGTAAAGGCCAATGTGGTTCAAGTAGGTTTAACGGCGGCCTGTGAAAAGAATTTAAAATCAGTTCTCAAAATTAATCATCGCCGACTTGTCAGTCATTCTGGTTGTGGTATATGCGGTAAAACCAGCTTAACGGCACTGACCTTAAAAGTCAGCCGAGAGAACAAGAATTTAATGGTTGATATTTCATTGGAGCAGATTAAAAAGGTTCGTCAACTACTTTCCATCCAACCCTTATTTAGTCAAACCGGTGGTTCTCATGTCGCGGGAATTATATATCAGCGGCAGCAAAAGGGTACTTTTAGTCTAGATTTCGACAATGCTAAATTTTTTGAAGATGTGGGACGACATAACGCTTTAGACAAACTCATCGGTTATGAGCTTTTGCAGCATAATCTTGATAAAACGGGGGTTATTGTTTTGTCCGGTCGAATTGGCTTTGAGTTGGTTCAAAAGGTTGTAATGACTGGTTTTAGCACCATTATTGCACTTGGTGCGCCAACTAGTTTAGCCGTGGAGACTGCTAATCAATTCGGTTTAACGCTAATCGGGTTTGCCAAAGATAATCGGTTCAATATTTATACAATTTAAACAAGGCGCTAACTTGCCGCGCCTCAACTCTGCTCAGTTCAGATCGGTAACTTCCTACCCCATTTTTAATACACCTGACTTGCAATGGAAAGAGTATGTCGCTTTGAGGATATGCAAACATTCGCTTCCTCAAGTAAAATAGCAAAAGAAAGTGTCGTTAGTCGCTAATGGTTTTAATTAGTTCGCTTTGTTGGGGCTTTTATTGTTCTAAACCAAAAAACTGTTTAATCAATGTGAATATGTTCGATGAAAAAATACTCAGCCTTTAGTCTATTTAAGCATGGTTTAAACCATCATCAGGATTGGCAGCGCGTTTGGCGCAACCCTACCCCTAAAAAACACTATGACATTATCATCGTTGGTGGTGGTGGTCATGGTCTAGCGACAGCCTATTATTTAGCCAAAGAATTTGGTATAACCAATGTGGCGGTGATCGAGAAAGGCTATCTTGGCGGCGGCAATACAGCAAGAAATACGACCATTGTTCGTTCAAACTATCTTTGGGATGAGTCGTCTCATTTGTATGAACATTCGCTTAAGTTATGGGAAAGCCTATCTCAGGAATTGAATTATAATGTGATGTTTTCCCAGCGTGGGGTGCTAAATTTAGGTCATACATTGCAGGATATGCGGGATATTCAAAGACGAGTCAATGCGAATCGACTGAACGGTATTGATGGTGAAATCCTCGACCCACAACAAATCAAAGAAATTGTGCCTTATATGGATTGTAGCGCCAATCGTCGTTATCCGGTGTTAGGTGCTTCGTGGCAACCGAGAGGCGGTGTTGCTCGTCATGACGCAGTGGCTTGGGGCTTTGCTCGAGGCGCTAGTGAGTTAGGCGTTGATTTAATTCAGCAGTGTCAAGTGACAGGATTTGAAATTAAAAATGGCATGGTAACGGGGGTCAAAACAGATTCTTATGGTCTTATTAGTGCGGCAAAGGTCGGTTGTGTTGTTGCTGGCAATTCAGGTGTTGTGGCCTCCATGGCTGGGCTTCGATTACCCATAGAGTCTCACCCTTTGCAGGCGTTTGTTTCTGAACCTATTAAGCCAATATTAGATACCGTCGTCATGTCTAATCATGTGCATGGATATATTAGTCAATCAGACAAAGGGGATTTAGTGATCGGATCTGGTATCGATCACTATAATGGCTATGGTCAGCGTGGTTCTTATCCGATCATTGAACACGCTGTTGCCGCTATTTTAGAATTATTCCCTAATTTTAGTCGTGTCCGCATGAATCGTCAGTGGGGTGGTATCGTCGATACCTGCCCTGATGCTTGTCCTATTATCAGTAAAACGCCAATCAAAAATCTATATTTTAATTGTGGATGGGGCACTGGTGGTTTTAAGGCGACGCCCGGATCCGGCCATGTTTTTGCCGCCTCACTTGCTAAAGATGAGATGCATGAATTAGCTAAGCCCTTTTCACTGGACCGTTTTTACCATGGTTCCCTTATTGATGAGCACGGCGCAGCAGGAGTGGCACACTAATGTTTCTGATCCACTGTCCAATTTGCAACGAACCGCGTAGCGAAGACGAATTCCATTGCGCCGGCGAAGGTCATATTCAACGCCCACTCGACCCGATGGCAACCAGTGATAAAGAGTGGGGGGATTACCTGTTTTTCCGCTCAAACCCTAGAGGCACTTATCGAGAATTATGGCAACACACGATTGGTTGTCGTAAGTATTTTTATATTAAGCGTAATACCGAAACCTATCAAATCTATAAGACTTATAAACTCGATGACAAATCAGAAAGGGTAGCACTTGATAAAGAACATTCAAATAAAAATAAATTTGGTGATTTGTTATGAAGCAGATTAACCGAGTGCGTCAGAATCGAAGTTCGAAAGACTTTGCCTGCAGCAGAATTGATTTTTCTCAACCGATTCACTTTAGTTTTAACGGCAAAGAATATACAGGCGTGTTGGGTGATACCATCGCGTCAGCATTGTTAGCAAATGGTATTGATGTGGTTGGCAGAAGTTTCAAGTACGGAAGACCAAGAGGGATAGTAACCGCGGGTTCCGATGAGCCGAATGCCATCTTACAATTAGGCAATTGTGAAGCAACTCAGGTACCTAATGTTCGCGCCACCCAACAATTAATTTTTGAAGGTCTGGAGTGTCATTCCACAAGCGGTTGGCCAAGCACTAGATTTCATCTAATGGGTATCTTTGGCGCTTTATTTGCAAGATTTCTCCCGCCGGGCTTTTATTATAAAACATTTATGGCCCCCGCAAAGTGGTGGAAATATTATGAGAAATGGATCCGTAAAGGCGCTGGCTTAGGTCGTTCACCTAATCGTGCTGATGAAGATATTTATGAAGTTATTAATCAACATGCCGATGTGCTAATTGTTGGCGCTGGAGCGGCGGGTTTATCAGCAGCATTAGGCGCTTCTCGTATGGGTGCGAGAGTAATTTTGGCAGATGAGCAAAATGAATTTGGTGGAAGTCTACTGAGTTCGAATATTAAGATTAATGACCGGTGCACAAGAGATTGGATAGATGCAGTTGTAGCTGAGTTAATAAACTATGAATCGCAAGGACAGCTCTTATTATTAAAGCATGCCACGGTGAATGGCTATCATGATCATAATTTTCTGACAATTCATGAAAGATGCACTGATCATTTAAAAGATAAAGCGGCCCAAAATGAAGTGAGACAGCGCTATCACCGGGTTCGCGCCAAGCAAGTGATATTAGCAACAGGCGCACTTGAACGCCCACTAGTGTTTGCTAATAATGATTTACCCGGTTGCATGTTGGCATCAGCCATTTCAACCTATATTAATCGATATCAGGTGATTCCCGGTAATACTCTAGTCGTTATGACGGCTAATGATAGTGGTTACATCGCGGCAATCGATTGGCATAATGCGGGTCGTCGAGTGGCTGCAGTGGTGGATACTAGAAAGTCGCATGCTTCCGAATTGAGCAAACAAGTTAAAGCATTAGGTATCACTATTATTTATCAAAGTGCAGTGATAGAGGCTCGGCGAAAACGGCTAAATAGTCGGGTTTGCTCAGCGGTTATTATGTCGATGGATTCAACTGGAGATGCTGTTAAGGGCGTTAAAAAGTTATTTTGTGTGACACTATAGCGACTTCAGGTGGCTGGAACCCGGTGCTACATTTGTCTTGTCATACTGGCGGCAGACCCATCTGGAGTGATGCACTATGCGCCTTTTTAGCGGATGATTTTAATAAAGAAATGCAGTGTGTAGGTGCAGCAAACGGTCAATATGCTTTAGATAAAATTATAGAAGAGTCGGTGATTGCTGGAATTAACGCTGCTAAGTTGTCAGGCAATGAAAACCATGATTTCTCCTCGAATGTAAATAAAGAGCTAGATATACTGAAACCCAAAGTAGAAACTTATCTCGCATCAAAAGCGCAAGCAATTTTTCATATTCCACACGCTAAAGCAACTTTTATGGCGCCTAAACAGTTTGTTGATTTCCAGCTTGATGTAACTGCTGCCGGAATTGAATTGGCTGTGGCGGAAGGATTTGAATCCATAGAACATGTCAAGCGTTATACTGCCTTAGGTTTTGGTACAGACCAAGGGAAAATAAGCAATATAAACGGTATGGCGATTGTGGCAAAAAAACTTAAACAAAGCATTGCTGAAACGGGAACAACGATCTTTAGACCCAATTATACACCGGTAACCTTTGACGCAATTGCTGGTCGCAATGTAAACAGTTTTTTCGATGTTGAAAGATACACACCGCTTCACAGGGAGCACATCAAACTAGGCGCATTATTTGAAGATGTCGGACAATGGAAACGACCTTGGTATTATCCTGATGATAATGAAACGATGAATGAGGCAGTTGCGCGCGAATGTTTGGCGGTAAGAAGCGGCGTTGGTTTGCTTGATGCATCGACATTGGGGAAAATTGATATTCAAGGTAAAGATGCACGTGAATTTTTGAATCGAGTTTATACTAATGCGTGGAGTAAATTGCCCGTTGGTCGATGTCGTTATGGTTTAATGTGTGGCGAAGACGGTATGGTGTTTGACGATGGCGTTACCGCTTGTCTAGCTGAAAATCATTTTATAATGACAACTACAACAGGCGGTGCCGCCCATGTTTATCAATGGCTTGAAATATGGCATCAAACCGAATGGCCTGAGTTAGATGTCTATTTTACTACGGTGACTGATCAATGGGCAACAATGACCATTTCTGGTCCTAAAGCCCGATTTTTACTGGCCAAAATGACCGATATTGATCTCAATCCAGAATCTTTTAAATTTATGGATTGGCGTGAAGCTGATGTTGTCGGAGTGCCGTCAAGAATTTTCCGAATATCATTTACTGGCGAACAGTCTTACGAAATTAATGTGCCCGCCAATTATGCGGTTGTTGTTTGGGAGAAACTTCTTGAATACGGTCAGGAGTTCGAACTAACACCTTATGGAACTGGAACGATGCATGTTCTAAGAGCTGAGAAAGGGTTTATCATTGTTGGGCAAGACACTGACGGCTCGGTTACACCGGCTGATCTTAATATGGGTTGGGCGGTTGCAAAAAACAAGCCTTTTAGCTTTATAGGTCAACGCGGCATGAATCGTGAAGATTGTTTACGAGAAGATCGAAAACAATTAGTTGGGTTAAAAACAAAACATCCAAATCAAGTTTTACCAGAAGGTGCACAAATCATTTTACAACCAAATCAACCCATTCCGATGAAAATGGTAGGTCACGTTACTTCTAGTTATTTTAGCGCGGCACTTGGCCATTCTATTGCTATGGCGGTTGTTAAAAATGGCATAAACAAACTAGGTGATAGCGTTTATTTGCCACTGGATAATGGAGAAACTGTAGAGGCAAACATCTGTAGTCCAATCTTTTATGATCCAGAAGGAGCGAAGCAAAATGTATAATTGCTACCAACAAACGCCCAGCGATTTATCGATCAAAAAGCAACTATCAATGTATCATATATCGACCGAAATAAAAGCTTCAAATGCACATTACTTACTTGAAGAAGTTGAGTATGGCCATCTAAATATCCGAGTTGGTCGTGAGAACCGGTGTTTTACCCAAGCGCTCCACGACGTTACCGGATTACAGTTACCTAAAACATCATTACAAGTAGTACAGAATGACGAGTTTAGGCTTTATTGGATTTCGCCGGATGAATTTCTGTTGTTGGTTGCTGTTGGCCGTGAGTTTGAAATTGAGAAGAAAATCAGAGCCAACATCAAAAATACTGACTCAGCAAATCATTATGCCATTTTAAATGTATCGTCTGCACAAGCTTTTCTCAAATTATCAGGCTCACGAGCGCAGTCGATCATAAAGAAGTCAACAGCCTACGATATACATCCCTCAAATCTACCAGTAGGGAAGGCTGTGACCACTACTTTTGCTAAAACACAGGTCATTTTGTGTCGCACTAAAGAAAAGGATTTGAATACGACTAGCAACAGCGAAGAATACTCTATCATCGTTCGGCGAAGTTTTAGCGATTATGTTTGGCGATGGATTGTTGATGCCGGTAAAAGAGAATAAAAAAGCTGTTTTTGCTAAGAGATACTTTAGTTGTCGTTTATATAGAACAATTTCAATCCGATCACACAAATAACTAACTTTTTCACTGTGTTGCAAGCAATCTAGATTATCAATTAGAATGTTCACTAACATTATAATCTGTTTTTTTGTGAGGCTGCACTCTCTCTAATGATATTAACAAGGCGCGAGTGTGATATCATTTATTTTTAGCGATTTCCCCTAGTTAACTGTATAACGAGAAAAATGTTTTGCCAAATAATTTAGAAAAAAATGAGAATAAAGAAATGACAACCAATCTCAGTTTGATTCTGTTGTTAGGACTGGCCGGATTTGTCAGCTTTTCCATGTTGTATTTACAGTTACCAACTCGGCTTACTCTGCTACTGTCCATTGTTTTAATCAGTATCGTTTGTCTATTTTTAGGGCACAAAGCAAAAGAGGTAGAAAGCTATATAGTAATAGGCATTAAGAAATGTGGTTTTGTTATCGCAATTTTAATGATTATTGGGTGCGTAATTGGTTCATGGATTATATCGGGTATAATTCCAAGCATTGTCTACTATGGTCTTGACGTTCTCACACCAACGACTTTTCTAATTGGCGGTTTAGTCAGTTGTTCTTTGGTATCTTATTTCACGGGTAGCTCCTATGCTTGCATAGGTACCATTGGCGTTGCATTAATGGGTATCGGTCAAGGTCTAGGCTTACCGTTACCCTTAACCGCAGGGTTAGTACTATCGGGTGCGGTTTTTGGCGATAAAATGTCTCCTTTTTCTGATACCACTAATTTAGCAGCGGCAAGTGCTGGAACGCCATTGTTTTCACATATTCACTCGATGCTGTATTCAACAGTTCCAGCCTGGATAATCGCGGCAGTGCTTTTCCTTTATTTTGGCAGCACAAATATTGATACCAGTGTTAATACTAATTCGGTAACAGAATTGCAATTGGTGATTAAAGCCCATTTTAATGTTTCACCATACTTATTATTGGTTCCTATTTTTACCATTTTCCTTGCCATTAAAAAGGTGCCATCGTTGATTGCGATGGCATTTGGCGCAATGCTAGGCATCATTACGGCATTTATTTTCCAAGAAAATTTTAGCGCCAACACCATTTTAATAAGTCTGATTAGTGGATTAAATATCGATCTAGGCAGTGAAGAAGCTAACCAGCTTTTTGCTAATAGAGGCGGACTCAGCAGTATGTTATATGCTATGACCATTGCCATTATGGCGTTAATACTAGGTGAAATATTGATGCGATTAGGAATGTTATCAGCACTAATTAGAGGTGCTGAAAAATTTATTATTAGTTCAGCGTCACTAGTTATTTGTTCAATAGTTACCTGTATAGCGACAGTTATGATAAGCGCAAGTGAATATTTGTCCATTGTGATGCCAGGTGAAGCATTAAGGTTATTGTATAAAAACGTGGGATCTCTAGGAAGGTGCTCTCGCGTAGTCTTGAAGATGGCGGTACAATATTCTCAACCCTTATTCCTTGGAGCGCGAATGCAGTATTTGTTGCGAGTACATTGGGTGTCGCAACCCTTGATTACTTACCCCTATGCTTTTTCTCTCTTCTCTGTCCAATCATTTCAATATTGTATGCGGTGTTCGGCTACGCTATCTGGGATGATAGCAATGATGAAGTTATCGAAACTAACTAATCTATAGGCATCAAACCTCACATTTTACACATAAAATTGTGTTTGTCGTATCGAATAAAGAAAAGAAAACGTCGATTTTGTTATAGAAATACTGTCAATCTATAAGCTTCTAATAGAGCTGAATGAATAGAGCGAGAGGTCACAGCATCACCTAAACGATGTAAATAATAACCTTCAGCAGAAATTGATGGTTGAGCCGACCATTCCGCCATGGCATCAACATCAGTTATTCCTTTATTTAAAGAGTGTTCCCGGAGCTCAAAGAAAACTTCGGCTAGCGGTTCTGTACCGGCTTCAAGAATAACTTGATCTGTGACAAACTGCTGTAGTTGCCCCGTTAGTTCGTGTGTTAAAGTAGCGACAAGCTGGTTATTTTGTTTTATCAGATTAGTGAGTTTCAGGTAGGGATGAGTATTAATGCCATGAGCTGCTAATTTCTTATGATAAATTATTCGATCGGTATAACCCATCTCGGTGGCAGAATGTGAGTCAATCGTGGTAAATGTGACACTACAACCACTAGCAGCTAGGTGATCGGCAGTTGAAACAGCCTCCTGCCGTCCAGTATGATCACATATTAGAACATTCTTAGCAGCTTGTATCGATCCTGATAGAATATCCCAACTGGTCACTGACAGTTGTGCACCAGGGAAAAACTGTTCTGCTGGCATCCCACCTGATGCAATAAAAACATGATGTGGTTTTTCGGCTAAAACATCTGATGCATCTGCGTAGATATTACAGCGAACGACTACACCAAGTTTCTCAAGTTCCGCTTCACGCCAGTCAACGATTGAGATTAAGTCTTTTCGCCAACTGGTCTTAGCGGCTAATTGGATTTGGCCACCAAGTCTTGGAGAGGCTTCAAATAAAATCACCTTATGACCGCGTTCAGCGGAGACACGTGCAGCTTCCATGCCGGCAGGTCCACCGCCGACAATAACAACTGTCTTTCCGGGGACATTGCTTGGTGATACAACCATTGGCAATAACGTTTCTCTTCCTGAGGCCGGATTGTGGATGCAATGAGGTTTTTTGTAGATACAATGAGATGCTCCAATACAGGGTCGAATTCTGTCTTCTTCACCTTGAATTATCTTGTTAACAATTTGTGGATCGGCTATGTGAGCCCGTGTCATGGCAACCATATCCAAAAGACCGTCGCGAATGGCATAACGTGCGTTGGCGACATCGGTGACACGTGCAGCGTGAAATACTGGTACACCGATTGCTTTGCGAAATTGGCCGACAAGCTCAAGATAAGGCACTAGAGGGCGGCTCATACCAGGCATGTTTTCTTCGACAAGCGTCAGCTCAGTATCCATTCTGCCTACGTTACAGTTAATAAAATCCACACCTCCGTGAGAGGTCAATATTTGAGCGGTTTCAAGCGCTTCATCAAAGCGCAGACCTCCTTCTCCTTCATCAAGGGTCATGCGTATCCCCATAATAAAGTCATCACCAACTTGGCGCCGCATTTCTTCGTGTACCATCAGTGCAAATCGCGCTCTATTTTTAACACTTCCGCCATAGCTATCACGACGTTGGTTGGTCATTGGGGACAAGAATTGGCCTATCAAATGAGCACCAGCGAGTGTTTCAATGCCGTCAAGTCCACCGTCTTTGCATCTTAGTGCCGCTTGTCCAAAAGCCTTTATTACACGATCAATATCATATTGATCCATCTCTCGTGGAAAGTTTCTATGCAGGTTTTCGCGCACGGCGGATGGTGCTATTGTTGGAAGCCAATTTTCAGCCTGCGCATCTCCACGGCGCCCCAAATGAGTTATCTGACACATCAAAGCCGCACCGTGCTGATGGATACGTTCTGAAAATTCTTGAAAGTATGGAATGATCTTATCGCTAGCGACGTTGAGCTGATTAAAAAGAGAAGGCGAATCTGGGGCAACATTTGAACTGCCACCAAACATAGTCAGGGCTAATCCGCCTTTCACTTTTTCCTCATGATAACGCTGATAGCGTATATCTGGCATATTCAGATCGTCCATCGCGGAGGCATGTGAGGTGCTCATCACTCGGTTCTTTAATGTTAATTTCTTAATCGTGAGTGGAAGTAGAAGAGGGTCTTTTGATATGATATTACTTTCGTTCATGTTGTTCTTGTTCAACCTCTAAAAAACGGAATTGAATAAAGACGAATGTATCGATTAAAACTTATTCAGCTAGTCTTTTGTGGAACTCTGTAGACCATAGTAATTGAGCAAAGCTTAAAGTATCTTTTAGCGATAGTATATCATTAATAACTAGTTTGTCGTCAGAAGATAACTGCGAGTCGTTACTAAGTAGAGCGTCCAGCCTTATTTCTACTAAAATCACTGTACTAGAATTTCCTAAATTTCACAGAGGTACCTTCATGTCCGATGATATTGAAAATGACGAATATGATGATGAAGAAATTGATCTAAATGCATTGCCGGATGATGAATTGGTCGAGCAAATACAAAACGATCTCTATGATGGTTTAAAAGAAGAAGTCGTTGAAGGTACCGAAATATTACTACAAAGGAAATGGAAGCCAGCCAAAATACTGAGTGAAGCTTTAGTTGGTGGTATGACCATTGTTGGTATTGATTTTAGAGATGGGATACTTTTCGTCCCTGAGGTCTTATTGTCAGCTAATGCTATGAAAGGCGGTATGGAGATCTTAAAACCATTATTATCTGCTTCGGACTCAGTATCTGCAGGTAAAATGGTCATCGGTACGGTAAAAGGTGACATTCATGACATTGGAAAAAACCTAGTAAAGATGATGATGGAAGGCGCTGGTTTTGAGGTTATCGATCTAGGTATTAACCAATCGGTGGATGACTATTTTGCAGCCTTAGAAGAACATAAACCGGATATTTTAGGTATGTCTGCATTACTAACTACAACCATGCCTTATATGAAAGTTGTGATTGATGAGATGGTCGCGAAAGGCATACGAGATGATTATATTGTCCTAGTAGGCGGTGCACCATTAAATGAAGAGTTTGGTGAAGCGGTAGGTGCCGATGGCTATTGTCGTGATGCAGCTTCCACCGTTGATATCGCCAAACAGCATTTAGCGTTGCGTAAAGCCGGTTAAATCATGAACCAACCGCTACCGCCAATTAATATTATTGCCTGTGGCGCTCTTGCAAAAGAGTTAATGGCATTAAAATCGATCAATCACTGGCAGAACTTGAGTATCAGTTGTTTGCCTGCAAAATATCATAATACGCCAGCTTTAATTCCTGCCGCGGTAGAGAAAAAAATCCTTCAAATTAAAGCAAACAACGACGCACAGATATTGGTCGCATATGGTGATTGTGGAACCGCCGGTGTATT
The DNA here is from genome assembly GCA_030949565.1 of Enterobacterales bacterium. Taxonomy (GTDB): domain Bacteria; phylum Pseudomonadota; class Gammaproteobacteria; order Enterobacterales; family Kangiellaceae. The sequence goes on from JAUZSK010000090.1 coordinate 32,912, forward strand.
AGATAAAGTATTGCAAAAATATGACATCGAGCGATTACCTGGTGCGCATTGTTACCAATTTTTTGTCGGACAAAATGCATTCGATAACCTACAGGAAGAAGAGATAGGAACCTTTTACCTAACTGATTTTCTAGTGAAGCAGTTTGATAGTTATGTTTGGAAAAACTTGGGATTAGATAGGCACCCCGAATTACTCAATTTATATTTTGGAAATTACAAGCGCCTAGTTTATTTAGCTCAAACGACAAATGATTCGTTAACCGATTTAGCAAAAAGCTGTGCTGCCCGAATGGGATTAAAGTTTGAGAGAATTTTTACCGGCTATGGCGACATGGCTAATAGTTTAGAACGTTTTAAACAAAATAAAATTCCTTTTTTAAGTTTGGCATCTTAAAGGGGGATAGTCATGTATATCATGCGAAAAATAATGGTGACTAGCGCCAAACCTGCGAACTATATCTATCATCTACTTGAGAGTGCTCTAGTCAAACTAGATCCACTTTGGAAAAGACTAGGTTATCAGCGTTCTGAAAAAACAATCGCTTTTTTTGAAAAAAATATAAAGGCTTTTCTATTTGATTGCAAAATGTGTGGTGACTGTGTTTTAGATAAAACTGGAATGTCGTGCCCGATGAATTGCCCAAAGCAAATAAGAAACGGTCCATGCGGCGGTGTGCGTGATAATGGAAATTGTGAAGTAAAACCAGAAATGCGCTGTGTATGGATAGAAGCATGGCGTGGTGCTAAAAAATTAACACCAGATTCCCGAATAACTCCTGATCTAGAAATATTAGCTCCTGTCAACCATAGACATAAAGATCGTTCGTCCTGGTTTATAAAAATTAGAGAAATAACTGACACCAGCGGCGATCGGAATGTCTGAACAACATAGGATGGCTAGTGCGGATTCTGCAGGCGAGAATTTACCTTCTCTAGCAGGACATTTTTCAAACGGTCGACTCGAACGCGTATTACGAAATGGTGACTTTGCGGTAACAGCCGAAATTGCTCCCCCTGATTCAGCCGATGCTGAAGATGTTTATCGGCGAGCGGCTCTATTTGATGGTGTGGTTGATGCGATTAACGCAACCGATGGTTCTGGTGCAAATTGTCATATGTCAAGTATGGGTGTTTGTTCATTGTTGACTAGAAAAGGTTATTCGATGATTATGCAGATATCCTGTCGAGACAAAAATCGAATAGCCATCCAAGGTGATGTACTTGGCGCTTCGGCAATGAATGTTGCCAATATGCTTTGTCTTAGCGGTGATGGCGTTGACACTGGCGATCACCCTGAAGCAAAACCTGTTTTCGATTTGGATTCAATGACCCTACTACAAATTATTAGAAAGATGAGAGATGAAAGTGAGTTTTTAAGTGGCAGAAAATTGACTAAGGCACCTCCGGTATTTTTAGGTGCTGCTGCAAATCCATTTGCAGAACCACTAAACTACCGAGTTCATCGACTGGCTAAAAAAGTCGTTGCAGGCGCGCAATTTATACAAACTCAATATTGTTTTGATTTACCTTTATTTAGTGAGTATATGAAAAGAGCTGTAGATTTAGGTTTAACCGAAAAAGTATTTATTTTGGCTGGAGTAGGTACCATGCCATCAGCTGCATCTGCTTTATGGATACGAAAAAATATTCCCGGCATTAATATTCCAGAATGGGTGATTAAGCGACTTAAAGGTTCGGATAATCCTAAAAAGGAAGGGCAAGATATCTGCGTTGAATTGATGCAACAGTTAAAAGAAATTGAAGGCGTGTCTGGTATTCATATCATGGCATTTAAGCAGGAAGAAAGCGTAAAAAATATTGTTAATCGATCGGGCGTTTTAGATGGTCGGGTGCCGTGGATGCCTGGCTAGTGATTGGTGATTGGTCGTAATAATAAATACAACTCGCCCGTTAGATCTGACTTAGATTAAATACAGGTTAAAATACCATAAACAGAATAACCCTAGAAATATAATGAGAATTGAAATATGACAACACAAACAAAATTAAGCTCGCACGGTAAAGAAATCATCATTGGTTTTGATAAGCCCTTTACTATGATTGGCGAAAGAATTAATCCAACCGGCAGGAAGCTTCTTGCGGAGGAAATGAAAAATGGTGACTTTAGTCGTGTTAAAGCTGATACTTTAGCACAGGTTGCAGCTGGCGCTCAAATGCTAGATGTTAACGCGGGGATCCCACTGGCAGACGAGCCAAAGATTTTAGCGCAAACAATCCAACTAGTTCAGTCAATTACCGATCTGCCATTATGTATAGATTCATCAATTATTGCTGCTCTTGAGTCTGGGTTAGCGGTTTATCAAGGTAGGGCGTTAGTCAATTCAGTAACCGGTGAAGATGAAAGTTTAGACAGAGTTTTGCCACTAGTAAAAAAATATGATGCTGCGGTAGTTGCTATTTCTAATGATGAAACAGGGATTTCTCAAGATCCGAATGTTCGTTATGAAGTCGCTAAAAAAATTGTACAACGCGCTCAAGATTATGGCATTAGTCCAAACGACGTGATTGTTGATCCTTTAGTGATGCCGGTTGGAGCCATTAATGACGCAGGTCGACAGGTTCTTCAATTGATCACTCGACTTAGAAACGAACTAAAAGTGAATACCACATGCGGGGCATCTAATTTTAGTTTTGGAATTCCAAATAGAAATGGAATGAACGCGGCTTTTATTAGTATGGCGATTGGCGCGGGAATGACATCAGCGATTGTCAACCCCTTGCATAGTGAGGTAGTTCAAGCCGTTCGAGCATCTGATGTCGTCATGGGGCATGATAAGGATTGTAGCAATTGGCTAGCCAACTACCGTGAAGCTACCGCAGAGGGCGTTGGCGCCAGAGGCGGGCGCAAGTCCCGTCGTCGCAAAGCATAGTTGATTAAATGGGAATGAGTGGCCATAGAACAATTAGCAAAAAAAATAAAAAGCTATCTAACTTGAAAGGTAGCTGCCTTTGCGGGCAAGTTTGCTATCGAATCAAGGGTGTTGTACGTGATGTTGTTAATTGTTTTTGCGAGCAGTGTAGAAAGACTAGCGGTCACTATGTCGCTGCTACTCGAGTTAATAAAAATAATTTGGTGCTTAGTAAGCAGGCAACTTTAAACTGGTATGAATCATCGGAAGGTGTTTTTCGTGGCTTTTGTTCACAATGTGGTGCAAATTTATTCTGGGATGATGGCTACGACGAACAAATTAGTATCATGGCTGGGACTCTGGATAGTCCTACCGGACTAACAACGATTGCAAATATTTTCACTCAAGATGCCAGCGATTATTTTGAAATTCCAAGGGTTGATAGCTAGCACTGAGCGAGGTTAGCAAAACCAATTTTACTGCGTTAAGATAGCTACTATTAATAGAATAGAACATATTTCCCTACAAAATAGAGAAACAAAACGAGATATTATGAGCAAAGTTAAAGTCGTTTTCACTCCGTCAGGCATTCAAGGTGAAGTCGAAAGAAATACTGACATTATGAGTGCTGCGATTCAACTGGGCGCTGATATTGCGACCCTTTGTGGCGGTAACGGACAATGTGCTCGATGCAAAGTACAAATTTCCGAAGGAAGTTTTGCCAAACATAACATTCACTCCACTGTCGATAATCTTTCAGATGCCAGCCAAACAGAACACCGAAAGCTTTCAGTAGGTTCATTGAAAAATGGATATCGTTTGGCATGCCGAGCCAAAATATTAAACGATATTGTGGTTGATGTGCCAGCAGAAAGTCAGGTACATCATCAGCTGATTCGAAAAACCGCCGGTAATTTGGATAGCCAATTTTTGAGCGGTGCGCTATCCGCAATCCAACTCATTCAAGTGCAAGTTGAACAGCCGCAACTTGATAATCCAAGTGGTGATTTAGAAAGGTTTATTAAGGCGACGGAATCAATTAGTGGTTTAGCCAAGCTAGCGATAGAACCCTGTCTATTAGGCTCTATTCAAAATACGCTGCGTCAGGGTAACTGGAAGGTAACAGTTGCAATATACGAGCTAAATAAAATTATTGCAATTTGGCCGGGCAAGCAAACGGAATTCTACGGGTTAGCGGTGGATATTGGTTCCACAACGATTGCAACCCATCTCTGTGATTTAAATACTGGTAAAGTCATTGCATCTCAAGGATTAATGAACCCGCAAATAAAATATGGTGAAGATTTAATGAGTCGAGTTTCTTATATAATGATGAACCCAGGCGGCGATCAATCAATGACTGCAGTGGTTAGAGAAGCCATTTGCGATATGGTTAATTTAATGCTGAGGGAAACCAAGGTTGATCGGGAGACATTGCTGGATGCCGTTTTTGTCGCTAACCCAGTAATGCATCATTTATTTTTAGGGATTAATCCTATTGAACTTGGTGGAGCACCCTTTGCCTTAGCAACGCAGTCTTCAGTCTCGCTGGCGGCTAGTGCACTCAACTTAAATTTAGCAAAAGGTGCACAAGTTTACTTACCTCCTTGTATTGCTGGTCATGTTGGTGCGGATGCTGCTGCTGTGGTTTTAGCCGAAGCACCCTACCAAAGTGAATTAATGACCTTGATCATTGACGTGGGTACTAACGCAGAAATTATACTTGGCAACAAAGAAAAACTTGTAGCCGCATCTTCTCCGACGGGACCTGCTTTTGAAGGTGCACAAATTGAAAATGGTCAAAGAGCAGCACCTGGCGCGATAGAGCGAGTCAGGATCGATCCAGAGAACATTAGAGCCCAAGATAAAAATTATTGGTTGTGATTATTGGTCAGATGAAGAAGGATTTTTGGCGGCTATAAATAAAACCCGAATAACGGGTATCTGTGGATCTGGCATAATTGAAGTCATGGCCGAATTATTTCTAGCCGGCGTGATTCAGTCAGATGGCGTTATAAATGGCGATAAATCTAAACTATCTTCGAGAATAGTTAAAAATGGAAAAACATGGTCTTATCAATTAGTGGATGTTCAATTAGCAAAATTAAACTCCCAGAATGTTCCCCGTAAAAATAATCTTAACGAGAGCGCAACCGTTGTTATTACTCAAAATGATGTTAGAGCAATACAGTTGGCCAAAGCCACTCTATATGCTAGCGTAAAATTATTAATGGATAAACTCAAAACTGATCGTCTTGATCGAATTTGTTTTGCCGGGGCTTTTGGTTCACATATTGATCCCTTTTATGCAATGCTACTTGGTTTAATTCCCGATTGTCCATTGGAGGAGGTTGTATCGGTAGGAAATGCCGCAGGTACCGGCGCAAGGATCGCACTTTCTTGTATTAATGCGAGGCGCGAAATTGAGGCTGAAGTAGTTAAAATGGAAAAAATTGAAACAGCGACGGAAAGCAACTTCCAAGAATATTTCATCAATGCGATGGCGATACCCCACGCTTTGGATAAGTTTGAAAATTTAGAAAAGAAAATAACGCTCCCCATTAAAAAAACGGGGAGCCAGATCTGATGGCAGGTTATCACGAGGTGCAAGGCGTTCACGAACTGCTAAAAATCGGTTAAAAAATCCCTCGGCCTCCAGTACAGTTTAGACCAATCAATTTATTCAGATTCAATGGGGTCCTGTCGGCGTTCTTCGCTAGGCGAGCAGTTAAATAGATCACGATAACATTTGCTAAAATGTGGAGCGGATGAGAAACCACAAGCAATCGATACTTCGATGATAGGTAAACTTGTTTGAAGTAATAATCGACGAGCATTTTGGAGGCGCAACTCTAAGTAATAGCGGGTCGGCGTACTACTTAAATGGCTGCTAAATAATCGTTCCAGTTGTCTACGTGAAATATTGACTAGTCCAGCAATATCACCAGGGGTTAATGGTTCTTCAATATTAGTTTCCATTAGTTTTACCGCACTCTCCAATTTAGGCTGATTGGTTCCTATTTTTGTCTGAGAGGGATGACTTGTGTGTCTGTCATGTTTCGTACACGTTCTATCAAAATTGTTTCAATGACTGCTGCTGCCAGTTCTTGACCCTGCTGCATGGTTAAAAGGCGTAACATTAGATCGATGGAGGTAATTCCTCCAGCACAAGTAAAACGGTCGCGATCAACTTCATATACATCGTCTGTTAGGTTAGCGAGTGGAAATTTTTCTCTGGTTGAACTTAAATTTTGCCAATGAATGGTGCAGCGATATCCATCGAGCAAGCCAGCTTTCGCTAAAATATAGCTGCCGGTACACATTGCACCTAAATTGATATTATTAGACGCCATATTTTGTATTTTATCACCAATTGAACTGGTCCAGCATTGATCGATTTTAGTTCCTCCGCAGACAAAAAACACATCACATTTTTCTAAACCGGTAAAAATATATTCTGGGTAGATCGCAAGTTTGCTACTCGAATATACAACCTCATCCGTCGGTGACACCGTTTGCCAAGTATAAAGTGTTTGTCCGGATAGACGATTGGCTAATCTTAAAATATCGATAGCTACAGCGTAGGGAACTAGAGAAAAACCGAGGCAAAACTAAAAATATAAATTTCTTCTGATGACTAGAAATACTGCCAAACTGCTTTTCTGAAAGTTGGTTTATTTTGTTCAAAAGGTCGGTTACTCATAATGAAAATAGGTTTTGGTTATAGTTGAATGTTAGCGTTAATTATGATGTTTGTCTAGCGATAGACAGGTTAATAAAATATCAGCGCGGGCTTAAAGTTTAAGCAAAGATAAATAGCAAAGGTTTGAGCGCTAAGCTAAGAAATTAGCCTAGCGCAGATCCAATCAACTTATGTGTCCTCTTAAATTTAATGTGCTGTAAACATCAGACTAATATTGATTAGTTAAGCAAAGGTAATCTATTTGTGGTATTAGTTTTTTTGGATGCTGAAAGTGTTGCATAAAATATTTTTCTAAAATCTTTGCTGGCTGCTATAAACTCAAACAACAATATCTAATCTGTGACTGTGACTGTGACTGTGACTGTGACTGTGACTGAACAGAGTGACGGATCAGCATAAAAACAGGTCGAGTCGCAGTGGATTAATTTAAATGGATTGAAAACAACAGGATATTCCGTTCATGATTTATAGAAAATGAAACATCCTATTGAAGATATACAACCACTTGCTTTAATCAAACCTTATTTTAAGCAACATTTGAATCAGGAAAGGATTCTTTGCGTTGTTTAATAAAGTCGAGCAACGCTTTATCAATTTCTGGATCTAACTCTGGCGCTTGATATTCTGCTAATTGTTTTTTATAAAACTCATTGGCCAATTGGGTTAAATCTTTCGCGCCATCTTCTTGCCATTGTTCAAAGTTATTGTTATCAACAACCTTTGACATATAAAAAGCATTTCTAAAATTATCCTGGGTATGTTGACAACCCAAATAATGGCTGCCCGGCCCAACTTCTCTTATAGCACTTAAGGCTTGTCCATTTTCTGAGAGATCAACACCTTTTGCATAAACGGCCATCATTCCCGCTTGATCGCAGTCCATCACAAATTTTTCGTAACTCATGACGAGGCCACCTTCAAGCCAACCTGCGGTATGTAGCATAAAATTAACCCCTGCATTAATTGCTGGCGATAATGAATTGGCGGATTCATAGCCTGCGTGAGCATCGGTTATTTTTGCGTTATTAAATCCGCCACCAGATCGAAAAGGTACACCAACTCTTCTAGCAAGTGACGCCATGACATTTAGTACCAACGCTGGTTCTGGAGTGCCAAAAGTAGGCGCGCCGGTGGCCATCGATAAAGAGCTGGCAAAGGTGCCAAATATTACAGGCGCACCGGGATTAACCAATTGTGCATAGGCCATACCTGCCAGTGCTTCTGCCAATGCCTGAGCGGCAGTTCCGGCCACTGAAACCGGTGACATTGCTCCAGCTAGGATAAACGGCGAAACAATGCATGCCTGATTGTTTTTAGCGTAAACGGTAAGCGCGCCAAGCATTGTAGCATCATAGGTTAAGGGTGAATTTGCGTTAATCAGGCTTGTAGTAATGGTTTTAGGTTTGCCGCTTTGCTCATCAATATACTGCTCGCCAAATAATATTTTACACATATCAACGGTATCTTGGGCACGTTCTGGAGCAGTCACTGACCCCATAAAAGGCTTGTCAGAGTATTTTATATGGCTGTAAATCATATCAAAATGACGTTTATTAACCGGAATATCCACTGGTTCACATAGGGTTCCTCCAGAATGGTGTAAATGAGGTGTCATATAAGCCAGTTTAACGAAATTTTTAAAGTCTTCAATGGTTGCGTAACGTCTACCATTATCTAAATCACGAACGAATGGGCTACCGTAAGCGGGCACTAAAACCGTATGTTTTCCACCAATTTGCACGCTCTTTTTAGGATTTCTTGCATGTTGAGTAAACTGTTTGGGGGCACTGTCTTGTATAAGCTTACGGCATAAGCCCTTTGGAAACCTCACTCGATTGCCTTCAACCTGTGCACCGGCCTGTTTCCACAGGTCTAGTGCAGAATCATAGTCGCTAAAAACAACCCCTATTTCATGTAATATAATTTCTGCATTGTCTTCTATTAGCGCTAGCTCACTATCATTTAATATCTCGTATTCTGGTATTTTACGGGTTATATAAGCCTGCGTGGCGACTTCTTGTTCTTTATTTTTGTCTGCATTGCGACGCGAACGGCGATTTCTGCGTGGACTAGGCATGGTTATTTCTCCAGGGATAATGAAGCTTATTATTCAATATTAGAACTGATAGTAATTATTAATCATTTGCCATTAAAGTATGACAATGGATACGACCTTATTCGATATTTGAGCGTCATGGCGCGGTAGAAACATCGCCTGTCGCTTTGTTTGATTGAGAGATCGATTGCTTTGTGTAGAATTGCCCGATATTGGTAAGCTTAAATTAATCATTCAGATCATAAAAGCAAATCTGGAGTAGTCAAACATGGCAAAATTTCCAAACAAAGCAAAAGTTGTAATCATCGGACTCGGTGGAATTACCGGTTCATCGGTTGCTCATCACTTAATTGAGCGTGGTTGGGATGATATCGTCGGTATCGACAAGTCTGCTATTCCGACAGATATAGGTTCGACCGCTCATGCCTCTGATTTCTGTTTTAATACGATGCATGACCAAATGACTATGCATACCACTCAATATAGTATCGACTTTTTTGAAAAAATGGGACGATATCAAAGAATTGGCGGCATTGAAGTGGCGCGGGTGGGTGATGATGAACGCATGGTGGAATTAAAGCGCCGTGTCACATCCGGTAAAGCCTTCGGCAATCGAGTTAA
>JAUZSK010000091.1 GCA_030949565.1 Enterobacterales bacterium
CAGCAATAAAGGGTTTAAGCTATAGGTCGATTAATCGATAGCTAAAACTAGCCATAAAATCCAAATCTAGAATTATTATTTAGTTAAATCAACAAATTAGATGAAAAGGGTCTGTTTATGAAAGAGCATGGATCAAAAATTAATGCGGCAAAGGCACCACCACCGGTAGGTGCTTATCCTCACGCGAGGCGTGTGGGTGATCTGCTATTTTTATCCGGTGTAGGGCCGCGCAAAGCGGGTAGTAAAGAAATCCCCGGTGTCAGTCTTAATCCGGATGGCAGCATTAAGGATTATGATATTGAAATTCAGTGTCGCAGTGTGTTTGACAATATAAAACACATTCTAGAAGCTAGCGGTGCTAGTTGGATGGATTTAGTCGATGTCACCGTATTTTTAACCAATATGCAGGATGACTTTAAGATCTACAACCGGGTTTATGCGGAATCATTTTGCCGATAACCAACCTTGCCGAACTACAGTGGAAATAAACTGCTTACCGACCCCGATAGCGATTGAACTAAAGTGTATCGCGGCAATATCTAGCAGCAAAAATCACTAATTTTAGGAGATAAAAATGAGCGCACCCATGCAAGTCCTTAATTTCCAAAAATGGATTGATGACAACCGAGATAAACTGAAGCCTCCAGTGTGTAATAAAGAAGTTTACCGTGAAGGTGACATGATCATTATGGTGGTTGGCGGCCCTAATGGGCGCAAAGATTTTCATTTAAATGAGGGACCAGAATTTTTCTATCAGCTTGAAGGCACTTTATTACTGCGAACACAACAGGATAATAAAGTGGTGGAATACACGCTAAATGCCGGTGATGTTTTTTTGTTGCCGCCGAAGGTACCGCATTCGCCAGTGCGTTTTGAAAATTCAATAGGCTTGGTGATTGAGCAAGTGCGCCGCCCTGAAGAAATCGATGCTCTTATGTGGTTTTGTGAAGAGTGCAATCATAAACTGTATGAAGAATATTTTCCGTTAAAGGATATCGAAAATGATTTCGGAGCGGTGTTTGATCGTTTTCTTTCTAGTGAAGAATTACGCAGCTGCGACAAGTGCGGAAATGTGATGCCGCACAATAAGTATGAATTTAATTAAAAGAGAAAAATTATATGTTTAGTATTGATATCCATACTCATATATTACCGAAAACTTGGCCGGATCTAAAAAAGAAATACGGCTATGGCGGGTGGATTCATTTAGATCATCATCAATGTGGTTGTGCGCGAATGATGAAAGAAGATCATTTCTTTCGAGAAATTGATTCTAACTGTTGGGATGCTGAAGTGCGCATGAAAGAATGTGATCAACATCAGGTTAATGTGCAAGTACTTTCCACCGTTCCGGTGATGTTTAGTTATTGGGCAAAGGCTGCCGATGCCTTAGATATCTCTAAATTGCTAAATGATCATATCGCAGGGATCTGCGATCAATATCCTGCTCGGTTTGCTGGACTTGGCACCATTCCTTTACAGTCGCCTGATTTAGCCATTAAAGAACTAGAGCGTTGTATGGCGTTAGGTCTTTCTGGTGTACAAATAGGATCTCATGTGAATGACTGGAATTTAAATGCAGCAGAATTATTTGCTGTTTTTGAAGCGGCGCAAGATCTAAATGCTTCTATTTTTGTGCACCCTTGGGACATGATGGGCAGTCAACAAATGCCAGACTATTGGCTGCCTTGGTTGGTGGGAATGCCAGCGGAAACCTCGCTGGCGATCTGCTCAATGATTTTCGGTGGCGTGTTTGAAAAGTTACCTGATTTAAAAGTGGCTTTTGCTCATGGTGGCGGTTCGTTTCCTTCTACCATCGGTCGTATTGAACATGGCTTTGATTGTCGTCCTGATCTGGTGGCGGTAGATAATCCGCATAATCCGAGAAATTATCTGGATAAAATTTATCTGGATACACTGGTGCATGATGCACCTATGTTGGATTTTTTGATTAAGCTTATGGGTGCTGACAGGCTGGCTTTAGGCAGTGACTATCCCTTTCCTCTGGGTGAGCTTTCGCCGGGTAAATTAATTAGAGAAACGATTACAGATGATGTGACCCAAGCAAGGTTATTACATGGCACCGCCTTGGAATGGTTAGGGCTTGATGCTTCGCGTTTTACAGGACAAACGAATGCAGATTAAAATAGTTATTGATAATATTCACTACCTTGCTCTGATTGATCAAGCCGTTTCTATTGCGATAAATTTAGATCTTGGGGGACCACAACCAAATCATTTTGGGGCGCCCAATGCCAGCAGTCACACTTTGGAAATGGGCAGCTATATCGGTGATACTCGCCGAGGTGGAAGTTGTAATGCTAATGTTCTGACATTAATTCCGCATTGTAATGGTACTCATACGGAATCGGTTTCACATATCATTAACCAGCTAGTAGCTGTGCACAAAGCGATTAATCAAAGCCTTTTTCCAACCCGTCTAATCTCCTTACGACCGATAGCGGCATCGCAATGTGAAGACAGTTACCAACCTTCGCTTCAATCAGAAAATCAAGTTTTTACAAGAGAGCAGCTTGAAAATAGTCTTATGAATTATTCTGATACCCAATTGCACGGGTTAGTAGTTCGTAGTTTACCCAATGATAAAAGTAAAAAACAGCGTTGCTACGATCAGCAGAATTACCCTCCATTTTTTACTAATGAAGCTATGGATTATATTTTTGAGCGAGGAGTACAACATCTGCTAGTGGATTTTCCATCAGTGGATAAAATGTATGATGACGGACTATTATCGAATCATCGAATTTTTTTGGCAACTAGCGCCACGTTGTCACGACCTAGATGAACAAACCTTGAGTCATAAGACCATCAGTGAAATGGTGTATGTGGATAATGCGATTGATGATGGGTTATATCTTTGTGACCTTCAAGTACCTGCGATAGAAACCGATGCGGTACCCAGTCGACCGATATTATATCCTCTGAGCAAAGACAATCATTAGTAAACAACTTTTAAAAAAATAAAAAGAGAAATCCTATTATGAACTATCAAAACACTCTTGAGTTTGCTCAACAACAAGACCAATTAGATCCGTTAGCGGCAATTAGAAAACAATTTGCAATTCCGAAACAGACGGATGGCAAAGATGAAATCTATCTTTGTGGTAATTCGCTCGGTTTGCAGCCGCGTTTGGCCGCCGAATATGTTAAACGAGAACTCGAACAGTGGGCAACTCACGGTGTGAAAGGCCATTTTGAAGGGGACTTTCCTTGGATGCCTTATCATGAGTTTTTGTCGCAAGGTTTCGCTGAACTTGTTGGAGCCAAAAAAGAAGAAGTAGTAGCGATGAATAGTTTAACGGCTAACCTTCATTTTATGATGGTCAGTTTTTATCGTCCAACGAAAACACGGCATAAAATATTAATCGAAGAACACGCCTTTCCATCGGATCACTATGCGGTGGAGTCACAAATTTTATTTCATGGCTTTGATCCTAAACAATCAATGTTGTTAGTGAAACCAAGAGCCGGTGAAGAAACTATTCGTAATCAGGATCTTCTTGATCTTATTGAACAAGAAGGGGATAGCATTGCGCTGATCCTCATGCCGGGTGTGCAGTATTACACGGGACAGGTTTTTGATATGCAGGCCATTACTCAAGCTGGGCATGAGAAAGGCGCGATGGTTGGATTCGACCTCGCTCATGCGGCTGGTAACATCCCGATGCAATTACATGATTGGCAGGCTGATTTTGCCTGTTGGTGTAGTTATAAATATCTTAATTCTGGTCCTGGTTCGGTGGCTGGTTGTTTTGTACATGAGAAGCATCACAAGGCGGATCTACCCCGATTTGCGGGGTGGTGGGGGCATGACAAAGCGACCCGTTTTAAAATGGAAAACAGTTTTAAACCGATCCAGTCAACCGAAGCTTGGCAATTATCTAATCCTCCAGTACTTTCTTTAGCGGCTATTCGGGGCTCGCTGGATACTATAAAAATGGCCGGCGGCATTCACGCACTACGCAAAAAAGCGCTCAAGCTGAGCGGTTTTTTGCGCTTTCTATTAGACACAAATTTATCTGCTGAGGTCGAACTATTAACCCCCGAGGATTCGCGCTATAGCGGCTCTCAAATTTCCATAGCGATAAATCAAAAAGGCGATGACAGTGAACGAGGAAAACAAATATTTGATAGGATTGAAGCGATGGGTGTAACCGGTGATTGGCGTTATCCTAATGTGATCCGTGTGGCACCGGTACCTCAGTATAATTCTTACCAAGATGTCTATCACTTCGTTCAAATACTGGCGCAAGCCATCAAGCAACATTAGGAGAGGATGATGAGTAATAATAAAAATACCCAATCAATCACCCTCGTCGGTGCTGGCCTAGTCGGATCGCTGTTATCGCTTTATTTAGCCAAACGCGGCTATCAGGTGGAGGTGTATGAACATCGTGATGATATGCGCCGTAGTGATATCAGTGCGGGTCGATCAATTAACTTAGCCTTGGCTAATCGTGGAATTTACCCGCTACAAAAAGCGGGTTTGATGGAGCAAATCAATCCGTTATTGATCGCCATGAAGGGGCGAATGATTCATGATCTTGACGGCAATACCCAATTTCAAAGTTATAGTCAGCGAGAGGAGGAAGTCATCTATTCAGTATCACGAGGTGACTTAAATAAAATTTGTATGACAGCGGCAGAAGCGACTGGCAAAGTGAATATTCACTTTGGAAAAAAATGCCAAGTGCTCGATCTTAATAAGTGCGAAATAACCCTGCGCGATCAGCAAACTCAACAGACTGAGTGTGTCAATTTTGATCATATTATTGGTACTGACGGCGGTGGTTCAATTGTTCGGCAAAGTATCCATGAAAAAAAGTCAACCCAACATAAAATATTACCACTGGGTCATCAATACAAGGAATTGACCATACCGGCAGGTGACAATGGAAGCTTTTTAATTGACAAACACTCCCTGCACATTTGGCCTAGAGGCGGTTTTATGCTGATTGCATTGCCTAATTTAGATGGTTCTTTTACGGTGACACTTTTTATGCCTGAAAGTGGTGAGGTTAGTTTTGAAGCCTTTGATAACCAACAAAAGCTGATGACTTTCTTCAATCAATATTTCAAAGATATTTTGCCATTAATTCCCGATCTGGCGACCGAGTATTTTTCAAATCCAACCGGTCATCTTGCGACGGTCAAATGCGCACCCTGGTATTTTGAAGATAAAGCCTTGTTACTGGGCGATGCCGCTCATGCTGTGGTGCCTTTTCACGGGCAAGGAATGAATTGTGGTTTTGAAGATGTTTCAGCCTTTGCGCAATGTCATGATCGGTTGAAGCCAAATTCAGCGAGCGATTGGCAAACATTATTTGCCGAGGTGGATGCCGAGCGAAAAGATAATGCAGATGCCATCGCTGATATGGCAATTGAAAATTATATTACCATGCGTGATTCGGTTAATGATCAAAAATTCTTATTGAGAAGAGCTTTAGGTTTTGCTCTAGAAAAGAAATTGCCCAACTATTTTTGTCCACGATATTCTATGGTGATGTTTCATCGCTTGGGCTATGCCGAGGCAAAACAGCGAGGAAAAATACAAGAATCCATTTTATTTGAGTTAACTCAAGGCATTGATGACATCACACAGGTAGATTATGCTTTAGCCGAGAAGTTACTGGTTAAACGATTGAAACCACTGGTTCTAAATCCCTAATCGCAGGCACGTCCCGTTCTATTTTGCGATGCATTTTTTAGCTTGCTGCTTGACGCGCTAGCTATTGCTGCTTAGGATGAGTTTGATTGCGAGCAGCGTCAAGATAAGTGATACCGTTCGGTTAATATAATATTGAAAATGATTATTAGCCTTAATGGAGCTGGCTAGTTTTGCGCCGACAACAACATAAATCGATTCAATAATGATGGCGATTAGGATCACCAACCCACCCAAATAAAGTAATTGAAACGAAATGCTGGTGGAATTTTCTCGAACAAAGGCAGGTAAATAAGCAATAAAAAATAAAGCCACTTTTGGATTAAATAAATCGACTAGCGCCGCCTGTTTAAAGATATCCAATAAACTTTCTGTGGTTCTAGTTGATAGATGGTTGTCTTGCTTTATTGTGCTACTCGATAAGCCTAAATTGGTGTTATCTGCATGCAGATTTTGGTAGGCCAGAAACAGTAGATAGCCAGCCCCCATTAGTTTGACTAGGGTAAAAACCAATAGCGAAGACTTTAGAATAAGACTGACACCAGTAGCAGCCAGCAGAAAATGGATAAAAGCACCACAGGAAAGCCCTAAAACTGAGACTAATCCAGCGCGTTTCCCTGCCGAGAGTGTTTTACTCAGAATATAGATCAGATCCGGTCCAGGTGCTATGTTGAGTGCAATAGCGGAAGATAAGAAAAATATCCAATATTGAAAATCGGTCATTAGTGTTTTCTATGCTCTCTATTAATCTTGATAGGTATCAAATTGACGAGAAACATCTTCTAGTTCTAGTAGCATTTTTTGATCGAACGCATAGTATTTTGGTACTTCATAGTCTTCTCCGGCAAACTTTTTGATGGCGTCGACATCTTCCCAGAAAGTGAGCATGTTAAAATGGGCAACACCCTCTTCGATCCGATGCAAAACATAGGCACCTAGATTGCCTGGGGTTGAGCGATAGTCTGGTAAGGCGACTTGGCGCATTTTCTCTAAATATTCGTCGGAATTCTCTAAAGAGGTGGTACCATGCCAGATGCGGGTTATCATGTTTTTCTCCAATTTATCAGATTGAGGTGAGTGCCTATTTAGTAAGGTTGATAGCCACTGATTAAGGCCTTAATGTAGCTTGCGCAAGGCGATAAAACAAGCGTTAAATTGTAATCCAATGGATAAGATAGACTTATTTATGGCACTAAAGTGATACACTTGACTGGTTCAGCAAAAACGGGCAATAATTTAAATCATTTTATAGGTTGAGGCCTCAATCGGGCTAATATTACGGAGCGTGCAGTATGACTCGTCAGTCACTACCATTACAAACCTTAAGAGCGTTTGAAGCGGCAGCGCGGACACTGAGTTTTACCTTGGCAGCCAAAGAGCTGAACTTATCCCAATCAGCCATCAGTCAACAGATTAAACTTTTAGAACAACGCCTTTGCACTCCGCTATTCCTGCGTTTGACTCGAAAGCTTGAGCTCACTGCCGAGGGCCGGAAGTTTGCAAAGGATGTTAATCAATCACTGGCTCGACTCGATCAATCCGCCAATCAATTAATTCAGGGTAAAAAAGGGGATTTATTAACGATTTGCGCGACGGCTTCAATTAATTCCCAATGGTTGGTCCATCAATTGCAATTTTTTCGACAAAGCTACCCACAAATAAAACTTCGAGTATTTGAAGGAAACGATGTAGCGGCGATGAAGCAAGCCAATGCAGATATCGGACTTTTTTATGCTACACCTGATTGGGGCTCCTATCAATCTCTAAAATTACACCAAGATGTCTTGTTCCCCGTTTGTTCAGTGCAATACAAAAAGCAAAATAACCTTATAAGAGAAATGGATATTTTGGGATTACAATGCTTAGAGGATGCCGATCCCCATTTTAAACACTGGGATGATTGGTTTGGTTTAGCGGGATTAAAACTCGACCGACTGACAAATAAAAAAGCCCAAAGCATTCAGTTTGATAATATGAGCCATATGATTGCGGCGGCAAAACAAAGCCAAGGGATCGCGCTGGTGCGTGATCTATTGGTTATCCAAGAATTATCACAGGGCTCGCTAGTTCGTTTGTCTGAGACTCAATTTTTGCCGCATTATGCGACCTATTTAGTTAAAAGCAAAAAATTGGAAAACAGTCAGTTAATTCAACTTTTTGAAGAGTGGATTCTACAGATGATTGTGAAGGATAAACAAACAATAGCTGAAACCAAAGTAGTTAGTTAATGTTTGGAAAAAATAAAGGCGCGCCTAACGATAGGCGCGGCTTGACTCGTATTTTTAGTACAAAGAAAAGCACTAGAGAAGTTACCAAGGGCTTTATTAGGGCTAGCCTTTATTTTGTTCTGTATCACGGGCCAATTGATACCAATCGACCTGTTTGGTGACACTCATCACTAGCGTTAACAATCCAAAAAGCAGCAGACTGCCGGATAGTAACGCATGATCTTCTGATCGAATTATTAGAAATAAAATTAGGTAAAAAGCATTCAATAGGCTAAAAATAACCACACCTTGTTTTTTTGATCCAGCGATATGGCCAAGATAATAGCCGAGCAAACTACTACAGGCAAAAGCTGATATCCAGTAGGCGCTAGCAAAATATAGATGTTCTGAAAAAGCAATTAAGAGTAAAAAGAAAATGGCTAATGCCATTGCCGTAAGGCTGTAGGATATAGGATGGATACGAATAGTTTTCTGCAAAATTTCATACAAAACTAGTAGCGTAAAAGTGATGATCACAATCAATATACCGTACTTG
Organism: Enterobacterales bacterium; assembly: GCA_030949565.1. Classification (GTDB taxonomy): domain Bacteria; phylum Pseudomonadota; class Gammaproteobacteria; order Enterobacterales; family Kangiellaceae. The sequence goes on from JAUZSK010000091.1 coordinate 8,450, forward strand.
ACCGATCGTAAACCTTTTAAATAAATATCCACTGCCTCTATTTGGTCAACACCAAAAGCGGTGCTAAAAAATGTGCTGCATTTATCATTAAAACAATCCTTAATCAGGTTTTCAATATCCGTTGAAAAAAATACCTGTTTTCCATTGTGCGCTATAACCTTGATCGCTGATTTCACGATGCAGTGGTAAAAAAGCGCCAAAAAAACGGGGGTGAGGCCAATCGGAATTTAGCCACACCTCATTTTCAATCGCGGCGGCGATAAAACTCATCTTACTCATCCCTTTTAATTGGAGTTGGGTTTTAAATAAAAATTCATTGTCAATTTTATCCAGTTTTAGGGTGGAATGAAATCCTGAAGAAAAGAAACTAAGTTGTGAACTCGGAGCAACCTGCTGATAACGATCTGCCGCAAAAATCGTTGGGCTCGCGAGTATGCCTCTTGGATCGCTCACACCAAAATTGAGGATCGCTTGCCCTAACAAACGAATATTTTGGTCGGATTTCAATAATTCTAATGGCGCTAAATTGAAGCGACCTTCAATGCTGATTTTAGATGAGTAAACGGGGACTTGATAGATGCTTTTACGCAATATTTGGTGACTGAGTTTAGTCTTAATATTCAGTGTTTCTGCGATAATGAAGTGGTTTTCTTTTTGCCATACCTTTTTTTTTCTATATCACGATTAAGTGCTTTGTCGAAAACCCGTTGAGTAACCAGTCGTTCGATGGGAATGGTTAATATCCCCGCGATCAGTGTTTGGTCACCGGTCCAACTTTTAGCGATCAAGTCTCGGGCATGTTGTCGGTTATTCGAGCGATCTTCTATTTGATTCTCAATCATGCTCAATAGAATTTTAGCGCCAATCATAATGACGAATAGTAAAAAGTACTTATTGCTTATGAGTTTGCTCATGCTTCGCTCCCTTGACTGCGAGAAAAATGATTTCTCTTAGTGTAAAGCGTAATTAGGGACAAAAAGGGGCTGAATAAAGACCAATTATGGCAATTGCGAGGAAAAAGACTAAAAAGCGGTAATCAAAGGTCTTATTTGCTTTGTAAAGCAACAAAAATACCAACAAAAAGAATAAACCCCACCCAATTATTGTTGAGGAAGGCTTTAAAACACCTTTCAGGTTGGCGTTTTCGGCAATAAACAATTTGCCAAGCGATCAATGCCGATGCGATTAAGACACTGAGATAGAAGTACCCATTGAGTTCAAATTTACCGCCCACAAGTAGCATACCAAAAATAAACATGGCTTGGATGGTGGCAGTTACCTGAAGGTCTGCTTCACCAAACAGGATTGCTGTGGATTTAACACCGATTTTAATATCATCTTTTTTATCAACCATCGCATACAGCGTGTCGTAGGCGAGCACCCAGAGCAGGTTAGCGATATAGAGTAGCCAAGCGGTTTCTGGTATTTCATTTTTTACCGCGGCGAAAGCCATCGGAATCGACATAGAAAAGGCCAT
>JAUZSK010000092.1 GCA_030949565.1 Enterobacterales bacterium
CTACTCGCACCCTACATCATTAATTTTACCAGCCAAAAGCCATTTGAATGGCAATTAATGGATTATATCCTTTGTTTGCCATAGTCTGAAGATAACTTGAAATTCGACAATAAGCTTGAGCGTATCTAACGGTTCTAAAACAACCCGACACCTTTGCTTTACCCTGGCTATTCTTAAATCACGCTCGGCTCGATTATTGGTAAATGAAACATGAGAGTTCTTCGCAAACAATAATACAGATTGTTCATTCTCACTCATTCTTTCCCATAAATTATGAGCCTCTGATTTTTGTTATTCTACCGCGCTTACCGCTGGGTTTGGGTGGCACAGGCGGTAATTCTTTGTCTCCGCGCGTGATAATATTTCTAAACCGTTTCTGTAAATTAGCATAATCTTTAATCGGTCAGTTTCTTTTGCTCATTCTTCGAGACCTTGGCACAGGTTTCTTTTAGAAGACGCTTCTCATATTTTTAGCCCAAACATACCCATTGGACTCAACAACAAACGTCAACTCACGCACTCAAATGTGAACCACATAACCCATGCCCACAATGTCGATAGGAAAAATAAGATGCCCAACAATCATGGATGATCACGCCGCCATAACGCGGCACAATATCAATCGTATCAATGGCTTTAATGCCCCTCCCGCGATCTAGGCATTTTAACGTAATATCGCCAGCTGAATAAACATGGACCCAGTGGTTCTTTTTATCCACTCTTAGTGAGGTTTCATCGACATTCATTGCCGGCATTTTTAATAATGCTTCTTTGGCTGAAACCTCCCACTCTTCTAAGGCTTGATGAAGGCGCCATACAAACTTCCAATAAGCTTGCTTCTGCAAGCGTGACATCCATCATTGATTTGACTAATTTCTGAACACGGTTAAGTGCCACCATCTGACAAACTAGCAAATTGATCACAAAAGCCTTTAGGCCATCGCCATACTGAAGCGGGCCATGCAAGCCGGCAGGAAACGATGCTTTTACGGTTGAATCACACGATGGACACTGTTTAATTTGAACATCAACATGCTCAACCACTTTTTCAAAAACAATATCAATTTTTGTGCGTCGTTCAGACTCAGTGCTGGCAGTGGCGTTTAAGTCTTCACCACACCGATCACAGTTATAAACTTCAATGGTAGTAACCGTTTCTATCGTGCGTGTATTGTTAGCCGTGAGTGGGTTTTCTGTTTTCCCTTACCATTGCTTCCTGAACAGGCTTTAAAGCGGACCTCATCTTTATCTGTTTGTGAGGAAGGAATACCTGAATTCTTATTATTTTTCTTGGTGGATTTTTCAAGAAATATGGAAAGCATGAGTTCCATGATCATAAACATACTGTTCATCAGAAATTTTATTTCAGTTGTGATTTTTCCGCTGGCACACAATTGTTCAAAGTCAGCCTTGATGCGACTGACTTCATTACGAACAGTTGTTTTGTCTACGTTTGACACTAAGAAAATCACCTTAAACCTTTGCTGTAGGTTTGATGATAACATGGCTTTTTCGACTCTCTGAGCGGTGCTCTGCTAGACGTTCTCTGTCGGGTTGAAGCTTGGAATCAAAGTTTTTAGGAAACGATCTTATTTGATCCGTTTGGGATCTCTAGCGATCTCATTTTATACGGACTTAGGAAAGTAGTTTTTTCGTCCAAAAACTGTCAAGTATTATTTTTATTTTTTCTGAATATGTTCAGTTTTTAGATGCTACTGGGTGAGTAGTTACGATTGTACGAGTAATGTGGGTTCATCATCAAGCTCAATAGTCCCAAGAGCTAAAAGGAAAAACAATTACTCGGCGGATGGTGAATTTCGAATATTTCATTCACCTCTTGTTTTCTAATTGATTGACAAATAGAGCAGTCTTGCCGTTCAATCGAACTATCGTGAAAGAGCGGGTGGACATTCTTTTGTAGAAGATCCGATTTTTTAGTCTTTAATAACCTAGCGGCGGCATCATTGACATGAAGTATGTCACCAGCAGTATTTAATATAAGGGTTGGATTGGGAATGGCTTCATAACTAATTAACTTCATCTCCAGCATTTCATAGGGTTTGTCGATTAACTTCTTAACGAAAACATCATAAATTAGTGCAAGTGAAATAAGCCTTAGAAAGTGACCTGCTGCAAACGTATTGTCCAAAAACTGGCTATAACGGGTAAAAGTATATTCTGCTAAAATGGCAATGAATAATGCGGCACTTAAATTATTAAAGAGAGTGATTGATAATTGGTTTTTACGTTTGATAAAATTAATCAAAGCGAGGGCCAGAATGACTATTACTAGGAATTCAAGGTTTATTTTGGTCTTAGTTAGACCGTTTAGGTCGATTAGTATAGGTGATTGATAATTAACGGCCAACCAAAAAATAGTGATGGCTATAGCGCCAGTCACGAGAAAAATCTGATTTTTTGTTAAAATAAGTGGAAAACGAATTGAGACTAAAAATAAAGCAAAGGCTTCAAAAAGACGAGCGTAGATCCAAAAATGAAGGGTAACCTGAGCATGATCGAGGATAAAAAAGGACATCCCTTTCATGGTTAGCATATGGGCAATGCCCAAAAGGGAAACCCAAAAATAACTACAGCCAAGAAATAGAAAAAATGTTCCGTTAATAAAGCGCTTATTGTGCCACATGGTTAGAAATATCTGTAGTCCGATAAAGGAAGATAAAAGCTCCACAAGGACATGAAATAGCAGCGGATTAAATTGAAATGTTAACCATAAAATCGTTAGGCTAAGAGTCCAAAATACCCAGTTTTCAATGCTGTTGATACGGAATAAATGGCGGATGAGGCTGTTTGTCATGATACTTCTCTGTATTTAAAATAGCTATCTCATGAGCAATATCAAAAAATGCACTCACATCAATCATAATAGAGCAATAGATAAAATGCTCTAACCAAAGTCCATTAGTCTTAATTATAATAGGGCTTTATGTACGAGTAACCATTATTTAATAGGGGATATGGATTTTAATGATCTGGATCAATAGAAAACGGATAATATCAGCGTTTTAAGGGGTTCTTATGCGTGATATAGGCGGTATTTGTTTAAGGTCTATACAGGTCAAGCTTTCAACCCCACTGGTAAAAAGCCCTAACTTTGCTTTTTGTGTCTATCCAGTTACAATGAAGCTCTGTAATGATAATTTGATTGTTAGATTTGACTAAATTAGTAAAAATGTTTGCTTTCATCAAGCTGAATTTAATACTGTCGGCGCTATTTTTGTCTGCTTGCGCCATAAAGCCCCTTGAATATCCGACAGACATCGCTCCTATTGATAGAGATCGGGTTACTTCATTAATTGCGGTCGAATTGCTACGCCAGGATATCAATCAATTGGTTAAAATGGTTCAAAGTATTCATCCTGAGCCCTTTGCCATCATTTCTAAAATACATTTTTTGGAACAAGCCGAACGGATTAAACAGTCGCTTCAGTATCCTTTATCACGCAGTGAATTTTATATTCGGATTGCTCCACTGGTTGCCCAACTAAGAGATATCCATAGTCAAATTAAATTACCCAAATATCCCCCTAGTAACTCACATAATAACAATAGACTCTTCCCTTTAGCCGTTCTATATGAAAAACAAGGCTTGTATGTGGCTGCGGATCTTTCTCCAAATCCTCAAATTCGTAGTGGTTCGCAGATTGTATCGATTAACGGCGCGCCTATTGATTTTTTACTAGATGTCATGCGGCGCATGACAGCTTATGAAACTCAGGCAGGATTACGGCGCCGAGTTCAAATCGATTTTCCTTGGCTACTTTGGGTAATGGGCTATGCAAGTCAAAATTACCAAATTGAATATCTATCTGGATTAGAGTTGAAACGTGTGGAACTAGAAGGGATTATGCCGGTAACTTCCTCGTCAAAGAATGAAACAGAGGGAACTCTAGTTAAATCTGTCACTGAAACTAACGCCGCGCCATCAGGACTGATTAAGGAAGAAGATCAGCCTATCGCATCATTTTATGGATCCAGCCAATTAGCAGATAACACCCGACTATTATGGTTTAATGATTTCAAAGAAAAACCACAGGCATTTCAGCAGTTTTTACAGCATGAGTTTGAAACTATGCAAAGGCAAGCGAGTGAGAAACTGATTATTGACGTAAGATACAATGACGGCGGCCTTTCTCAAAATATCAAAACATTATTGAGTTATATAAGCAATAAACCGGTTTACTGGAGTCAACGGGGAGAGTTGCAGATTAGTTCGGCCTTTAAAATACTACATCATCAGAAAACCAAGCAAAGAAGGAAAAACAAGTACAAGTGGGGTCTTCAATGGCTCCCGCTAGAGTGGACGGATACCTTGCAGTATGAAATATCCTGGAGTGACAATGGTGAAAAAATCGCCGTTAATTTTGAACCGGTTGAGCCTAAGCAGACCTATCTTCCCAACAATATACTACTCTTGGTCAATGGATTTTGCTATTCAGCTTGTAGTAGCTTAGTTGCCACTGTTAATCAATATTCTTTGGCTCAAACTCTGGGTGAAATCAGTGGTAATTATGCGCGAGTACAATACGCTTACCCTATTGTAAGTCAGCTTAAAAACAGCCATTTAAAGTTAATGTTGCCCACCATGAAATTGGAGTTTACACAGGTTGAAATTGATAGACGGAGCATTATGAACGAAGCAACAAGTTTGGTAAAACCTAAAATTACTATGCAGAGAAGTCAGCAGGATATTGTTGAACAGCGTGATGCAGTGTTGTCAAAGGCTTTATTGATATTGGAAAATGACTGATAGTAAGCAATCCAAAGGCTCCCCCATTGCAATACACGCAAAATTTTTACTCTCAAGCACTAGCAAAATGACCATTTTCGACTATGCTTAAAAATAGAGGCAATGAAGGAGTATCAAAATGAGTAAATGGGTAACAAAGGATCTTGAAAACTATTGCAAAAACTAAATGAAGTACCTTTTACCGATGATCGCGATAGTAAACAGCTAAGTATTTTGATGCATGGCTTCGCGCAGCTCAATAATAGTGTTATGGATAAAGTGGCTGCAAAAACACGTGTTGCAATCAATAATATGCAAACTGACAAATCAACTACTGATATTGTTGGTGCCTCAAAGCATCAAGACATGACAGAAGATGAATTAACCCGGTTGAGACCGATCCGTTAAAATTACCCCGCCAAATCTTCCGTAAAACAGCTAATTTGCTTACAAGTGGCTTTTGTTCGCTCAGTTTGTCTCTCAATAGATACCCCTTATCCAAATGCAGTGATATAATCGCGTTTTTCTAAGATAAGCCTTAACCAGATAAAACGATTATTGAACAATATGAGCAAAAAAACTATATATTAAAACTTGGGGTTGCCAGATGAATGATTATGATTCATCAAGAATGGCTGATCTATTAAAAGTAACTCACCAGTTAGAACTTACAGACAATCCCAAAGACGCCGATTTTTTGGTTTTAAATACTTGTTCTATCAGAGAAAAAGCTCAGGAAAAGGTGTTTTCTAAGCTTGGTGAATGGAAAAATTTTAAAAAAGACAAACCGGATCTTATGATTGCGGTTGGCGGTTGTGTCGCTAGTCAAGAGGGCGCGGCGATCCGCAAACGCGCGCCCTACGTCGATATGGTTTTTGGCCCGCAAACGCTACATCGCTTACCCACTATGATCAATCAGGTTAAAAAAAAGATCATAAGCCTGTCATTGATACCTCATTTCCAGAAATTGAAAAGTTTGATCAATTGCCGGTTCAGCAGGTGGAAGGGGTGAGCGCTTTTGTTTCTATTATGGAAGGTTGCAGTAAATATTGTACTTTTTTGCGTCGTCCCTTACACACGTGGAGAGGAAGTCAGTCGACCTTTTGATGATGTGATTGCCGAAGTCGTATCCGTTGCCGAAAAAGGTGTTCGGGAAGTTAATCTTCTAGGGCAAAATGTTAACGCATATCGCGGTAAAACACACGATGGTGATGAAGCCGATTTAGCCGATTTGATTGAGCTTATCGCAGCCATTGAAGGAATTGACCGGATCAGATTTACCACATCACACCCGGTTGAGTTTTCACAGCGCTTGATCGATGTTTATGCTCGTGTACCTGAGCTGGTGAGTCATTTACATCTACCGGTACAGAGTGGATCCGATCGTATTCTAGCGGCAATGAAGCGTGGACACATGGTGCTAGAGTACAAGTCTAAGATTAGGAAACTAAGAGAAATTCGACCTGATTTAAGTATGTCTTCCGATTTTATTATCGGTTTTCCTGGTGAAACTGAAAAAGACTTCCAAGAGACTATGAAGTTAATTGCAGATATTGATTTTGATATGAGTTTTAGTTTTATTTACAGCGCCCGTCCTGGTACACCAGCGGCAGAAATTAAAGATGACACTCCATTAGAGGTTAAGAAAAAACGCTTGTCCTTGTTACAGCAGCGCCTTAATCAGCAGTCTCAAGCTCACGCCCGAAAAATGCTCGGTAGTGTTCAACGTGTCTTGGTCGAAGGCCCATCAAAGAAAGATCCAATGCAACTCGCAGGACGCACCGAGAACAATCGGGTGGTTAATTTTGATGGTCAAAAACAAATGATAGGTCAATTTATTGATGTAAAAATCAATGAAATATTGCCTAACTCGATGCGCGGTGAAGTGGTTTAAGCATGAGTGTTGCATCCATAGAATTTTTGTTAGAGCCCTATAATACGCAAAAACTGGCGAGTTTAGCGGGACATATTGACGAGAATTTTCGACTCATTGAAAACCGTATGGGCGTCGAGATTTCTAATCGTGCTAACGTGTTCAAAGTCTATGGCGACCCAGCAACTATCGCTCTAGTGGAAGCGATGTTGGTCTCTTTGTATCAAGAAATTGACGATGCAAATCCATTAAGTATTGAAGCTCTGCATGTATTATTACAATCTAATTGCCAGCAACTGACGGAAAAGCAAAAAGGTCTGGATGAAAAACACCTCGTAATAAAAACTAAGCGTGGACTGATTCGTCCTAGAGGCAATAATCAGCAGCAGTATGTACAAAGTATATTAACAAGCGATATTACTTTTGGTGTGGGGCCTGCTGGAACCGGTAAAACCTATTTGGCTGTGGCCTGTGCCGTTGATTCCTTGGAACGGCAAGAAGTGAGGCGCATTATTCTCACTCGTCCGGCAGTTGAAGCCGGTGAAAAGCTTGGTTTTCTGCCCGGCGACCTAAGCCAAAAAGTTGATCCCTACCTAAGACCACTCTATGATGCACTTTATGAAATGCTCGGTTTTGAAAAGGTGGCTAAGCTAGTTGAAAGCAATGTAATCGAAGTTGCACCTTTAGCCTATATGCGTGGGCGCACGTTAAATGAATCTTTTATTATTGTGGATGAAAGTCAAAATACCACAAAAGAACAAATGAAGATGTTTCTCACAAGAATTGGTTTTAATTCTAAAGCGGTAGTCACCGGTGATATTACACAAATCGATTTGCCTAGTGGTAAACTATCGGGATTGCGTCAAGCGATAGATATCTTGTCAGAGGTGAAAGGCATTAGTTTTAGTTTCTTTCAATCCACTGATGTGGTTCGACATCCGGTGGTACAAAGAATTGTTGAAGCCTACGAAAAAAACGATCCTATTTAGCCTTTAAATCTTGACCTGATACAGAGTTCAGTTGCAATGCAAATTCATTTAGACATACAAAATTCTATCGATGCCGATGATATTCCCACCCAAACTCAAATCGGTGAATGGATAAAAACCACGCTTAATCAGATTAACTATGAGGCTAATACCGCCTGTTTGACGCTGCGGATCGTATCCAGCGATGAGATCCAGCAGCTTAATTCAGATTTTCGAGGAAAAGAGAGTCCAACCAATGTACTTTCTTTTCCTTTTGAAATTCCAGAGATGATTCCAGCCAGCGAGTTTGAGGGCGTTTTAGGCGATTTAGCCATTTGTCGTGATTTGGTTATTTCAGAAGCTCAGCAGCAAGATAAGCTGATTGAACATCATTGGGCGCACCTAATTGTGCATGGTGTTTTGCATTTGCTTGGATATGATCATATTGAAGATCATGATGCCGAGGCTATGGAGTCATTAGAAGTTGTTATTCTAGCCAAGCACCAAATCAAAGATCCCTACTTGAGTTAATTTTCGACATTGAGTCTACAGGTGTTACACCACTGAGTAATGGTTGCAATCATGGTTTTAACATCGATGGGTTTTGCAATATAATCATCCATCCCCGCCGATAACGCAAGTTCAATATCTTCGCGCATAACATTGGCAGTTAGCGCGATAATAGGAACCTGTATTTTAAGCTCTTTTCTGATTTTTTTAGTAGCAGTATAACCATCCATGACCGGCATTTGACAATCCATTAATATTAGGGGATATTGGTTTTTAGTTAGAATTTCTATGGCTTCTTGACCATTTTCTGCGACATCACATTCAATATTAAACTTCTTTAAAATGGCGACCGTTAATTGTTGATTAAATTGATTATCTTCAACTAATAGTACTTTTATATCGGTTATATTCTTATCATTGTGAGTTGGTTTCTTGATTGTGCGGTTTGATGTTTCTTTTTTCTTATTTCGTAGTTCATCTGAGATTCCAAAAGGTAGAGTTAAATTGAATTGACTACCCTCACCAAGCGTACTTTCAACTTCAAGTTTCCCGCCCATCATTTCAGATAATTGTTTGGAGATGGCAAGTCCGAGTCCGGTGCCGCCATATTTTCGCGTGGTAGAAATATCGGCTTGGCAGAAAGCCTCAAATAGCAATTCTTTTTGTCTTTCTGTCATGCCTATCCCTGTATCCGTGATTTGAATTAGAAGTGTGGCTTTCTTTTGTGTTTTATCCAGCAGCTCAACACTAATTGACACATCTCCTTGTTCAGTAAATTTCATGGCATTATTTGATAAATTAATTAGGATCTGTCTGAGTCTTAGTTCATCTCCGATTAAGCGCTGTTTAATTTTATTATCAACATCATAGCTTAGCTTTAAGCCCTTTTCAGAAGCTAAGTGGGATAGTAGATCAGCCACTTCCGATACTGTTGCATGAATGTCAAAAGCGATATTCTCAATGGCTAATTTATTGGCTTCTATTTTTGAGAAATCCAAGATATCATTGAGTAGCCCAAGCAATGCTTTGGCACTGATATTCACCTTGTTAATATAGTCCCGTTGCTGAGGATCTAACTGTGTATCTAAGGCAAGATAACTCATACCGATAATGGCGTTCATTGGGGTGCGTATTTCGTGACTCATATTGGCTAAAAATAAACTTTTTGCAGCATTCGCTTCTTCAGCACTAATGACTGCATCAGCGAGATGCTGCTGCTGCTGTTTGAGCGTGGTTATATCTTGAAAAGTAATGACGCAGCCGTCCCAATTGTTTAACTTATCAAAAACCGGAGCTGATGAAATAGATACGGGGATACTGCTACCATCTCTTGTTTGTAGAATGACATTATCTGAACTGAAAATATCATCTCCAAGAAGCCGCTTTAATGTTTTTTGCTCAAGAGGAAAAATCTTATGACCTTCTTTATCTTTATTGTGAACAATCTTAGAAAAATCAAGACCAATCATTTGCTGGGTTGACCAGCCCAATAAACGCTCACTTTTAGGGTTAGCATAGGTGCAGATAGTATCCTTATTAACCACATAGACACCTTCTTCTAAAGCCTCTGTAATACTAGAGTAGAAACTTCTTTCTCGAATAAGCTGTTGCTCTATTCGCTTTCTATCGGTGATATCGGTTCTTATAGAAATATATTGAAAGGGTTTTTGTTGATCATCTAAAAATGGAACGATTGTAGTATGAACCCAGTAGTGGACACCATTTTTATTTCTATTTTTTATTTCACCGGTCCAAACTTGACCTTTAGCAATCGTTCTCCACATATTTCTAAAAAAGTCTTCATTATGTTCTGAAGATTTAATTAGACGATGATTACTTCCGAGAAGTTCATTGCGAGTATATTTTGAAATGTCACAAAAACGTTGATTGACATAGGTTATATCGCCCCTGACATTGGTGATGGAGACGATCGCATGCTGGTCAAGAGCATATTGTTGAAAATCTAGTGAAGCAATGCTTTTTTTCAATTGGCGACTGGTAATTGAAAGCTGATAGAAAACGCGAATGATGATCAAAATAAGGATAACGGTGAGTGCAACCCAACCGTATTGATAGCGTTTTGCGAGACGGTGCTGGTTGTTGTAGTAGTCGTTATATACGATATTTAGTTCATTAATTTTCTCAGGGACCTTATCATTTAATACGTCTTTTAATAGACGCTGTGTTTCTTGTTGTGTCTCGATAAAGCGTTCAGAGTGGAGCAATAGGATATCTAGTTGTTGAGATATTTTAGGTGGTAGCTTTCTTTTAATTAATGAAATTTCGTAACTACTCACCCAGTAGCATCTAAAAACTGAACATATTCAGAAAAAATAAAAATAATACTTGACAGTTTTTGGACGAAAAAAACTACTTTCCTAAGTCCGTATAAAATAGAATCGCTAGAGATCCCAAACGGATCAAATAAGATCGTTTCCTAAAAACTTTGATTCCAAGCTTCAACCCGACAGAGAACGTCTAGCAGAGCACCGCTCAGAGAGTCGAAAAAGCCATGTTATCATCAAACCTACAGCAAAGGTTTAAGGTGATTTTCTTAGTGTCAAACGTAGACAAAACAACTGTTCGTAATGAAGTCAGTCGCATCAAGGCTGACTTTGAACAATTGTGTGCCAGCGGAAAAATCACAACTGAAATAAAATTTCTGATGAACAGTATGTTTATGATCATGGAACTCATGCTTTCCATATTTCTTGAAAAATCCACCAAGAAAAATAATAAGAATTCGAGTATTCCTTCCTCACAAACAGATAAAGATGAGTCCGCTTTAAAGCCTGTTCAGGGAAGCAATGGTAAAGGGAAAACAGAAAACCCACTCACGGCTAACAATACACGCACGATAGAAACGGTTACTACCATTGAAGTTTATAACTGTGATCGGTGTGGTGAAGACTTAAACGCCACTGCCAGCACTGAGTCTGAACGACGCACAAAAATTGATATTGTTTTTGAAAAAGTGGTTGAGCATGTTGATGTTCAAATTAAACAGTGTCCATCGTGTGATTCAACCGTAAAAGCATCGTTTCCTGCCGGCTTGCATGGCCCGCTTCAGTATGGCGATGGCCTAAAGGCTTTTGTGATCAATTTGCTAGTTTGTCAGATGGTGGCACTTAACCGTGTTCAGAAATTAGTCAAATCAATGATGGATGTCACACTTGCAGAAGCAAGCTTATTGAAGTTTGTATGGCGCCTTCATCAAGCCTTAGAAGAGTGGGAGGTTTCAGCCAAAGAAGCATTATTAAAAATGCCGGCAATGAATGTCGATGAAACCTCACTAAGAGTGGATAAAAAGAACCACTGGGTCCATGTTTATTCAGCTGGCGATATTACGTTAAAATGCCTAGATCGCGGGAGGGGCATTAAAGCCATTGATACGATTGATATTGTGCCGCGTTATGGCGGCGTGATCATCCATGATTGTTGGGCATCTTATTTTTCCTATCGACATTGTGGGCATGGGTTATGTGGTTCACATTTGATGCGTGAGTTGACGTTTGTTGTTGAGTCCAATGGGTATGTTTGGGCTAAAAATATGAAGCGTCTTCTAAAAGAAACCTGTGCCAAGGTCTCGAAGAATGAGCAAAAGAAACTGACCGATAAAGATTATGCTAATTTACAGAAACGGTTTAGAAATATTATCACGCGCGGAGAAAAGAATTACCGCCTGTGCCACCCAAACCCAGCGGTAAGCGCGGTAGAATAGCAAAATCAGAGGCTCATAATTTATGGGAAAGAATGAGTGAGAATGAACAATCTGTATTATTGTTTGCGAAGAACTCTCATGTTTCATTTACCAATAATCGAGCCGAGCGTGATTTAAGAATGGCCAAGGTAAAGCAAAAGGTGTCGGGTTGTTTTAGAACCGTTAGATACGCTCAAGCTTATTGTCGAATTTCAAGTTATCTTCAGACTATGGCAAACAAAGGATATAATCCATTAATTGCCATTCAAATGGCTTTGGCTGGTAAAATTAATGATGTAGGGTGCGAGTAGTTACGAAATTTCATTAATAGCTAATTGCATTTGGTGATCATCTCGCTCACTTTCGATGATGCTAAATAATAAGTGGTTTATGCTGTCTACTAGAACTATATTGTTTTTATTTGGCAGTTGAACCTGTTTTTTTACTTTTCTAGATAGAAATTGAATATAGCGATTAGAATTATTGAAAATGGCTTGATGTGATTTAAATGTCTCTATGGAGACTTCCCGATGGTTTATTGATTTGACCAATGCTCTTAGGTAAGGGGACAGTATTTTCTGGGTTTCAATATCGACTCCTTGAAAATAATTGTTTACTAGCTTACTTATCACTTTTTGATGGGCAACAAGATTATCAAAGTTTAGCTCTAGACCAGATTTTAGTTCCAGCAATGTGTTTTTTGTTAAGTAATCGAGGTTGACTAAAGCTGCATTTTTATTGATTAATAATTGATGTTGTGTGTTGGAGATACCACGGGATTTTATAAATAAAACAACCATCAAAGCCAATATGGAAAGAATCACAAATCCATTTTTTTTATTGGAATTTGAATAGGTTGGTTTATTTGGCATCCATTGGTCCATTAAGTGTTTGTAAAAAACTGACTATGAGGTCAATTTCATTTTTGCTTAGTTCCAACCCCAATTGATGTTTAGCCATGGTTGAAATCATTTTAGGCAAGCTACTAATAGAGCCATCATGAAGGTAGGGTGCCGTGCGTGTTACATTTCTTAAGCTTGGCACTTTAAATTCAAATTTATGCTCGTTAATTCCTGTTTGACGATAACGCCCAAAATTGGAAGTGTCTGTTTCATCTTCCTGATAATAGGGGAGGATTACACCGAGTTTTTCATACATGTTTCCTCCGACAGCCACGCCCTGATGACAGGAAGAGCAACCGATGGATTTAAATAATTCATAGCCTTTTTTTGCATTGTCACTAATTGCGTCCATCTGGCCTTTTAAGTAACGGTCAAACGCGCCGTTAGGTGTAACGAGACTACGTTCAAATTCAGCAATGGCATTGATTGTATCTTTTTTATTAGGTCTATTTCGGTAGATTTCTTTAAAAGCGTTCAGGTAGGTTTGTTCGCTAGAAAGATAGTCAATGACAGTGTTCCACTGATTGCCCATTTCTATAGGATTGCTAATAGGTTCAGCTGCTTGTTGTTCAAGATCGGACGACCTTCCATCCCAAAATAGCCTAAAATTAAGGCTTGAATTGAGTACGGTGGGTGTGTTTCTTTGACCTACTTGACCTTTAATACCTACAGCAAGCGGTAAGCCATCCGTTCCAGCAAGGCTTAAGTTGTGACAGGTGGCGCAGGAAATACTACCATCGGCGGATAATTTAGGGTCATTAAATAGCTGCTCACCAAGTTTTACTTTATTAGCAACTAGATTATTGACCTCTGGAATCGGTGTGATTGGCTCATTAGTTAGCCAGGATGCAGGATTATTGATCGCAAAAGCATTAAAATTGAACAAGGCTATTAACAGCATGCATTGGTTGGCTAGTTTGTTTAAGCGGATAGTGGTGGGATTCATTTTTTGCCAACCTAATTACATGCAAAATTGACCTAGTGGCATCGATAAGCCTAGTTAAAGAATGGCTATTTTGCAAGTGTAAAGCATTGCAATCGGTTGGAATATGGTCCAATTAAAGTCTCTATTTTACGCTTGAACCGACTTTGGTTGTAGTCTAGTTAGATAAGGGTAGCCCTATGTTTTTCTTGATGTTTTCAATCACAATATAGGTGTGAGTTTGTGATACACCGGACATTTCGGCTATTTTACCCAGTGCCATACGATAGTGTTTCATGTTTTTGATACAAAGTTTTAATAGATAATCAAAACCACCGGCAACCATGTCGCATTCGATGACTTCCTCAATACTTAAAATATCTCTCTGGAATTGCTCAAATGAGTCGGTGGTTGTTTTATCAAGCGTGACTGAAACATAAGCAACCATGTCATAACCGAGTTTACGCGGATTTAAGATAGCGTAGTATGCATCAATATAGCCTTCTTTTTCGAGTCGTTTGACCCGATCGAGACAAGGACTAGGGCTTAAGTTGACTTGTTTTGATAATTCCACATTGGATATTCGACCATTATTTTGCAAAACAACTAATATATTTCGGTCGATTTTATCCAATGTTTTATGCTTTGCTATCATGACTACATCCTTAATTCTGAATTAATAATATAGCATAAAAAACCATTTTTAAAGCATAATATAGTGCTAAAATAGATAATTAACCATCAAATAGTGTGACAATTAGATTAAAATCAGGTTATTAGCTTGATGGTCGTGATTGCGGCCAGTGACAAACCTATAACGAGATAAAGACCATGCTATTTGAAAATTCTAACACTGCAAATTCTCCAAGCCGCACTATGATCCGTGATTTTTATCGGAAAAATGAAAATAAGGTGCTTGAAACGATTTTACCCATTGCTGAAACATCGGTGTCAGTGAGAAACAATGCATGGCAGATGGCTCGTGGCTTAATCCTAGAGATCCGACGCTCACAATCGGGCAGAGGCGGGGTTGATGCTTTGCTACAAGAGTTCGCAATCTCATCCGAAGAAGGGGTGGTATTAATGTGCTTAGCCGAAGCCTTGTTACGGGTTCCCGATAGTTTAACCGCTGATCAACTGATCCGCGATAAATTAGGTGACGGAGACTGGGTGTCTCATATTGGGCAAAGCGACTCGATGTTCGTCAACGCATCTTCCTGGGGCTTATTATTGACAGGTAAACTGGTTAACTACCGTAAAGATGGTCAAAAAGACCAATACGGTGTGCTAAAACAATTGCTGGGGAGACTCGGTGAACCAGTGATCCGCAGGGCGGTAAAGCAATCAATGGAGCTTATGGGCTCGCAGTTTGTGATGGGTGTGACCATTGAAAAGGCTTTAAAACGAGCAAAAACTCAAGAAGCAAAGGGTTATACCTATTCCTACGATATGCTAGGAGAAGGAGCGCGAAGCATGCAAGATGCGGATCGCTATTTTCAAAGTTATATGGGTGCAATCCAATCCATCGGAAAAAAGGCAAAAGGAAAAGGCCCGATTAACAGTGCTGGAATCTCGATAAAACTATCAGCTATCCATCCTCGCTATGAAATGACTCATGCTGAGCGAGTGATGAGTGAGCTAGTACCTCGTTTAAAAACACTGGCCATGGAAGCTAAAAAATATGACATTGGATTAACTGTGGATGCCGAAGAAGCGGATCGACTGGAACTTTCTCTTGAAGTGATTCAAGCGGTATTTAGTGATGCAGATTTGGGGGATTGGCAGGGATTTGGAATGGCGGTACAGGCCTACCAGAAACGAGCTATTCATGTGATTGATTGGATTGATCGGCTCACCCAAAAAACAGGTCGCAAAATGATGGTGCGGCTAGTCAAGGGAGCTTACTGGGATAGTGAAATAAAAATCAGTCAAGCGGAAGGTTTTAAAGATTATCCGGTATTCACCCGAAAAGCCTCCACCGATGTGAGTTACCAAGCCTGTGCTAAAAGACTGCTAGACTGCCGTGAATTAATCTACCCGCAGTTCGCCTCACACAATGCCTATACGGTGGCAACCATATTACAAATCAATATGCAAACAGAGGCCTATCAACAGGCAGGACAGCGGCATCAAGGGTTTGAATTTCAACGATTGCATGGCATGGGAGAATCACTGTTTGACCAAATCGTTAATCATGAGAAGGTTGCCTGCCGGATTTATGCACCGGTCGGAGCGCATGTGGATCTACTTGCCTATTTGGTTCGCCGTTTGTTAGAAAATGGAGCCAACAGCTCTTTTGTTAATAATATTGTTGATGAAACTATTTCGGTTGAATCATTACTTGATGATCCCTTTGAAAAAGTCATGCAGTGGCAGGATAAACGCCACTCATTGATACCCCAACCGAAAAATTTATACGGCAAACTCAATGGCAAATTGCGTGTTAATTCCAAAGGTTTAGATATTAGCGATCACAAGGCAATAAGTGGGCTAAAAAAATCGATGGACGCTTGGTTTGAAAGCAACCAAAAATCGCTGAATACACTGACTAAAAAAGATCCCAGCCGTTGGCTAGCCGTTACCAATCCGGCCAATCATCAACAGAAGCTTGCCTACTTAAAAAAGGATGATGATGTTTCTTTATTAAAAAAATTAAGTCAAGCAGAAAAAGCTCATAAAGCTTGGCAAAAGATCTCGGCCAAGCAGCGAGCGGCTATTCTCAATAAAACCGCGGATGCTCTTGAAAAAAACAGAAATGAATTGATGGCGCTTTGTATTAAAGAAGCCGGCAAGACTACCCAAGATGCTATCGCGGAAGTGAGGGAAGCGGTCGATTTTTGTCGTTATTATGCGATCCAAGCAGAAACTAGTTTAAACCCACTAGAACAGCAATCCCTCGGGGTCGTTTTGTGCATAAGCCCTTGGAATTTTCCACTCGCCATTTTTCTCGGTCAGGTTTCTGCCGCATTGGCGGCGGGTAATTGTGTGGTGGCGAAGCCCGCAGAGCAAACATCCTTTATCGCTCATCGAGCGGTGGAAATCTTATATCAGTCGGGTTTACCTAAAGCGGTGGTGAGTCTATTGCAAGCCAGAGGTAGCCAAGTTGGAAAAGTTATGGTGGCTGATCCACGGGTGAAAGCAGTGATGTTTACTGGCTCAACTCAAGTTGGCAGTTGGATGGCGAGGGCGTTAGCGGAGCGCGCGGCTGGAACCATCCCGCTGGTGGCTGAAACCGGCGGTCAGAATTGTATGATTGTTGATTCGACAGCCCTACCGGAACAGGTGGTGGATGATGTCGTTGCTTCTGCTTTTCAAAGTGCCGGACAACGTTGTAGTGCGCTTCGAGTTTTATTTGTGCAGGATAATATTGCGGACAAGGTGATTGATATGACCATCGGCGCGATGCGAGAATTAAAAGTCGGCGATCCCGCATGGCTATCCACCGATGTCGGACCGGTGATTGATCAGAAAGCACTTGGCAGTTTACAAAAACATGCTAAAAGAATGACTGAACTTGAAGCTAACGGGTTGGTTCGACTTCGCTATTGTTGTGAGTTGGATCAGCAAGTGAAAGAGTCTGCAACCTTTTTTGCACCGCGTTTGTATGAAATTGACAATCTCTCTTTACTAAAAGAAGAAGTGTTTGGTCCTTGTGTGCATGTGATCCGTTATGCTGCCAAAGATATTATGCAGGTGATGCAGCAAATCAAAGATACTGGTTTTGGTTTAACCATGGGGATCCATTCACGGATTGGTGAAAAGTCTCAATACCTAGCCGAGCATTCGGTGGCGGGTAATGTTTACATTAACCGTAATATGATTGGAGCGATTGTCGGGGTTCAACCCTTTGGTGGTCGCGGTCTTTCTGGTACCGGACCAAAAGCAGGAGGGCCACATTATTTGCAGCGTTTAGTGAAGTGGAAAGGCAGTCTATCGCCGCAACCACTGTCAAAAAAAGACATGAGTGATAAACGAAAACAAGCCGGTATAGAAACAAGCAAAGGGCAATTAAAAGAGTCACATTTAATCCAATCATTAGTTCAAGGATTTAATAAATGGCGTTATCAACCTTTGAGTCACCGTGTATCAGTCGTACGGCAAATGTTGGCACATCTCGGAACCGATAAAGATCTTGCATTGGTGTTAGACGAATCTATTGCAAAGGCCAGAATACAACTATCTAAAATCGAGCATCAATTAGCGCTACCGCTCGAATTGCCCGGACCAACCGGTGAGTCCAATTGTCTTTATTTTGAACCTCGCGGTGTGCTGCTCTGCTTATTTGACGACAAGCTCAATGCCAATCAATGGCTATTGCTGGTTATCACGGCACTAGCGGCAGGTAACGCTGTGCTGATTATTGCCAGTGATGAGCAACAGCAAAACAGTCGCACTTTTGCAAAACAATTAGGTATAGCCCTTAAACATACCGGAATTTATGATCGGGTATTAAAAATAGCCCCTTTGAGTCAACTGGATGTACTGTTAGACAATGAGAAAATTGCCGCCACTCTGGTCAACTGTGAAAGCGATTGGCAAGCCTATCTAGCTAAGAAATTGGCTCAGCGTGAGGGTGAAATTTTACCCGTCATTGCTGAGTATGATCTCTCCCAACTCTATTATCGTTTAGTCACAGAAAAAACCGTCAGCATTGATACCACCGCTGCGGGTGGCAATACCTCGTTAATGACAATGAATGAAGATCTGCAATTGATTAGCTAAGATTTAGCCTCTTGTTCAATAATCTTTTGCAGTGCTTGTTCACTCGATTGGAAAAGATGGGAGGCGTTAATATCATCCAAAATGCCCATATTTTGTAATTGCTTGGCGCGTTTATTTGAAGTATTAACCAGATAAACCTGACGATCTTGCTTTTGTTCTCGTTCGATGATTTCCTTTAGGACGAGTGCGGTGGTGGTACCAACAATAGAAGCCTTGGAAAGATCAATTAGCAGATTTTTGTGTTGCGTATATTCGCCCAACTGTCGGCGTAAATCTCTTGCCACACCAAAACTCATGGGACCTTTTAACTTAAGAACAAGGGTTGAGTCTTGCAATTTTTGTAACTGTTTTTTCACCTTGTCGGAAATCTTTTTAGAAAACTTTTCATCATCAACTGAATGACCATCACACAGGATAATACTTTCTAATTGAATATTGGATAATCTTTGTATAGTGACCATATTAGTCACAAAAATACCAATAAAAACCGCGCTGACTAGATCCACAAAAACAGTCATAAAAAGCACACCCAGCATAAGGCTACTGGTAAACAATGGCATTTTGTGTAGTTGTTTAATAAACTCCCAATCGATAATATCAATACCGACTTTGAGTAGAATGCCAGATAAAACAGCCAGTGGAATATCTTCAAAAATAAACCCGATCCCCAGCGCAATACTCAGCAGAATCAAACTGTGAATCATCCCCGCCAGTCGATTATGACCGCCGGCTTGAATATTGATTACCGTTCTCATGGTGGCACCTGCGCCTGGTAAACCACCGATTAAACCAGCGAAGAAATTTCCGATTCCTTGCCCAATTAATTCACGATCAGAATGATGATGTTGCCCGGTCAGATTATCAGCCACCAAGGAAGTTAAAAGTGAGTCAATCGATCCCAATAGCGCTAATAGCAGTCCACTAAAAATCATATCTTTAACCAGCGACCATTCAAAATAAGGACTATTTAAATCGGGTAAAGCGGAAGGAATATTACCAATTTTAGGAAGATCGGCATGATTTAAAAACAAAATATAAAGCAGACTACCAACAATCAAAGCAACCAGTGGTGACGGCGCCAACTGTTGTAGTTTCTTGGGCCATATAAACAGCACCAATAGCGTGACTAGACCAACAATTAATGCCGCTGGATTAAAGGAATGGCCGATTTCGAGCATATGTTTGGCGGCTTCTAAAGGCGATGCAAAACTATGCAGGCCAACCAAAGGCGCCACTTGAATGAGAATAATGATGACACCAATACCCGACATAAAGCCTGAAATCACAGGGTAGGGAACGAGGATGATATATTTACCCAGCTTAAGTAGACCAAATAAGATTTGAAACAAGCCACCCAACATAATAATGGTAAAACAGATCGCCAGTCCATGTTCTGGGTTACTGCCAATATATTGGGTGAAAATAGCGGCGACCACCACTGTCATGGGGCCAGTAGGACCTGTGATCTGGGTCGGCGTGCCACCTAATAGCGCAGCAAAAAATCCACTGGCAATGGCACCATAAAGTCCAGCGACGGGGCCGAGCCCAGACGTTACGCCAAAGGCGAGGGCTAGAGGTAGCGCGACGATGGCTGCGGTAATTCCACCGTAAATATTGCCGCGAGGATGACTAAACAATGATTGTTTCATAGTGATTCCTCTAAAAAGACAGTTTTTTAAGTTTAAATTTTAGTTTTATTGGTTGTTCGCTGTCGATGTTTCTTGTTTTCGGCCGGTATGAGTTGATCGATACCATCACCAATTAAATCCGTACGATTCATTTTGGTTAACGCTTGCCTCAACTGTGGCCAGTTTTTTTCATCATGAAAGCGCAAAAAACTCTTATGCAAGCGCCTCGTATCAGGATCCTTTTCAGTATACACCGTTTCACTTTTATAGGTGACTTTGGTTAATGGATTTTTTTCAGAATAATACATGGCGGTTGCTAAAGACATAGGTGAAGGGTAAAAGTTCTGCACTTGATCCAAGCGAAAATCATTGCGTTTTAGCCATAGTGCTAAATTTAGCATATCGTTATCGTCACAGCCCGGATGGGCGGCAATAAAATAGGGGATTAAATACTGCTTTTTGCCGGCTTCCTTGGAAAACTGTTCAAACATATTTTTAAAGTCATCATAGCGATCCATTTCCGGTTTCATCATTTTGTCGAGCGTATTCTTTTCGCTATGTTCTGGCGCAATTTTTAAATAACCACCTACGTGATGAGTCACCAATTCTTTAACATATTCTGGATCTTCCACCGCTAAATCGTAACGTAAGCCAGAAGCAATGGCGACACGCTTAACGCCCTTAACCGCTCTAGCTTTTCGATAGAGTTGTGTCGTTTTGCTATGATCGGTAATCAGATTTTTGCAAATAACCGGGTAAACGCAAGACAGCTTACGACAGTTCTTTTGAATTTCATCATCTTTACAATTAAGATGATACATATTCGATGTCGGACCACCTAGGTCGGAAACGGTGCCGGTAAAACCGGGTACCTTGTCGCGCATGTCTTCAATTTCTTTAATCACTGAATCATGGGAGCGACTTTGAATCACGCGTCCTTCATGTTCGGTGATGGAACAAAAGGTACAACCACCAAAACAACCGCGCATAATGTTGACCGAGAAACGGATCATCTCATAGGCGGGGATTCGAGCATCAGCATAACTTGGATGAGCCACCCGTTCATATTCCAGATCAAACACGCCGTCAATCTCTTCCGTTTCCAATGGAATCGGTGGCGGGTTAACCCAGACTTCTTGATTGCCGTGTTTTTGCACTAGCACTCGCGCATTATGTGGGTTAGATTCCAAATGCAAGATTCTTGAGGCATGGGCATAAAGTGCGCGGTCGCCTTTTATTTTCTCAAAAGAGGGTAAGCGGATCACTGTGGTCTTATAGTCGAGTCCGGCTTTTCCCATTAAGGGCATTGGGATTATTTTAATCGGTATATTTTTTTCAGCGGCGGCGGATTTTTTTGCACAGTCAGGCTCTTTTGCATCGGTGACTTCATAAGGATTGACCGACTGCATTTGTTTAAGTAGAGCCTTATCCGAAGGCCAATCAATGCGAGTGGAGTCGATTTCCGTCCAATTATCGGGTACACAGTCTCTGATGACTGTAGTACCGCGAATATCGGTTAGTTCATGGATATTACGGCCCAAGGAAAGTTGATGTGCAATTTCCGCCATCGCACGCTCTGCGTTGCCATAAAGCAGAATATCCGCTGCCGAGTCAACTAATACTGAACGACGGATTTCATCACTCCAATAATCATATTGAGCAATTCGGCGTAGGCTGGCTTCAATACCGCCGATAATGGTGGGTGTTTTGGGATAAGCTTGACGGCATTTTTGAGTATAAACAATCACCGCACGGTCAGGTCGTTTGCCAGCCACGCCATGAGGCGTGTATGCATCATCGTTACGAATTTTTTTATCAGCAGTATAACGATTGATCATCGAGTCCATATTACCAGCGGTGATGCCAAAAAATAAATTGGGTTCGCCCAGTGCTTTAAACGCCTCGATATCATTCCAATCCGGCTGCGCAATGATACCAACGCGGAAGCCTTGAGATTCTAAAAAGCGACCAATCACCGCCATGCCAAAGCTCGGATGATCCACATAAGCATCGCCAGAGATTAAAATGATATCGCAGCTATCCCAGCCAAGATCATCCATCTCTTGCCGCGACATAGGCAAAAATTTGGCGCGACCATAGCATTCGGCCCAATATTTGGGGTAGGAAAAGAGATGTTGATTGGATTTAGGCATAATAAGGGCGTAAAACAGGTGAATAAATAGCAGCTTCTGCTAAAGGGCGGCTATTCTCGCAGAAAATGAAAATAAATTCAGCTTTTTGTGCGATTTTTAGCCAGTTTTGCCGGGTATTTTGTGCATTGTAGCTTGATTCATGGCTATTAGTATCTCATTCTCTCGGTCCTAGTCATTCCTGCCAAAAAAATAATGGAAAAATAATGAACAGGCTGCTTTGAGATATCTCGCACACCGAGTCGGGTTGATCTCTTACAAAAAGTCCTTAAACTTCTCGGTTTTGTAAGACATTGACCTGAGTCTTTGTAGGAAATTGACTATAGAGTGCCTGTCTGATATCGTTTCAGTAGTGGTAATACAACTTGCATGATATAAAGTGTATGATACAATTTGTATCACTATAATAGCTAGGAGAATAGCGTGACCACTTTTAACGATTTCCCATTGCAAATAGCATCTGGTGTAGCTTTCTGCAACAGAGTTGAAGAAAGGAAAAAACTAAAAAAGCTACTGCTAACAGGTCAGCATGTATGGCTGCAAGCTCACCGGCGGCATGGAAAGTCGTCACTCTTATTGACAACATTTGACGATTTAAGTCGAAATAACGAGAAATTTACTTTCGCAAGAGAGGATTTAGCGTTTGCGAGTGATCGAAGTTCCGTTATTGAAAAGCTTTGTAACAGTGCGTCTGCTTTGATAATCGAAACTCTTAACAAGGCAAATACAGGGAAAAAAGCAGATTTTTTTGGTGTTGTGGCTAACAAATTGACGCTGTTGTTTAATCGCTATTCTCCAAACTTTTCGCTATACAAAGGGGCTGTTTCAATGAAATTTGGTAAAGAGCCATCGCTTGAAATGCTCAATGTCACTTTGTCAAAGTTAAACGAAATATCGAAAGAGTATGGTGTTCGCTCAATATTTATGATTGATGAATTCCAACAATTAAGCAAAGTTGACAACAATACTTTTGATATCGAGGGCGTCATCCGGCACAACTTAGAGCTTGCAACGAATGTCACTTATGTACTTTGTGGATCTGAGCGGGGGTTGATGGAGCAAGCGCTGGGTGACGTTGATAGACCTTTATATAAACATGTCTATCAGTTCAAAATAGAGCGTATCGCGAGAGCATGTTATTTTGACCACGTAATGTCTTTATGGAAGGCTAGATGGGAAGATGAAATGAATGTTGATGTGTTTGATTATGTGATAGATACGACACAACGTCACCCATATTATGTGAATTACCTTTTCGCGGAACTCTGGATAGGTGATTGTATTCCGACGCTTGAGCTGGCAGAAAAATCATGGAAAAAAATCGTCGAAGAAGAATTATCTAGAAACAAGAAAATGATCTTGGATTTGAAAAATAATGAAAAGAAAGTATTGAGGGCACTGGCTTTAAAACCAACTAAAGAAGTGCAATCTAGTCGATTTGTTAAGTTATCCGGTGTTGCATCCGGTTCGATGGGCAGAACAATTTCTCAGTTAATGGATAAAGATCTTACTTATTATGACAGTGATTTATTGACAATAGTTAGTCCGGCGTTAGCCGCGATCGCCGTAGGGTGAAAAAACCGATAGAAGCGGCAATCATATCAATACCTAACCGTTTAAGCGCGACACCAAATTGGACTATAGAGTGGCTGTCTGATATAGGCTTACAGTAATTTAAGAGCAGTGCTCGACTGAGGGTTAACTAATTATATTAAATGTCAATGCCGCCTGCTCCGTACACCAAACAACTGGGAGAGTACCTTCTAAATTTCCTAAATCATTGCTTTCTAAGAATTCAAAAATATTAAGCACTCTGTCACCGCGAGCCGTCCTAATCTTTAGCAGCAATCCACCGTTTCCAGCTTGTTGAACAGGCATGATTAATACTAACGGCGGGGTATAAAGTAAGGCGATACTTTCTATATTTTTGAAATAGATATCATAAACATTTTTATCAATGTAAAGATTTCCATCAGCTATTCGTATTTCATGTTGGCTAGTTTCCATAGAGGTCCATTTTTTTCTTTATTTTAGCAATAACACTACTCGCAGTTTTATTTACTTCGTGTGATAAACCTA
The DNA here is from genome assembly GCA_030949565.1 of Enterobacterales bacterium. GTDB lineage: Bacteria > Pseudomonadota > Gammaproteobacteria > Enterobacterales > Kangiellaceae. The sequence continues at coordinate 24,202 of JAUZSK010000092.1, forward strand.
TTCCCAGTTCAACAGATTCAGCCTCAATTAAATAAACTGAAATATCCTTAGGGAATTTGTTAGCGTATATTTTTTTACCCGCATAGATAGCGTTATCCCAACGGAAATCATGTAGGTTGTAACTGGGTTCAGGAATGTTGGATAGCTCTTCACCAGGTACAATAAAAAGACTCCCAGGTTTAGAATTGCTTAAATTAGCATCTATGATTATTAGAGATTTACTGCCCTTAGCTTTGAACATTACATCCATACCAGATGTACCAGCATCAAATAAATTGATATTAGTATAGTTTTTTTTACTCAGGTATTCTTGAAGTGAATTGATAATGACAATACCAACACCGTCATCTTTTCTATTGGGGTTACCACAACCTATAATGGAAAGCATACTAGCCCTTTAGTAAATAATTTAGGTAGTTGCTTATTGTAATCATATTCTCCAAAGTCGGCAAGACCACTCAGGTTCTACAGGTAACATTAATTCTGGAATTTCACAGAATTTTTGATGGACTTTATAATACATACAGGTTTCGCATGACTGCTCATCGTCACCCCAAGGCGACAAAGTAAAACCTGCAATTTTTAATTTAGATTGATAATCCTTTTCTTCCAGTTTTTGAAGCTGTGAGACAACTTTTAATATTTCTTCATGGGAATATGCGCGCGGCTCTAATTCTACTTTCAATCCTGATTCTAAAATGGACTGAATTTCTTTTCTTATTTGTTCATCCGATTGGTAATTATCCATATCAAAATAGCCTTTACAAATAGATTGGCTAAATACGCCACAGTCGACACCACCATTCAGCTTCAACCGGTACCGCTAACTCCGGTAAATCGCACCATTTTCGATGAACTAAATAGTACATGCACTCTAAGCATCGTTGTTCTTCTTCGCCATAAGGTTTATCTATAAATCCTGAAACCACTAGTTTTTGTTCGAGGTCATTGGTATCTAAATCTCGAAGTTCGCGAAGAACTAATTCAAACTGGTGGTTATCTTCAGGAAATGGTTCAGTGATGGTTTTTAATCCTTCAGCCATCATTTTACCTATTCTAACTCGTAGGTCATCGTCGTCTTTCTTGCTCACAAATTCTCCTAAATTACTAATAGTCAATTATAAATTATATTTTATTAGATAAATATTGGGGCAAAATAGAACCTACTAAGGCTTATATATTTTCAGTAGATTCTAATTTTGCAAAACTAAGCAGTTTTAAAGCGAGCTAACTCTTCACCCGTTTTAGCATCATGAGCATGAACCGTACAAACCAAGCATGAGTCGTAGGATCGACAAACATGCCCAACTTCTACCGGATCGCTTGGATCAGCAATTGGTGTTCCAATTAACGCTTCTTCTATTGGCCCTCTTTCACCGTCTTCTGTTCTAGGTCCAACGTTCCAAGTGGTTGGAGCAATTATTTGATAATTTGCAATTTTACCATCTTTTACTTCAATCCAGTGGCATAAAGCACCACGGATTGCTTCAGTAGCGCCCCACCCTTGGCCGTCTTTTTCTTGAGGTTTAATATAAAAAGGTTCATCAAGGCGAAACTCTTGCAAACAGCGTTCCATTTGACGATACACGTATTTAAACTCGTGCATTCTAGCAAAATGACGAAGTAGAACATTGGCTCCACCCATTTTTTTTGTACATATCGTATACCAAGGTATCTTTATGCTGCCAATCTTCCATATGATTTCCACCATATATCAATTCACGAGCAAGCGGTCCAGCCTCTAGATGACCATTTTCTGCGTGAGCAACAGCGGTAGACCAAGTATATTTACCCTCAAAATCACGATCGTTTTTGCTAATTGGGTTAGTGGCTCTATCAAAAGGATGAACGGTACCCGGTTCGTCATACCAAGAGCGGGTTATATCTTCTCTAGTAAACGATTGATCCATCACTTTATGAGTGTCAGTAGCGCCATCGTACACACCGCTGGGCATAATTACCGCACTATTGCGTCCTTCAATGGTTGGTTTGTTATATTTATCTTCATGTGGTAAATAACCCCAAGAAACAAATTTATCAAGACCTTTACCAAATTTATCAAGACCTATATCTATACCCATTCGCCACATCATACCAAGATCAGAATTCGCATGTTTTGGGCTTTCATCCAACCAAGCCATAAAGTCATCATAGGTTTTTATTTCTTCATATCGTTCGATAGTACATCCTAACCAAATGTTTTCAATCCAGTTCTTTTTAAAGTGTTCGAGAATTGACCAAGAACGGGTGATGTCGGTCAATGTTGGTGAACACATAACACCACCGGGAACCATAAAGCTAGAATGCGGCCATTGACCACCTAACATGGCGTAAATTTCGACAGGTCTTCCAGAAATAGTGACACCCGCTTCATAATTTGTTCCGGTAAATGGCGCCCATCGTTTAACCGCTTCTTCATAAAAGGGGCTATTTTTATAATTCTTATTGACCATATCAATCATAAATAAACCGTAGTGATGCCTCGGTAAACTTTGCAAACTTTCAGCCAGTTGACCAAGGTTTCTCGCGATGATTGCATTTCTTGGAACCTCTGTACCCCATGCGGTATCAAGTGCCCATGCAGCACAGGTTAAATGTGATGCACCGCAAATTCCGCAAGCTCTTGGCGTTACAACCAAACCCGCTTGTGGATCTTTGTCTTTTAGGATCAGTTCAAATCCTCTAAATAACTCAGCCGAAGTCCACGCGTCAACAACCACGCCATCTTTGATGTCAACTCGGACATCCAAGTCGCCTTCCACTCTACCTACCGGAGAAATATCCAGTGTCTGTACTTGTTCTGACATAATATTACTCCCAATTAAATTACAAAAATATCTTCTTCAGCCCATGCAGGCATCGCCGCTTTAGCCGCGCCGGTTAATTTTATATAACCTTTTTTATCGACACCAGAGGGCAAATCTTTCGGTACGCCCATAACGGTTTGTGTTTTAAATACCGTTCCTGGTGCGAGATCAAAGAAAGGAAACTCAGGTTCGGTACAACCTAAACAAGGCATTCCTGCTCTTGTTTTCGAAGAAACTCGATTCCATAAAATCCGATTACAAGGTGAGTGAGTCATAGGTCCTCGACAGCCCAAGTCATAAAATAAACAACCTTTTCGCTGGCCAAATTCGGTTGTTGATACCTTGTAAGCAAAATGCATGTTTCTTGTACACCCTGTTTGGGTAAAACTTTGAAAGAATGTTTTTGGGCGTTGAAATTCATCTAGCTTTAACGAACCAGCGTTACCTGTAGCAACCGCTACAAGAATTTGAGTCACCCAATCAGGATGAGCGGGACAACCAGGTATATTAATAACAGGCAATCCAGATTTAGCGACAAAATCAGCACCTAAAAAACCGCCATTTGCACGCTTTAAGAACTGCAAGCCTACCGATTCGCTTGGATTAGGTGCCGTCGCAGGAATACCACCCCAAGTTGCACAATCACCTAAAGCAACAACGATATCCGCGGAATCACATAGTTCTTTGACCCATTCTTTCATTGGTCGCCCTGCAAAACGATTCCACTCACCGGTACCATTTGGCGCATTAACAACACTGCCTTCAAAAACAAAAATATCTAGTTTTGTTTCACCGGAAACACAATTTTCTAATATCTTTTTTACATCATCACCTAACTCCATTCCTAGCGAAGGTTGCCATAAAATATTGATACCGAAATCTGTTACAAGGTCGCACGCGCTGGGCTCTTCTGCATTCAGAAAAGACATTGTATTTCCTGAACAAGCCCCGCCTTGAAGCCATAATAAATTGGCCATCCTTACCTCCAATAACGTTAATTAAACTGCTTAAATTATACTGCTGTCCATACTAAAAGCAATTTATATGCCAATAAAATCATTTGAGTTATATGTAATAAAATCAAGGTATTAGAAATGGTTCGACACTAAAAAACATTTTAAAATGATAGAATGCAAATAAAGTTTACCATTCTGTTTAGTAAAGTTTCTTGTCAGTTATTATTTATCAGTTATGTGTATTACAAGTGTGGCATCTTCAAACGCAGAAAAAATACGTGATATTTCTTCAAAAGAATTAAATAAGGGTTTAATTGTATAGGGTGAGGCTTTGAACGCTTTTAAAAGATGGCAGGCGACAGGAACTTTACCATTGAACTAAAGTGAAGATGTTTTGAGCTGTTTAATCAGTCTCTAAAACAGCTAATTCAATGCCATACCTTTTAATTTTATTAGATAGACCCACTCGAGATAAACCCAGCTCTTTTGCTGTTTTACTTTGATTCCACCGGTATTGTCGTAAGGTTGTTGAAATTATTTTTTGTTCTAGCTGCTCGACGGTTTGTTTTAACGATACTCCGTTTAATTTAGTTAATGCGATATTAGATGCTGGTTTTAGTGATTTTATATTTTCAGAAATCTGTTCTAAAGTAACTAATTGACCATTTTCAGAAACCGCTACCATTCGCTTAACTTCATTTTCGAGCTCTCTTACATTTCCCGGCCAATTGTAGAGTTCAAATTTTTCAAGTACTTCTCTAGATACGCCTAATATTTTTCGATTGATACTTTGAGCATATCTTTCGGACAAGTATTCAGTTAAGACCCGAATATCATCTATTCGCGCTCTAAGAGGAGGGATTTTTAGTTGGAAGCCATTCAGGCGATAAAACAAGTCTTCTCTAAATTCACCTTTTTTGATTAACTCTTCTAAATTTCTATTACCAGCAGCGATTACTCTGACATCGCATTTAATAATTTTGTCGCTGCCTAATGGTTTGACTTCCCCGTCTTGTAAAAAACGCAATAAACTTACTTGAAATGTAGGAGATACATCGGCAATTTCATCTAAAAATACCGTGCCACCGTTTGCCGCTGGCAATAGCCCTAATCGGTCACTCACAGCGCCAGTATAGGCACCTTTCACGTGACCAAATAATTCTGAATGCAGTAACTCATCAGTCATGCCGCCGCAATTGTGAACCATTAGTGGTTGGGCACTTCTTCACTGGCACTGTGTACAGCTCTTGCCATCAATTCTTTTCCGGTTCCTGTTTCACCTTGTATTAGAATAGGTAGTTCAGTTGATGCTGCTTTTCTAGCCATATCGCACAGAACAACCATTGAAGAGCTGGCGTAAACCAAATGGTCGAATTTATAAAGAGCTTTAGTTGTGACAGAATTTTGGCTATCAATTTTTCTTAAAACATTTTCCGCGATTTTTAAATCACGACTAAGATGACGATGGCGATATCCAAGCTCCCTGTTTTCTAAAGCTCTGCGCACGTGTAATTCGATTTGTTCGACAGGCCAATTTTGAGGAAGAAATTGGTAAATTGCAGCTTTATTCATTGCTTCATGCATTTCCATTTTAGATAGGTCGCCGGCCAATATTCTAACCGCTTGAGGGTTATTTTGTCGGGCATTAATAAGACAGGCAATGGCGTTAAATTTAGGCATTTGATGGTAAGCTAATATCAAGTCGATGGAGGAGCTTTCAGGTAATTTCGCTTTAAAATCCTTTTCGTTACAAATGCGGATACTGTAGTGCATCCCCAAATAGTCAGAAAGCATTCGACCTTCTTCGCGGGGGAAGCCGCAGAGTAAAACTGTTGATAGACCGTTATTCATTTCTTACCAAGCTCACCATCTTAAATTTTGAATACAACTTACGAAAAACCACTATTTTTAGCAAAGTAACACTAAAAAGGTGTAATTGCCATATTTTTGTAAACTAACTATGCAAAGTGTAAATAAACCTTGACTATTTTTCAAGAAAGAGTGATCATCTGAAGATGGTAAAATATCGAGGTCATCATTTTATGGAAGCAAATTTACAGGAATACGAGTTTAACCAAGCATTGCAAATGATTGAAGAAGAAAAAATCAGCGATGAAGAAAAGGTTGAAATGTTGATGGAAATCGCGAAGGGGATTCAACAAAAACCAAAATCACCTCAAGAATTATATAACGCAATCAAGCTATATGATAAAGCACTAGAAATATGTCCTTCGACAGAAAAATTACTGATAGCCAGAGTTGAAGCAAAAAAAGGAACCGCTTATCAAGCGATACCAGACGATGGCTTGAACAATCTTAATCTTGCTCAAGCTCAATATGAATCCTCAATTCCGGTGTTAACTCTGTTAGGTATTCCCGAGGAAGTCGCAGAAGCCGAGATGAACTTAGGTTTAGTTTTACAGACTTTATTCGGCATGGGTAAAGTACCCATTACTGAGTGTATTGCAGCCTATCAACGATCACTAAAAGTTTTTGATAGTAAAAAGTTTCCCTCGGAATACGCCATTTTACATAATAACCTTGCAACCGCATTTCTATCGATTCCAATGAATGATGAACGCTCTAAAATGAGAGAGGCGATGGCCGTTCAATCCTTTGAAGCCGCACTTAAAGTGGTTAACTTAATCGATTACCCTACAGAATACGCGATGCTTCAAAACAATCTGGGTAACGCCCTACAATATGCATCTAGCAGTCACCCCGTGGAGAATAATGTTAGGGCAATCGAGGCTTATGATGAGGCACTTAAAGTTCGTAATGAAAGAGATACGCCACTTGAGTTTGCAAATACCATTTGTAACAAAGCCAATAGTCTTAGAAATTTACCCGATGATTTTGACAAACCTGAAATCGGTAATAGAGAAAACCTACTGACTGCACAAGAGCTTTACCGAAAAGCCTTGTCCATATTTAAAACCAGTGGAGATATAAACAAAGTAACGGTAGTAGAGGAAGTTCTTTCAGATGTAGCGCAAGATCTCGGAACCGGCAAATCTGGATCACGAGATGGACAAGGTTTTGGCAATGCACGAGTTTCTTAAATATTAATTCATAGCAATTTTAATATAAAAATTTAGAAGGTAGGAAACATGATTTATTTATATTACTTTTTAGTGGCGCTAGGCGGAGGCCTAGTGGGTGGAGCAATAGGTGGCATTATTGTTGGTGGAAAGGATTTAGGTTTTGATTTGGCAGCGATGTTAGGATCTTTTTATGGCATATTGCCAGCAATCCCAGGCGTGGCACTTGCAGTGTTAGCTTTGAATTTCTTATAAAGGAGGATAATAATGTTTGATATGTTACTTAACTCGATTACTTTATTCATGAAGGGTAAATTATTTCAGGACCTTGGTTCGCTATCTATTAAATTATCAATAGGAATAATTGTGACAGCGGTTATATGTTTTGCAGCTTTCAAATTAGGACTAAATATTTGGTTCGCTATCGCCATCGCAAGCATTGTTGGCGGCGCTATTCAACCCTACCTTTTTAAAGATTTGAAATATAAGTAGAAACATGAATAGTGTAACTCAGACTAAAGAAGAGGAGCTTGCTGGTTTAAAACCGGCGGCAGAAAACAATTTTAATTCTAAAAAAGAAAGAACCATTGAATTGGATCAATTCCTTGGTGAAATCAATCGTTTGGAAACCCTCATCGAACATTGGGATGAGGGTCATTCACACATTGTTAAACAACTACGAAAGGCTGATAATGCGCTACATAAGGAAGCGATTACAAAAATAATTAAATCGGTCAAGAAAGTACCTGAAGCGATGAATGCCTTAAAGGGAGCCGTAAGTGATGAGTTAGTTTATTCTGTTTTGAGACATTTAGGAATTGTTAAAGCTTCACTGCAAGAGAGAGTTGAAGATGCCTTAGAATCCGTCCGTCCTTTTTTAGGGAGCCACGGAGGCAATGTAGAGTTAGTAGAATTAATACCACCAAATAAAGTGACTATTAGATTGTTAGGTGCTTGCGATGGTTGCCCAGCGTCTGGTTTAACCCTTAGAGAAGGCGTTGAAAAAGCGATCAAAGAACGCTGCCCCGAAATAACTGAGATTACCAAAGCTCGTGGCGGATCTTTAGCAAAACCTGTCGATGGCATTCCGGTGCATTTTATCAGCCCATTCGCTAATAGCGAAGATGAGGGCTGGGTCTATGCCGCTGAATTTGAAGAGGTTCCAGAAAAATTAATTAAAATAGTCACAGTATCGGGTAATGAGCTTATTCTAAGCCGCTTCGATGACAAAATTAGCTGTTTCCAAAATGCCTGTGCACATTTAGGTATGCCTTTGGATATGGGCGAAATTCGTGAAGGAATTCTTATTTGTCCGCACCATGCGTTTGAATATTCGCTTGAGTCAGGAGAATGTTTAACCGCTCCCCAAGTACAATTGCAGACGCATGCTGTCAGAGTGGTTGGTAATAAGGTCGAGGTAAAACTTTCATGACGGTTAAAAAAGTCAGTTTACGTATCACGCCTGATCCTTCGTTGCATGTTGCACTAGAAAGTAAAGTTCCGCATATAAAAATAACACAAAGTGAACCTTTTGTAGTCATTGGTGCTGCTAGAATACCGACTATAGCCACCACCAGTGTTCAACCCGACTCAAGTAGCTGTTTTGGTCCTCGCGGAGGCGCTGTAATGAAAGAAGGCGGACCATTTTGGATTTGTGATACAGGACATCACCGACTTCTTGGTTGGCAAAAACAGCCTAAACATGACGATACACCTGCGGACTGGGTCATTGGTCAACCTACCATGAATCATGAAGGTAGAAATGCCAAAGGAAAAGTCACGGCATTTTCGCTGAACGTTCCCACTGGGATTTGCGCTTATCAGTGGAAAAACGAGAGGGCTGAAAAGCAAACCGGTATGATAGTCGCTGATGCCTGGAATCATCGAATTTTGGTATGGAAAAAATTACCTCAATCTAATAACGTGCCTGCTGATCTCGTCTTGGGTCAATTGGATTTTGAAAGCGGCGAGTCTAATCAAGGTAGACAAACCGCTGATGCTACCAGTATGCACTGGCCCTACGGTGTAGCATGGGAAGATGGTCATTTAATTGTTGCCGATGCAGAGAATAGACGATTACTTATTTGGAAAGGAATGCCGACAAGTAATGGACAGCCAGCGGATACGGTGTTAGGACAAAACAATTTTGAATGCCGTGATGAAAATGCGGGTGGTGTACCTAATAAAATGAGTATGCGATGGCCGCATGGTCTTGCTTATTGGAAAGGATACTTATGCGTTTCGGACGCCGGCAATAATCGAATTATGATTTGGAAAGGGATCCCGGATCAAAATGGCGTTGACAGTGATTTTTTATTAGGCCAAAAAGATGAAATATTGGTCGATCATAATCAATCCCTTTATTGGCCTCGCGCTAATACGCTGAATATGCCCTACGGTATTGCGAGCTTTAAAGACTGGTTAATTGTAGCCGATACCGCAAATTCACGGCTACTTAGCTGGCATATTGATGACCTTAAAACCAATGCCCACGCGCGAGGGCTATGCGGACAAGATAACTTCCATGCTAAAGGTGATAATCGCTGGTTACCAGCGGCTTCTGATTCTTTTTGTTGGCCATATGGGATTCAAATTGAAAATGATATTTTAACTGTGGCAGACTCCGGAAATAATCGAGTCTCTCTATGGAAACTTGTACCGTGAAAGTTGCTTTAGTCGAAAATTCTGAGAATAAACCAATCGCTGAATTTGAGTCAATTCGAGTGACAGGCATTGTGCAAGGTGTTGGATTTAGGCCGAATGTATGGCGAATTGCTAAACAAGAAAATTTAACAGGCCAGGTTTTAAATGATGGGCAAGGCGTTTTAATTCAAATTTGGGGACCGGAATTTTCACGCAATAAATTTGTCTACAAACTTGAAAATGAGTCACCACCATTAGCTAGAATTGAGAAAATTGTACGCTCATCCATGAAAGATAGTAATCAAAGGGATCAGCCAAAACCGACTGAATTCGTGATTTCGAGCAGCCAGGAAAATGAAGTGCAAACTCACATTAGCCCCGATGCAGCCACTTGTTCAAAATGTATGGAAGATGTTAAGGACCCTTTTGGCAGAAGGTTTCGCTATCCATTAACTAACTGCACTCACTGTGGGCCTCGATTTACCATTATCGAAAAATTACCATACGACAGACCATACACCAGTATGAAGGATTTTGAACAATGCGAAGATTGCTTAAAAGAATATAAAAATCCAATCGATCGAAGGTTTCATGCGCAACCGAATGCTTGTTATGTCTGTGGTCCAAAAGTCACTTTATCACGAATTGACAGAAGCCCTGTTTGTATAGAAAGTCTTTCTCAGCTTGATGATGTAGATGCAGCCTGCACTCTATTGCAAAATGGTGAGATCATTGTCATAAAAGGTATTGGCGGTTTCCATTTTGCTTGCGACGCGACTAATGATAAAGCGGTGACAAACTTGAGAAACGCAAAGCAAAGATATGGAAAACCCTTCGCTTTAATGGCACGCGATGTAAAGGTTATAGCGCGTTATGCTAAACTCGACCGGCAAGAGGAAAAGTTACTAAACAGTGCAGAAGCGCCTATTGTTCTACTCGCCAAAACATCTGCCGCGCCCGCGGGAACAGAGCGGTCATTTGGTGTCGCAAAAGGTGAAAGAATAAAAGATCTTATTCCTTTATCATCTTTAGTTGCACCCGGTCAAAACTCTGTTGGTTTTATGCTTCCTTACACTCCTATGCATCAAATAATGTTAAAACGTATGAATCGACCCATTGTTTTAACGTCGGCCAATATTTCCGACGAACCTCAAGTTATTAGTAATCAACAGGTCATCCAGAAATTAGGCGGTATTGCGAAGTATGTTCTTTGGCATGATCGCGATATCGTCAATCGTGTTGATGATTCTGTGGTCCGTTTTGTACTTGGAAAAGCAAGAATTTTACGACGTTCCAGAGGCTATGCACCAGCGCCTTTACCGTTACCGAAGGGGCTTGATAATATTGTTCCGATTTTGTCGATGGGGTCGGAGTTGAAAAATACTTTTTGTATAGTTAAATCAGGCAGCGCTATTTTATCACAACACATGGGCGATTTAGAAAATGCAGAAAGTTACCAAAACTATAAGAAAAACCTTAATTTATATTTAAATATTTACAATCTAAAACCAAAAGTAATTGCTGTAGATGCCCACCCTGAATATTTGTCAAGTAAATTAGGTCGACAATGGTCGCTGGATAAAAAGATTCCACTATTAGAAATCCAACATCATCATGCACATGTTGCCGCCTGTTTAGCTGAAAATCAATATCCTCTAAATTCGCCTCCGGTACTTGGTGTTGCACTTGACGGTCTAGGATTTGGGGATGATGGAACCATTTGGGGCGGAGAATTTTTGCACGCAGATTACGTTAATTGCAAACGTTTAGGCTGTTTTAAACCGGTCGCTATGATTGGTGGTACTCAAGCGATACGGGAGCCTTGGAGAAATACTTTCGCGCATATAGTTAGTGAAATGGGGTGGCCGGTATTTCAATCTAATTTTAGGGAGCTAGCGCTTTATCAGTTCTTAAAAACAAAACCACTCGATACTCTGTCTACAATGTTAGACAAAAAAATTAACACGCCGTTAGCTTCATCTTGCGGACGATTGTTTGATGCCGTTGCAGCGGCCATGGGTATTTGCCGAGACGGTGTGCAATATGAAGGGCAGGCCGCTATAGAGTTAGAAACCTCAGTTGATCAAGAAACACTGCTAAATGAAGATGACCTATTAGCCTACCCTTTTTCTATCCCTTACTTATCGGCTACCTCTCTACCTTATATCGAGCCATTAGCCATGTGGCAAGCGCTTTTAGGCGACCTCATTTTAGATACTCCTGTGGCTGTTATGTCTGCCAGGTTTCACAAAGGTTTAGCGAAAATCATTGTTGCTATGGTGATTAAACTATGTACCGAACAAGAACAGAGAATAATCAATACCATCGCATTAACGGGTGGTGTTTTTCAAAATAAAATATTATTAGAGCAGGTCGTTTCTCGACTTGAAAAAGAAAAATTTAAAGTACTCACTCATCAACAAGTTCCTGCTAATGATGGTGGGATTGCGTTAGGTCAAGCCGTGATAGCCGCGGCTACATCGCAGCGGAGAGATTAAAATATGTGTTTAGGAATTCCGGGTCAAATTATTGAAATAGAAGACGCCTCAATTAAAAGGGCGATTGTTGACGTTGCAGGAATACGGCGACCAATCAATATCGCGTGTATTGTTAGTGAAGAACATCCCGTTGAAAAATGTATTGGTGACTGGGTTTTGGTTCACGTTGGATTTGCAATGAGCCGAATAGATGAAGAAGAAGCCATAAAAACACTTGAATTGCTAACAGAATTAGGTGAAGCGCAAGCTGAAATTGAAGCGATGCAGAACTCAGCTTAATAACTAAACCAATCAACGATAATATTAGACAGCGGGCCTCCTAAATTAGCAATTTATTATCATAGAGAAGACAACTTAATGAAAAAGACGCGATCGCCACTTGAAAATTTGTATCCATTTTTGCATGGTAAGCAAAAATCAAAACAGAGTGACCTCGATTCATTACTTATTTCTATACAACAAAAAGCCGATGATAGTGCCCGAGTCAGCCAGCAATTTTTTAGAGATAATGCGCAAGCAATCATTGCCGCCTCACAAGCGATTGCTAATGTTTATTTAAAAGGCGGTCGTATGCTCACTATGGGAAATGGCGGTTCGAGTTGTGATGCTTCCCATTTTGCGGTTGAATTTCAACACCCGGTTACAACGGGTAGGCCGGCACTTCCTGCATTCAATATGGTAATGGACACCGCTATGCTAAGTGCGGTAGCCAATGATGTTGGTATCAAGCATATTTATGTACGGCAGCTAGATGCACAAGCTGGAACTTTGGATGGATTGATTGGTTTTTCTACCAGTGGAAATTCCGAAAATCTACTTGCAGCATTTGAAAAAGCAAAAAAATTAAACCTCGTGACGCTTGGTCTAACTGGTGGGAATGGTGGTGAAATGATGTCTAGTGGATTGGTTGACCATTGTTTGGTGGTAGATACTGATTCCATTCATCGAGTACAAGAAGTGCATGTTGCCACTTATCATATTCTTTGGGATTTAGTTCATACTCTTTTGGCTGATGGTCGAGGTGCCCTAAACAAAAATTTAAAGGAAATTGATGACTAATGAAATATGTGGATGAATTTAGAGACCCTGAGAAAGCAATAGTGATCACCAAAGAAATTGCTATTTTGACTAAACAGTTAAATGTTACGAGAAAAAAGCCATTACAGTTAATGGAGTTTTGTGGTGGACATACTCATACCATTTTTCGCTATGGAATTGAGCAGATGTTGCCCAAGGAAATCGAATTGGTTCATGGGCCAGGTTGCCCGGTTTGCGTTTTACCTATGGGGCGAGTGGATGACTGTGTTGAACTGGCGGAAATGCCAAATGTAATCTTTACCACCTTTGGTGATGCTATGCGTGTACCAGGCTCTAAGAAAAGTCTGCTACAAGCAAAAGCCGATGGTGCCGATATTAGAATGGTTTATTCACCTTTAGATTCACTTGCCTTAGCGAAAAAAAATCCGGATAAAGAGGTCATATTTTTCGCTCTTGGTTTTGAAACTACCATGCCTTCAACCGCGTTAACTGTTTTGCAAGCAGAACGAGACGGCGTGAAAAATTTTTCACTCTTTTGTAATCACATCACAACAGTTCCGACTATAAAAGCAATTTTAGACTCTCCCGATATGAAAATTGATGGATTTTTAGCACCGGGTCATGTTTGTATGGTGGTGGGAGAAAGACCATTTGATTTTGTTGCAGACCACTACAAGAAGCCTTTGGTGATTACGGGATTTGAACCCTTGGATATTTTGCAATCAATTTGGATGTTGTTAAAACAATTAGTTGATCATAAAACTCTAGTAGAAAATCAATATGCGAGAATAGTTCCAAAACAAGGAAATCAGGCGGGGCTACAATCGATCGCCGATGTTTTTGAACTTCGAGAATATTTTGAGTGGAGGGGGCTAGGCTCAATTGACCATTCTGGTGTAAAAATGAAAGAAGCCTTTAAAGAGTATGACGCTGAACGAAAATTTTCAGTTGCCAATATAAAAATTGCTGATCCAAAATCCTGCCAATGCGGCGAAGTATTAAAAGGCGTTATTAGACCATGGGAATGCAAAGTGTTCGGTACCGCTTGTTCACCGGAAACACCTATGGGCGCATTAATGGTTTCGACAGAAGGCGCATGCGCTGCCTACTATAATTTTGGAAATTTAGATGAGCTTATTGGTAAGCGTGAACAAATAGAGGCGGTCAATGTATGAATAGTCCAATCGCCGATGCTGTAAAACCTATTGCAAGTGAAAATAATATTGTTGCAGCTAAAAAAAATAATATTCGCCAGCGAAGCGCAAAAGTTAATGTTGATAAAATTACATTAGCTCATGGTAGTGGCGGCAAAGCGATGCGCGATTTAATTGATGATGTTTTTGTCGGTACTTTCGACAGTGATGAATTATCTAAGCTTGAGGACCAAGCTCGTTTTGACTTAACAGATCTATCTATATTTGGCGACCGGCTAGCAATGACTACAGATTCTTACGTTGTTGACCCATTATTTTTTCCGGGTGGTGATATTGGTAAACTAGCCGTAACTGGTACAGTCAATGACTTAGCCGTTGGTGGAGCAGTACCTCTTTATTTAACCTGTAGCATGATTATTGAAGAAGGATTTTTAATAGCCGATCTGCGGAAGATTGTTAGGTCAATGAAGAATACAGCAGACGAAGCAGGTGTTTCAATAGTGACCGGTGATACTAAAGTAGTTCATCGCGGTGCCGTAGATAAATTATTTATTAATACGGCGGGCGTTGGGGTGATCCCTCATTCTGTCAATATGACTTCTGATCGAGCTATGCCGGGCGATGTTATTATTATTAATGGTTATGTCGGTGACCACGGTGCAGCTATCGTCGATGCGCGTGGCGAGATGTCTTTACAAAACACGATTGAAACGGACTGTCAAACGCTCAATGAATTAATTCAATTGATGCTTACAATTTGCCCTGATATTCACTGTATGAGAGATGCAACTCGGGGCGGAATTGCTACGGTATTAAACGAATTTGCGATTGGCAGTAATGTCTGTATGCATATAGATGAAAGTGCACTGCCAATACGGCATGAAGTAAGAGGAATGTGTGAAATACTGGGACTCGATCCTCTTTATTTAGCCAACGAAGGAAAACTGATTGCAATCGTTCCAGCGGAATTTGCAGAGCAATTATTGGAAGTAATGAAAACTCACAAGAGCGGTATCGAAAGTGCTATTGTCGGAAAAGTAACTGAGTCTCCACGCGGAGGGGTTATTTTAAATACAACTTTCGGCGGTAAACGAATGGTGGACATGCTTGTGGGCGAACAATTGCCGAGAATATGCTGATGCATGAGCTAGGTATTACTCGAAACATTGTTAGCATTGTAAGTGAGCAAGCGAAAAAAAAGCGGGTAAAAAAAATCACATTAGATATCGGAAAATTATCAGCTATTTTACCTGATTCTATTCGATTTTGTTTTGACATTTGCAGTAAAGGAACCACTTTAGAAAATGCAGAGCTGAAAATAAATGAAATACAAGGTATCGCAAAATGCAAAAATTGCGACAACGAATTTGAAATCGAACAATTATTTGGACGGTGTGTTTGTGGCTCTAATGATATTAAATGTATCGCTGGAGAAGAAATGAAAATTAAAGAGATGGAGATAATCTGATGTGCGTAACTTGTGGTTGCTCAGATGGAGCAAAAGCGGTTTTAACTAATTTGGAAACAGGGCTAGTTTCCGAAATGATAGATGATCAGGGGCACTCTCATTCCCACGGTCATGATCACAATCACGACCATGATCACAATCACAGCCATAATCACGATCATGATGTTTCACATACTCATGCTTCACTTCATGGAACCACTGTTTCACTTGAAGCTGATATACTAGAAAAAAATAATCGACTCGCAGAAAGAAACCGAGGATGGTTTGAAGGTAGAAATATTCTTGCGCTAAACTTAGTGAGCTCACCAGGCTCAGGAAAAACTACATTACTCGAAAAAACGATTACTGATCTAAAGCAGGAGTTGCTAATTAATGTTATCGAAGGAGATCAGGAAACCATAAACGATGCCAAAAGAATAAGAGCGACGGGTTGCAAAGTCGTACAAATTAATACCGGTACTGGCTGCCATTTAGAGGCTGACATGTTGGCAAGAGGTCTTAAAGATCTTAATCCGCCACTAGATTCTGTAGTTATGATCGAAAATGTAGGTAACCTAGTATGCCCAGCGCTATTCGACTTAGGTGAAAAGTGTAAAGTGGCCATTCTATCGGTCACTGAAGGTGAAGATAAGCCATTAAAATATCCACATATGTTTCGCTCTGCAGAAGTCATGATATTAAATAAAATTGATCTTCTTCCTTACTTAAGTTTTGACCTTGAAGAATGTATAAAAGCTGCGAAAACAGTGAATCCTAAGATTAAAATATTTCAAGTTTCAGCGACCTCCGGAGAGGGCTTGACGCAATGGTATGATTGGTTAAAAGAGCAATTAAGTTCAAAAAAATCTATAGGAAAAACAGCCTAGTGTTTAGCCTACTTTTACTTGGCTTTTTAATTGGTATGCGTCATGCATTTGAGGCCGATCATATCGCGGCTGTCGCGACGCTAGTTAGTAAAACAAATAGTTTAAAACAAGCGGTAAAATTAGGAGCTATTTGGGGCCTTGGCCATACAATCACTCTTTTCTTGGTTGGTTCAATTGTTTTTATGACTAATATTTTTATACCTTCAATTGTGGCAAATTGGTTAGAGTTTGTTGTAGGTTTGATGTTGGTTATTTTAGGAATAGATGTCCTGCGAAGGATGATAAGCGAAAAAATACATTTCCACATCCATCAACATAAAGAAATATCTCCCCACTTTCATGCTCATTCCCATAAAGGAGAAAACAAAGTAAAGGGCAAGGAGGCTGCTTCGCATTGTGATAACTCTCACTTTCATCAACATCAACATCAACAAGACGCTCGACTAAGTTTTAGGGCTCTTTTTATTGGTGTACTTCATGGTATGGCTGGTTCCGCAGCATTAATAATATTAACGCTTGAGACTATTAAATCGCCGCTACAAGGCTTAATTTACATTTCTCTATTTGGATTTGGGTCAATTTTAGGTATGGCGATTCTTTCCTATGTGATTTCAATTCCCTTGCGGGCATCGGCAAAAGGTTTAACTTGGATCAATAACGGACTTCAGCTAGGTATAGGTGGATTCACTATTATTCTTGGCAGTATCATTTTAGTTGATAATGCGGTGCTAATGGGGATTTAACAATCTACAAGCGAGTAATATCTTTTTTATTTTGTAACTACTCACCCAGTAGCATCTAAAAACTGAACATATTCAGAAAAAATAAAAATAATACTTGACAGTTTTTTGGACGAAAAAACTACTTTCCTAAGTCCGTATAAAATAGATCGCTAGAGATCCCAAACGGATCAAATAAGATCGTTTCCTAAAAACTTTGATTCCAAGCTTCAACCCGACAGAGAACGTCTAGCAGAGCACCGCTCAGAGAGTCGAAAAAAGCCATGTTATCATCAAACCTACAGCAAAGGTTTAAGGTGATTTTCTTAGTGTCAAACGTAGACAAAACAACTGTTCGTAATGAAGTCAGTCGCATCAAGGCTGACTTTGAACAATTGTGTGCCAGCGGAAAAATCACAACTGAAATAAAATTTCTGATGAACAGTATGTTTATGATCATGGAACTCATGCTTTCCATATTTCTTGAAAAATCCACCAAGAAAAATAATAAGAATTCGAGTATTCCTTCCTCACAAACAGATAAAGATGAGTCCGCTTTAAAGCCTGTTCAGGGAAGCAATGGTAAAGGGAAAACAGAAAACCCACTCACGGCTAACAATACACGCACGATAGAAACGGTTACTACCATTGAAGTTTATAACTGTGATCGGTGTGGTGAAGACTTAAACGCCACTGCCAGCACTGAGTCTGAACGACGCACAAAAATTGATATTGTTTTTGAAAAAGTGGTTGAGCATGTTGATGTTCAAATTAAACAGTGTCCATCGTGTGATTCAACCGTAAAAGCATCGTTTCCTGCCGGCTTGCATGGCCCGCTTCAGTATGGCGATGGCCTAAAGGCTTTTGTGATCAATTTGCTAGTTTGTCAGATGGTGGCACTTAACCGTGTTCAGAAATTAGTCAAATCAATGATGGATGTCACACTTGCAGAAGCAAGCTTATTGAAGTTTGTATGGCGCCTTCATCAAGCCTTAGAAGAGTGGGAGGTTTCAGCCAAAGAAGCATTATTAAAAATGCCGGCAATGAATGTCGATGAAACCTCACTAAGAGTGGATAAAAAGAACCACTGGGTCCATGTTTATTCAGCTGGCGATATTACGTTAAAATGCCTAGATCGCGGGAGGGGCATTAAAGCCATTGATACGATTGATATTGTGCCGCGTTATGGCGGCGTGATCATCCATGATTGTTGGGCATCTTATTTTTCCTATCGACATTGTGGGCATGGGTTATGTGGTTCACATTTGATGCGTGAGTTGACGTTTGTTGTTGAGTCCAATGGGTATGTTTGGGCTAAAAATATGAAGCGTCTTCTAAAAGAAACCTGTGCCAAGGTCTCGAAGAATGAGCAAAAGAAACTGACCGATAAAGATTATGCTAATTTACAGAAACGGTTTAGAAATATTATCACGCGCGGAGAAAAAGAATTACCGCCTGTGCCACCCAAACCCAGCGGTAAGCGCGGTAGAATAGCAAAATCAGAGGCTCATAATTTATGGGAAAGAATGAGTGAGAATGAACAATCTGTATTATTGTTTGCGAAGAACTCTCATGTTTCATTTACCAATAATCGAGCCGAGCGTGATTTAAGAATGGCCAAGGTAAAGCAAAAGGTGTCGGGTTGTTTTAGAACCGTTAGATACGCTCAAGCTTATTGTCGAATTTCAAGTTATCTTCAGACTATGGCAAACAAAGGATATAATCCATTAATTGCCATTCAAATGGCTTTGGCTGGTAAAATTAATGATGTAGGGTGCCCCCTGTGTCAGACTAGTTGTCGCCTCTAATATTTTACTTAGAGGTACAAAAAATGAGAGCAAAATTTAGTCAATCGTTTAAAATACAAGCCGTAGAGAAGGTATTGAGTCGTTCCAATGGGACAACGATGTCACAAGTAGCCAATGATTTACAGGTAAGCCTATCCTCATTGAATAAGTGGATAGTACAGTCACGAGAGCAAGCATTAGAGCCGGGAACAGAAGTTGGATTAATGAGTCAATCAAAAGAAAAAGACCTCAAGATTGGAGTTTACAAGAACGCCTTCAAATTATCATTCAATGTGATGGGTTAAGCGATGAAGAGGCCAGTTCAATTTGTCGCGAGCAAGGTCTCCATCGACATCATTTGAGCCAGTGGAAAAAGGATTTCACCTCTAGCCAAGTCGTTCAGTCCCCAACAGAAAAAGCGAAGCTGAAAGCGTTGAAAATGAAAACAAATCGCTTAAAAGAGAAGTTCATCGCAAGGATAAAGCGCTCGCTGAAACGGCGGCCTTGTTAGTCCTCCAAAAAAAAGTCAATGCGATTTGGGGAAACGACGAGGACAACTTACAATGAGCAGTGAGCGAGAGGCGATCCTATCATTAATAACCGAAGCGTGTGACGCTGGTGCTCGACAATCTAAAGCGTGTGATATCATTGGTATTAGTGCCAAAACATTCCAACGTTGGCGCCAATCAGCAAACCAGATTGATGGACGACTAGAGCGCAATCACGAGCCCAAAAACAAGCTAAATGAGTTAGAGCGACAGCAAATTTTAGCCATTGCGAATGAAGATAAGTATGCGGATTTACCTCCGAGTAAAATCGTACCATTGCTAGCGGACGAAGGGTGCTATATCGCTTCCGAGAGCACATTTTATCGGGTGCTTAAAGCCGCTAAACAGTTAAAGCACCGAGGAAAAAGTAAACAAAAAACCGCCGAAGCAAGCCCCGGGCTCTCACGGCAACGAAGCCGAATCAAATCTATAGTTGGGATATCACCTACTTGCCAACTCAAGTGCGAGGGCGTGTTCTTGTACCTCTATCTGGTACTGGATATTTATAGCCGGAAAATTGTTGGCTGGCAGGTTTATCAGAATGAATCGAGCGCCTTAGCGGCAGACTTAATGACGGCTATTTGTGAGCAAGAAAACATCCAGAAAAATCAAGTGGTATTGCACTCAGATAACGGCAGTCCGATGAAAGGAGCAACCCTGCTGGCAACGCTGCAAGAGTTAGGGATCATTCCATCATTTAGTCGTCCATCGGTGAGCAATGATAACCCCTATTCAGAATCTGCATTTCGAACATTAAAATACCGACCGAACTATCCAGAGAGCCCCTTCGATGGCTTACTCTCTGCAAGATGCTGGGTGGCTGAATTTATCGCTTGGTATAACAAAGAGCACTTGCATAGTGCGATCAAATTTGTGACACCGGAGCAGCGTCACAATGGCGAGGATATTAAGATACTAAAAGCCAGACATGAAGTTTATCAACGAGCTAAGAAAAACAATCCGATCCGTTGGAGTGGTGAGACAAGAAACTGGCAACCTGTCGGTGAGGTCTACTTAAATCCAGATAAGCCAAAATTAGTGGAACAAATCAACAGGGCGGCATAAATTTATAACTTTAGGCGACAACTAGCTTGAAAAACACCGGGTGCGAGTAGTTACTTTATTTTAACCATTATTAATTATTATCCGTGATCCGTTTAATCTTCGAAGACCAATAGCAGACAGGCACCTTTGAGAGATTTCGCACACAAAGTCGGGTCAATCTCTCACAATATTAATCTAATTTGTAAGACATTGTCCCGAGTGCTTGTAGGAAATTGACCATAGTGTGCCTGTCTGCTAAGGTGGTTTTAATTCATTCAAAGGGGAATAATCAATGATAAATAAAAATATTTTTAGTTTATTGCTAGTGATTATTAGCTATGGCGTTTCTTCTATTGTAATGGCAGGAGATGATGCCAGTGGTAATATTCCTCGCCAGGTGGATTTGAGTCTCACTCATAAAAACTATCAACTCACTGAGGCGGACCGAGTTTGGGTTGCAACTTTGGTTAAAAACTTTAACTATCAGGGAAAGATCATGTTGTTTGTGCAAACCGATCTTCCGCTAGAGTCAAATGCTTGTTCTTTATCAGGCAAGGTTTACCAAAACCTCAATGATGAAACCCTTTATTATGTCGCCGAAGGAGATGTGATGCTAAAAATAGGTGAAAAGCATCCCTTTAGTAGAGGCGTCGGCGGTTTCTCGATGCACGCACCTAAATCCAAACATTTTATTGCCTGCTTAAACTGTCTATCCGGCGGCGTTCTGGTTAGAAATTCAAGTGAAGTAACTAAGGGTTCGGTAACTTGGTATGGCCGAGACTGGAATCGGCTTGAATCGAAGAATACCGAATGATGGTAGTTATTTATTTTAATGACAAATCAAGATTCAAAAGCAATCTAAACAGGGAATGCCCGTCAATAGCTGGAATATTAGTTAATAAACTAATCAATCTTACGATAAAAATATTGCTTTGAACCTGCCGATTGTAAGGCCAACGCTAAATTGTCGTTATAATCTCTAAATACCGAAAAAGTCCATTCACCTTGTGTGCCATCATTCCACTGAATTCTTAATGTTTCACCTTCGGTAGACCAGCGCCCATAATCGGGAGGGTTTTGGCCGCCACCGCGTAGAGAAACACCCGCTGTGCCTCCAGCAATTACCGCTCCTGATCCCCAGGCGACTGCTCCATCGCCAGAAAAAACCCATTTCGTGGTAGTTTCAATATAGATCCCATTGCTGGCGTTTTTACGACGCATCCATGCACCAATGAGATCTGGTGATAAGTTTGCCGAAACGCTAGTGGAAGGTGATTGATTGTGCTGATGATTTGTCGATGTTTGGTGTGATGCTGAATTAGGATCATTAAATTGAATACTTTTTGCAATATTAATCACCGCTTGTTTATAACTAGGGTAAATATTTTCGGGGCTTGCAGCAACAAATAGAACGGCATTATTGCCGCTGGTGGTAACCATCAGCATAAAGGTTTTATAGTCTTTACCCTTTTCCGAATATTCAAATTCATTATAGGCGGCACCATCCACTTTTTGCGTGGTGGAGATGGGGTTAAGCGGGGTACCTTTAAAGTTCATAATGCCATTCATTTGAATCGCCATTTGCTCTAAGTTGCCTTGCCCTAACTGCATATAGATCCCGTTGTCGCCATTTTCAGCAAAGTCGGATAGTACCGCTACGAATTCTGATTCAGGTTGATCCGGTGATAACACGCCGTAGACATTGCTCGGCAGCGTAAAACTCACGCCGTGATTAGGAAATTCGATGACGCTACCAGCCAAATATTGCTTGTTGGCTTGTACTGCTTCAGCGAAGCTTAACGAGCTGTATAAAAGCTGCATTGCAATTATCAATAAATAACCAAAAGTAAATCTTTTAGTCTTCAATAGTTTTTTAGTTTTGATCATCATTTAGTTTTCCTCTTTATAATTAAAATATTGGATGAAAAAAAATTATAGGAAAGCATCTTGCCAAGTAGCATCTTCCGGCGCCGTTGGTGGAACCTCAAAAATCACCGACTTTAAAATAGACTTTACCTCATGATTATTTGAAAGTGCTGGTTTGCAGGTGAGAAATACGATCGGTATTTCGGTGTTGGTTTGAGGCGTTAAACGTCGAAAACCGGTTTCACGAGTTCCATTAAACATATTAAACACAGTCTCCCAACCTACAAAACGACGATCTCTGGTCAATGCTATTTTAACCGGCGCTATATGATTAGGGGTTCCTGTTCGGGATACTTCACATTTATCGCCATCTTTTACTTGTTCAAAGTTCATGCTGAGCATCCAGCCTTTTTTTATTCGGGGCTTCATAGTATAAGCACAGGTTCTTCCTAGATTGGTGCTACGGGTGGAGAAAACGATGTCGCCATCTTCAATCACCAGTCCGATGGATTGACGGCCGCTGGTTCCTATGCTTTGGCCACCGCATAGGGTATAGCCTTGGTCACTTAGAAACATGGTATCTTTTTCGATGGCGAGTTTCTGAAACAATGTTGCTGTATTTTCAACAGTAATTCTGCGTGATTCGTAGGCTAAAAATTGTTGAACATAGCTCAAACGGTGGCGCTCGATTTCTTGATTATTTTTGTCAAAGACGTTTATAAACAACATGGCATTACAACTCAGAGCGCCCATGGTACCTTCGCCCATGGTGTAGATCCTAAAGCGAAACTGCTTATCCGCTTGTCGCTCACCATTGTAAACCGTGGATTGATCGAGGGTCTTAAAATTACAATTTTGACTATACTTTTTGACTTCACCTGTCACACGAAAAGCTCGTAAATTACTGATACTAAATTCATAAGGCATCAAATGATACTGAGGTACGGCTGAGGGATAAGACTCTAAAACCGGTTGCCCCTGATAGCTAATATTAGCCACTGCAATGGTCGAAAAATTATCGACCATTACATTATTTAATTGATTGCTAGGTAATGGATAGCCTTTTACCTGGATTAAAAGACGCTTGCGAGGCTCATTATTGCCATTGTTAGTGGCTAAATTATCAGACTCTAAAAGATAACTAATTGATTGGCCTTGGTAGGTTTGCCAAGGCTTTTGTGTGACATCACAATCTTGCCTTGTCGGACCTTCGTTTATATCACAAATGCGGTAGCCCTTAATGGAGCCGTTAGAGGTTTCAACGCGGATTGCTAATAGCCGATCATCGGTATTTTGTGCACCCCCGTTAATACTGACGGACATGATCGATATCCTTTGTGTGCTCGGAGTATTCAGCCTGCCAAGCGGGTTGGATTGAAGTGAGGGATTGATCTGTACACGGCTAGCATCGCTTTGAGGCATAACCCTTGGCGTGGTGTTTTGATTATTTCTTGATTGACCTTTGAGGTTATTGCTGCGAGCGACTGGCTTGGTTATCTGACCCAGTGTTTTCTTATAGTTTTGTTTAGCGCTAGTTTGACTTGTGCCTTTTTGAGCTAATGTTTTATTGGCTTGTCGGCGTTGTTTGACTTTTGTTCGGCTACTTTTTTCGCGTGCGGAGCGTTTGCTTTTTGCCGCTGATATTTTTGAGCTTGGTTTATTCACGGATGGTTTTTTTCCAGAAGTACGAGAAGCCCTGCTTTTTGAATTTTGCAAGCGGATTGCCAGTGGAACTTTTACCTTATTATTTTTTCTATCCAACAGATAGAGAAGGTAGTTTCCTGTGGGGAGTACCTGATTGATTGTTAAATCGATGGTCGCGCGATAGCTACTTGCTTCAACCTTGAGAGATAAGCGGACGGGTTTTTGCTCGTCCTTAGCTTTTAACACGATAAATGCCCTAGCGATATCGTTAAGTGATCGACCATCGATGTTTATTTGAAACGATTGCTTTTGAGTTAAGGTGAGCCTACTAGGGTAAACGCTAGCTATTTCAATAGCGGCTTGAGTTGAAATAGAAATTATTAACAGTAATAGTGTAAAAAACCATTGATTAAATGCTTTCATTATTTTTATCCTTTTAGTTTTAGTTTTAGTTTTAGTTTTAGTTTTAGTGAGCCGCTGCAATTATTGTCTTTCGCTATAGAGAAATAGTATAGAAGCTCGCCTGCACAAGCTTGAATCTATTGGAAAAACCTTGAAATTTATTGAATTGTTTAAAATTCAAGCAGTTATAGTACCGATAAATAGGTAAGGGAAGGAATTTGAGGCGTAAAGAGGATAAGAATAGGGTGTAAATTGAAGAACTAATACAGATATTCTCTAATTTTAGGCTGAAAAAAACTAGATTTAACATAAATTTAACAATTTCCGGTTAAATTATGCGGTTTGATTGGTTATAGTGGCATGCAATTCACAATCTCACACCAATATTACTCAGAATTTGTCTAAGCAATGTTGGATTAAAGGCAACTAGTGTTAACATGACTCAAGAATTTGAATGGTCGATCCGAGTTTATTATGAAGATACCGATGCCGGTGGTGTGGTTTATTACGCCAATTATTTAAAGTTTTATGAAAGAGCAAGAAGCGAGTGGCTTAATCAGCTTAAAATAAATCAAACCCAGCTCCTCGATCAAGGTATTGCCTTTGTGGTGACTAGGGCGGAAGTCGATTATTTGCGACCCGCTCGGCTGAATCAGAGTTTGCTGGTGACCAGCTGTATTGATAAAGTGACTGCTGCGACGGTTAGTTTTGAGCAAAAACTTTGGTTGTGTGATCAAAATCATCTAAATAAACGTGAACTTTTAAATCAAGCATCTATCAAAGTAGCTTGTTTAAAGCTCAATACATTTTTACCCTGCCGATTGCCGGCGCTCGTAAAGGAGGAACTTCAGCGTGTCAGCTGATATGTCAATTTTAAGTTTATTTTTAAATGCCAGTATGATTGTACAAATTATCATGCTTGCTTTGGCGTTGCTTTCAGTGATTTCCTGGGCAATGATCATCGATCGAAGCCGCGCTTTGAAAAAAGCCGAGCGAAACGGCGTGCAGTTTGAAAAACGCTTTTGGTCGGGACTGGATCTCGCTAAATTATTTACCGATCTGACCACTCGTAATAATATCCCTAGCGGCATGGAACTGCTTTTTGTTGCTGGCTATCGTGAATTTGGACGACTGCGTAAACAAGAAGGCACATCGGCAGAGGCGGTCATGGATGGCACTCATCGTGCGATGCGGGTGGCCTATTCACGGGAAGTGGACAAACTGGAGGTTAATCTTTCCTTTTTGGCCACTGTCGGCTCCACCACGCCCTATGTCGGTCTGTTTGGCACAGTGTGGGGGATCATGAATTCCTTTATTGCATTAGGTTCAGTTAAACAAGCGACTTTAGCCATGGTAGCACCGGGTATCGCTGAAGCTTTAATCGCCACTGCAATGGGTTTGTTTGCGGCTATTCCTGCTGTGATTGCGTACAACAATTTCACCAACAAAATACAAAAAGTGGAGTCGCTTTATGAAAACTTTGTTGAAGAGTTTTCAGGGATACTTCACCGCAAAGCCCATTCATTGGTAAAGAGATAAGTTGCAATGAGCCAACAATCGATTATCAAAAAACACAAAAGGCGGCCGGTTTGTGAGATCAATGTGGTGCCCTATATTGATGTTATGCTTGTTCTATTGGTTATTTTTATGATCACAGCGCCCTTGATAACCGCAGGTGTTAAGGTCGATTTACCGCAGGTCAATGCGGAACCCATGTCTGCTGATAGTGAACCACCACTAATTGCTAGTATTGATCAAAGTGGAAATTATTATTTGTCGGTGGGAGACAGCTCGGATCAAGCGCTTGAATTACATCAGGTGATTGAATTGGTTATCGCGCAGCGTCAAAGAAACCCAAAACTTGAAATTATGATTAATGGCGATCGCAATGTGACCTTTGATAAGGTTGTGCAATTGATGAATCAGCTTCAAACAGAGGCTGGCGTTGAGTCTGTGGGTATTATGACGGAGCCAGAGGGCAATTAACCGATGGTCATTTTGCGCCCTAACAGTTTTACCTGTCTGCGATTGTTCTAACTTGCATTATGAAGTTTAGTAAAGCCATCATTTTATCAATTCTTGCCCACATGGCTATTTTAGCCTTGCTGGTATTCAATTATCGCTTTTCAAAAATTGAGGTGGTTCAATCAACTCAGGGTAAACATATCAATGCGGTGGCGATGAGTTCGAGTCAGATTAAAAAACAGCGGGACCAGCGTCAATTAAAGCTGCGCAAAAGAAACAGAAAGAGCTGGAACGATTACGAAAAATAAAACAAGTCGAAAAACAAAAAGCGGCGGAAATTAAGCGTAAAAAAGAAAAGAAAAAACGTAAAATGGAAGCGGAGAAACAGCGTAAGAAAAAAATAGCTGCCGATAAAAAGCGAGCGGTAAAGCAGAAAAAAGAAGCCGAGAAAAAACGTACACTTGAAGCCGAAAGAAAAAGAAAACAAAAAATAGCGGAAGAAAAACAGAAAAAGAAAGAAGCGGAAAGAAAACGCAAACTAGCCGAAGAAAAAGCAGCGCAAGAGGCTTTGGAAAGAGAGCTTGAAATGCAAATGGCGGACGAAATGGAATCGCTTAATCAGGCCAATCAACAACATAGGCTTTCGGAAGTTGGGAAGTATAATTTATTGATCAGTAACAAAATAAAAAGAAACTGGATCGAGCCGGAACAAAAAGGTGCTTGCAAGTTTAAAATTAATCTAACTCCAGGTGGTTTGGTGATAGGGGTCACAGTCATCGGCGGCGATCAACTTCACTGTGAATCAGGTAGGAGGGCCATTCTCAAATCAGAACCCCTACCGGTTGCTAGTGATCCAGAAGTGTTTAATATATTGAGAACACGAACATTTGAATTGGAAAATAAGAGTGAAAAAGAGGTCTTTAATGAATAGAATAATTGCTATTTTAGTAATGCTGATAGTGACGGTTAACGCGCAAAGTGAAGAACTCGACTTTGTTATCTCGGGTGGTGTCGATTCAGCCAGACCGGTGGCGGTTTTGCCATTTTCTTGGCAAGGGCTCAGTGACCAAGCAAGTCAAGATGTGGCAGCAGTCATAGCATCCGATTTGAGACGCAGTGGTCGCTTTAGTCCGATCCAACGACGAGAACTGGTACAGAATGTCGATAACTACGATGAAGTTGAAGTAAAACTTTGGCAAGAAAAAGGTATTGAAGCGGTCATCGTAGGTCGTATTACTCAAGTTGAAGATGGTCGTTTGAAAGTCGCCTATGAATTAATTGATGTGTACAAAGAAACCCAAGAAGTTCGCAATGGGCAACTTTATACAGTTCAGCGTAATAAATTAGATAGCTATTCGGTTTTTATCCAGCCTAAAAACCTAAGGTTTCATGCCCACCGAATTGCTGATCGTATTTATGAAAAACTGACCGGTGAAAGAGGCGCTTTTGCCACTCGTATCGCCTATGTCACCATTGATAAGAGTTTAGCCAAACCCTATCGTTTAATGGTGGCTGATTCTGATGGCTATGCGCCTCAGGTGGTTTACGCAAGCAGTCAATCCATCATGTCGCCTGCTTGGTCGCCTGATGCACAAAAATTAGCCTATGTGTCTTTTCAAAATGGTCGATCTGAAGTCTATATTAAAGAAATTTATAAACCTATCAAGGCGGTTCGAGTGGCAGCCTTTGAAGGAATCAATAGCGCCCCAGCATTTTCTCCCGATGGTCGCCGTTTGGCTTTAACCTTATCCCGTGATGGTAACGCGGAGATTTATGTACTCGATCTTGCGAGCCAACGATTCGACCGAGTGACCAATCATTATGCCATTGATACCGAAGCCAATTGGACACCAGATGGGCAGTCCATCACCTTTACCTCGGATCGTGGAGGGCGACCTCAAATTTATCGTAAAAATCTATTTGGCGATAAACCAGTCAGATTAACTTATGAAGGTAACTACAATGCGAGTTCATCTTTTACACCGGATGGTAAAACCATGGTTTTTATTAACCGCACAGCAGGCGTATTCCATGTGGCGGTACAAGATATAGAATCGGGAGTGATGCAGACCATTACTGAAACCAAACTTGATGAATCGCCTAGCTTAGCGCCCAATGGCAGTATGATTATTTATGCAACGGTTTACCGTGGTCGTCAGGTATTGTCGGTGGTATCAACCGACGGTCGTTTTAAAGCGCGTTTACCCTCTAAAAAAGGCGAGGTAAAAGCACCGGTTTGGTCACCTTATTTGCAATAGCACAGCCTATTTTGTGCTTAATTGGCTTTTTTTCAAGTGATAGACAAAAGGTCATTTTTTAGACCGGTATTACACTCTTAACCGCTAGAAGTAACAAAATTAGCAGGGCAACCGCATACTTTGTACTAATTTTGACCAAAAATTAGTTCAGAGCGAAATTTATCACTCCATCCTGCCTGCTTCAATTTACCTCTCATACTATTTTTTTGAGGGTGTAGTTTCGTTAAGTTCAAAGCAAATCGTCGGATAACAGCAACATTTTCAGCTCCGTCACCATTTCGGATCCGACAGTCATCTTCTTTAAACGTCACATCAAGGATCCAATGGGTGCTTTCCACTCCCAATGACTGCGAATGGCTTTACCTATTCTTTCCACATCCGGCGCCAAAGAACTAATGTAATACAAGGTTTCTTGCTGCACCACTTCACCTTTAAAATGTCGCTCTCGCTCAACCTCAATAACCGTTTGAATATTGGACCAATTACTCGCCTCACTAATCCATTCATTCACTCTGAGTTGCCTATATTTCCTAACTTCAATGCGACCATGACCACTATCAACTTCCTCAAACTCTTCAACAAACTCAGGTGTTTCTCTTTTGATTTTATGGAAATAACCGGCAATTTCATGACGTAATTTCTTATGGTTCAATTTGACACAAAGCACATAGTCCGCTTTCTTTTCAACAATAGTATTGACGATTTTTTTCTGTGTATTCATCGCATCGGCGCTTATCAACGCACCTTTGATATTCAGCACATTGAGCATGTCAATAACCGAAGCATTTTCATTTTTTTACCCGTCGATTTTAATTGAGCAAGAACCAATCCTTGTGAGCGACTCCAAGCGGTAATACTGTGTAATGCGGTTTGCCTATCTCCATCAAATGAACGGCGTAATGTTTTTCCATCAAGCGCTATTTGTTCTTGCCCCTTATCGACCCTCACTTCATTAACCCAATTAATAAATGCCTGGTTTAATTGTGCAGGCTCGATTGCCCTTATGATCCGAGCAATGGTGTCATCGACCGGTATTCCGTTTTTAAAGTCTCTATATTGTCTTAGCCAATCGAGCTTGTTATCGCCAAACTCTTTAATGTCCTTCCAGCCTTCTGCACCTGATAATACAGCACTTACCGTTAAAAATAGCACATCTAAAAGGTCATGTTTAACGTTAATATTCGTTCGTGGATCTTCTATTGAAGTAAAATGGTCTATAAATGTCATAGCAGTATCTCCTCGTGGTTGATACTGATCTGATCACCAATTTACCTAAAAGTTCAATAAAGTACGATCTTGCCCTGACAAAATTAGCAGAAATGGGTCAAAACTAAGCAAAAAGTCTTAAATTATGTGACTTTTCGTCAAAGTTTACCCAATCAGCTCTTGATTGTGGCTTCACATTTGATTGATAATAGAGCGAATTGCCACATAATTATAACTTTACTTAAACAGCCTTACATAAAAGCCAAAAATGGGAGATATTAAATGTCTATAGAAAAAATGGGGAAACTCTTAACAATCCTTGCAGCTGCAACCTTTTTATTTGCGTGCGCAAGCAAAAGCAAAGTAGAAGAAAAAGCAGTGGAACCAGTGAAAGAGGTTGCTGCTCCGGTGGAGCCAGTAGAAACGGCTGAAGAAGCCGCGATTCGCATGAACAATGAGGCACGAGCTGCTGCCGGAACAGTAGTTTATTTTGACTTAGATGATGACGTGGTTAGCGAACAGGGCAAGAAAGCGCTAGAAGCTCACGCTTGGTTCCTATCACAAACAGCTAATGCTTCAACCGTTGTTACGGTTGCCGGTCATTGTGATGAGCGTGGTACACCAGCTTATAACCTTGCTTTAGGTGAGCGTCGTGCAAAGTCTGTGGCTCAAGTACTAATGAGCTACGGTGTTTCAGCGTCTCAAATTAAGACAGTTAGCCATGGCGAAGAAATGCCAGCGGTTGAAGGTCATGATGAGTCAGCATGGTCCAAAAACCGACGTGCAGCTCTTGACTACGCAGAATAATCTATGATGCAATATCGATCTTTTGTTAGCAATGGATCACTAAAAAAAGCGATGACTTCTGTCATCGCTTTTTTGGTCCTGTCGAGTACGATTGTTATTTCCGGTGATGTTTATGCAGAATCTAATCAAACTCTGCAACAGCAATTGCTACAGCTAGAAGCGCTTAATCAAAACCAAAGTAGAACTATCGCTGAATTAACTTTGCAAGTAAACGAACTGCAAAGAGAAGTTAGAAATCTCAATGGGCAGGTGGAAGATAATAGCTATCAGCTTAAGCAGATCCAAGATCGGCAAAGAGAGCTTTATCGAGATATTGAGCAACGCTTAGCGGGACTAAGTCGGACTGGTGGTGAGGTGGCTAGCAAGTCAACTACAGCTAAAAAGATACCAGCCTCTAGCCATAAATCTGTCTCTAGAGCTGGTAATGGTGTGGATGAAGTCTCTGCTCGAAAGGATTTTGAAGCGGCCTTTGCTTTAGTGAGAAATAAAGACTATTTGTCGGCGATTAAAGCCTTTGAGATTTTCTTGCAAAATTATCCGAGTAGTAGCTATGGTGCTAACGCCCGTTTTTGGATGGGGCAAGTTTATTTTGTGCAAAGTAATTTAAAAGATGCCGAACTGCAATTTAAGCTATTGTTAGCTGATTTTCCTGAATCAAGTAAAGCGAATGGCGCAAAATTAAAGTTGGCGGATATTTATCTAAAGCAAAAACTTTGGCCCCAAGCTAGAGAAAGATATCAAGAGGTTGTTGATACGGCTTCTGGCGCTCAACAGCAGCTCGCTCGAAAAGGTCTGGATAAGATTAAAAAGGCCGGACATTAAACACTTCGGAAGATAGGTATATATCTTCCGAAATTTATTGTTCTATAAAACACTTACAAAGTACTTTGTCTGTTTAGCAAGTCACTCACATAACGCCCAACAAGAAATTCCATCAGCATGACTCGACTACGCATTACCGAAATTTTTTATTCGCTTCAAGGTGAATCTTCAAGGGTTGGAATACCGACTCTTTTCGTACGTTTGACCGGTTGCCCTTTAAGATGCTCTTGGTGTGATACTGAATATGCATTTAGCGGTGGCGACTATTGGGATCTACCTCAGCTGTTAGATAAAATTGATAGCTATCAGCCTCAAGCTATTTGCATAACCGGAGGTGAGCCGTTAGCTCAGTTAAAGCCTTGTCTTTTATTGATGCAACGACTTTGTGACAAAAACTACCAAGTCTCGCTAGAAACTAGCGGCAGTATTGATATTGAGCCGGTGGATAAAAGAGTTCAAATCGTTATGGATCTTAAAGCGCCAGATTCAGGTGAAGTTGCGAAGAACCTTTTTAGTAATATTGCTCATTTAAAATCGCATGATGAAATCAAATTTGTGATTAAAACGCGGCGCGATTATGACTGGGCTAAAATGAAAATAGACGAATTTCAGTTGTCTAAAAAATGTGGTATATTGATCTCTCCCTGTTTCGGTGAAATTGACGAGAAAGCTTTAGCCGAGTGGATTATCAAAGATAACCTCCCTGTTAGATTTCAACTACAACTGCACAAACTTCTTTGGCAAGATGCGGCAGGGCATTAGTGATAAAAAATGGCTCATTAGTTTTAATGTAAGCCGATTAGGATTAAACCATGAGTAAAAAAGCGATCATACTATTTTCTGGAGGATTAGACTCTACCACATTGCCTCGCTATCGCCAAACAGCGTGACTTTGAGTGTTATCTACTGAGTTTTAGTTACGGTCAAAAGCATTCTAGTGAACTAGAAGCGGCAAAGCGAATCGCAGAAGCGAATGAAATAGATGCTCATAAAATCATTGAAATTGATCTGTCGAGCTTTGGCGGTTCGGCGTTAACCGATGATTCTCTAGAAGTACCACTGGAAGAAACCCAAGGTATTCCCATTACCTATGTGCCAGCGCGTAATACTATTTTCTTTTCCATCGCTTTAGCCTGGGCTGAAGTGCTGCAAGCCGAGGCTATTTTTGCGGGGGTAAATTCCGTGGATTATTCAGGCTATCCCGATTGTCGTCCGGAATACATCAAAGCATTTCAGAGCATGGCAGATTTAGCTACTAAAGCCGGTATTGAAGGTCACGGAGTTAAATTAGAAACACCATTAATTGATTTGACCAAAGCTGAAATTATTAAGCTAGGCCTCAAACTTGGGGTTGATTATTCGACCACGGTATCCTGTTACAAGGCCGACAATACCGGTCGCGCTTGTGGTCAGTGTGATTCCTGCCGGATTCGGCAACAAGCTTTTAAGCAAGCATCGGTGGATGATCCAACGCGCTATTAAGATTTGATTCTCTTTTAATTTCAGACTATTGACTATTTATTGGTTTTTTGTTGCTAGAATTTTCCTGTAGGTAGCATTAGACCGCAATACCTTGCCTGTTCCTTTTAAACTAAATTCATAACCGCAGAGTTTAAACCGATCTTTTTCTGCTATCGAGCGCACAATTAAACTTGTATCAACGGGTGAGAAATTGGCGTAGTAGTCACCGCTTGAATTAACTCTCACCAGCAAACTCTTAATATCGGCGCCGAGACTAAAATGTAAATTAGTACAGCTCGCATCACCAATCGCTGAATAGGCAGACCAAAAGAAATCACCTTCAGTGAGTTTCGTTTGATCGGGAATATCGCCTTCCCACCCAATCGAAAGTGCATTGTTTTGATCCAGCATAATCCAAAATTGATCGGGTAGTTTGACTTTATCCTGAAAATGCTTTTTACCAAAATTAAGGCGATCTGAAGCTTGATGGGTAGTTAATTTTGATTGTTCGCGCTCTTTGTCTGATGAACTAATGAATATAACGATCAAAGTAATAACAATTAAAGGCACTGAGAATACAACAAGCTTTTGGTTATGTTTAAACCAATCGAATAATTGCTGTTGCCATTGCTCACTACTTTGAGAAAAATCACTGCTATCAGAATAGGCGGGTTGGCTCATATCAAATTCTGTTTGTAGCCTAGACTCTCTCGCGCTTTCGTCTAACTCTAAATTAACTCGTGGTTCAATGCGTTCAAGAGGCTGATCTAGATCGGCTATTTTATCTAGATTTATTGGTCCACAATAACCTAAATGATAGGTTTGTTTGGGTTTAACAGCGGCTTGCCCCACCAGTGAAATGATAAGAGTGACTAAAGTTGCCGGTAGCATCAACCACCATTTGGCTGCGGTATCGATGGCCGCAAATCCCCAAAGATTAAGTAAAAATATTATAAAAGGGAAAACACTCATTGCGACATTTAACTGTGCATTTCTGATTCGCCGTACACTTGATGCTGCCATGATGGGGATACTTATAATGGCGACCAAAAGGTAAATAATTTTAGCTGTTGCCACAATTGGATGAGCGACCAAGATTAGACCGTAGCATACTAGGCTGATAATTAGAAAACGACGGCCATTATCATAACCTTGGATACAGAGTAGTGATTTCAAAACAGGCACTAACAACTTCCTTTACATATATTTGATTAAATAGTTCTATCGATTAAATAAAGACTTTTCGCCTTAAGCTTTTGTTACTAGTTAAAAAAATAAAAGAGCAGATTAGTTAATCATGGGTTAAAGAGGCTCGCTAGTCAATCATAAAACAGCCTAATTACATAATCTTTAAAGGTTAATGGCGGTATCACTTAACCCGAGTGAATTGTGCTCATCAATTATTTGGTCCCTGTATCAAATTTAGCGATTGACTAAGAAATACTGTAAACTTGCCTACTTTGGTTGTAGTACAAGAATAAGTGGTGGGATTTGGCATGAAAAAAATATTAACAATTACAAAATGGCTTTTACTTTTGCTACTTATTGCAGCAACAAGCCTCTATTTTTTTCAGGATATAGAAAGTAAAGCCTTAACCCCTGAAACTCGCCAGATGTTAGGTGGTGACTATTTAAAAACCGATCAAGGTACTATTCATTATCAATTGGAAGGTGATGAAAATGCCGAGCTAGTGGTATTAGTGCATGGTTTTGGCGTGGCTAGCTACTTATGGGAGCCAACCTACCAGTTTTTACTAAAGCAAGGATATCGTGTTTTACGTTTTGATCTCTTTGGTACTGGTTTTAGCGATAGACCGGATGTTAGTTACACTCTAGAACTTTATTCAACTCAAATCAATGATCTGTTAAATGGACTAGCGATAACTAAACCGATACATTTGATCGGTTTATCCATGGGCGGTCCTATAGTCACTCGCTTTACTCACCAGAATCCACACAAGGTGCATAGTCTTATATTGCAGGACCCATTGGTCAATCAACTGGATGTGGAAAAATCAAGCCCTTGGATATGCCTGGTGTGGGCGAGTATCTTTTTGCGGTCTATTTGATGCCCAAGTATATCAAGCAGCACAAAAATGATCCAAGTCGAGCAAAACCTTTCTCTAATTGGGGTGATCTCTACCGGCAACAGGCTGAATATAAAGGCTTTCGCCATGCTTTACTTTCCTCTCTCAGAAATATGACCACTCAGCCATTTATTAATGAATATCAAGCACTTGCTAATTTAGACCTACCGAAATTACTTATTTGGGGCAGTAATGATCCAACCATACCTATCTCTGAGTCCAAAATTTTGCGAGAGCTAATGCCGAGTATGAAATTTAGGGTTATTGAAGGTGGCGGTCATGTGTCTAGCACCAATAAACCTCAAGAGTTTAATGCTATTATGCTCGATTTCTTGATAAATCAACCGCTTGAAGATGCTAGCCAACCGGATTCTGATTAAATATTAGCCAACCCCTATTCCAAACCCTTGTACCTGTGTATAATACGCGCCCTCAGTCATCAGAGCTTTTTCTGGTGCCAAGAAATCCTTTTAACTGATTGAAAATCAATCACAATAAACTAAAATAAGATCGGAGTAAAAAATGGCTATCGAACGTACTTTTTCAATTGTAAAGCCTGATGCAGTGGCAAAAAACCATATTGGCGCTATTTATTCGCGCTTTGAAGCGGCAGGATTAAAGATTGTTGCTAGTAAAATGATGCAATTGAGTCAAGAAAAGGCAGAAGGTTTTTATGCAGAGCATTCAGAGCGACCTTTCTTTAAAGATCTTATCTCTTTTATGACTTCTGGACCGGTCATGGTACAAGCGCTTGAAGGCGAAAATGCAGTTAAAGCTAATCGTGAAATCATGGGTGCGACTAATCCTGCTGACGCGGCTCGTGGTACTTTACGCGCTGATTTTGCTGATTCAATTGATGAAAATGCGGTTCACGGTTCTGATTCACCTGAGTCTGCAGCGCGTGAAATTGCCTACTTTTTCTCTGACGAAGAAGTTTGTGAGCGTTTGAGATAAGTAGTAATGCTTTATCCTCTTTTGCTAGAGTCTTGCTCCCCACTGGGAAAGAAAAAGGACTTTATTTTAGACGCTTCACAGGAATAAAGTCCCTCCCCTTTTTAAAAGGGGGAGGTTAGGAGGGGGTTTATCTTTTAGATCTCTTATTAACAAAAGTTTAATTTTTTTATTTTGCTTCCCTAAAATAAAGGGCTGCGATAACCAACAACGCAAAAGGTATTGAAATGAGTGATAAGTTAAATCTACTCGACCTGACACGCGATGAGATGGTCGATTTCTTTAAGGAAATCGATGAAAAACCCTTCCGCGCACCTCAAGTCTTTAAATGGCTGCATCAATTTGTTGCTGATGATTTTGAACAGATGAGCAATATTTCTAAATCATTGAAAGAGAAACTAATCAAGATTTGTGAAATAAAAGGTCCTGACATCATTACCGAACAAATGTCTAAAGACGGTACGATTAAGTGGGCGCTTTCCATCGAGAATTCTAAAACAGGCACCAGCCAAGCCATTGAAACGGTTTTTATTCCGGATGGTGAGCGAGGCACCTTGTGCATTTCTTCTCAAGTTGGTTGTGTGCTTGATTGTTCTTTTTGTTCTACCGCTCAGCAAGGCTTTAATCGAAACCTAACCACTGCGGAAATAGTGGGTCAAGTTTGGCTTGCAGCAAGGCGCATTGGCGCGCTCAGAACCACCGGTAAGCGTCGGATTTCTAATGTGGTGTTTATGGGCATGGGTGAACCTTTGCTTAATTTTGATCCCGTGGTCAACGCCTGCAATATTTTACTGGATGATTTTGGTTATGGTCTTTCAAAGCGCAGAGTGACAATAAGTACCTCGGGCGTCGTACCTGGCCTAGATAAACTGATTGAAAAAGCGGATGTGGCGCTGGCTTTATCCTTACATGCGCCAAATAATGAGCTACGAAATCAGTTAGTTCCAGTTAACCGTAAATATCCGATTGAAGTGTTGTTGCCCTCGGTTAAGAAATACTTGGATGATTCCAGCGCCAGTAAAAAAGTGACTATCGAATATGTCATGTTAAAAGGTGTTAACGATACGCCACGTCAGGCCAATGAATTAGCGCGAGTGTTAGCTAATATCCCCTGTAAAATTAATTTAATTCCATTTAATCCTTTTCCTAAGTCAGGCTATGAAACCTCGACTCAAAAAGATATTGACGCCTTTGGTTCTATTTTAATTAAAAAAGGTTTTGTGGTAGTAACGCGCCGTACCCGTGGCGATGATATTGATGCAGCTTGCGGTCAGCTTGTTGGAAATGTCGCTGACAGAACTCGGCGAGAGCAACGAAAATTAAAAAAAACAACAGAAGATAGCCGTGACTCAAGTTGACTAAATCCTTATTGTAGAAGCCTTTATTTTTTGTAAAGGCTTTTTCCTTGCTTGATCGTTTCAATGACCTGAATGCTGTTAAGCTGCATGGGGTCAATTTTTAATGGGTTCTGGTCTAAAATGACAAAATCGGCAAGTTTTCCAACCTCCAAACTACCCTTGCTGTCTTCTTCATGGTATTGATAAGCGGCATTGATAGTGATGGATTTTAATGCATTCATAACATTAACCTTCTGCTCAGATCCCAATATTTTACCACTTCGGGTGATGCGATTGACTTGGCTGGATAAAATCATCATTGCATTCGGTAAAGTCACCGGCGCATCATTATGGCTGGTGTAAAGAATTCCTTTTTTTTAATGCCGATTTGGCGGGAGAAATGCGCTTTGCTCTCGTGCCACCTAACACCGACTCTCGATGCCAATCACCCCAATAAAATGTATGAACCGACATAAAGGATGGTATGACATTTAACCGCTTTAAAGCATCTAATTGATCTTCTCGAATCACTTGTGCATGAATAATCATGGGTCTTAAATCCTTATCGGGATAAACTTTTTGCACTCTATCAATGGCCGCAATAAATTGATCGGAGGCCGCATCGCCATTACTATGTACCAGCACTTGCCACTGTTTCTTGTAAGCTAAAGTCACGTAGTTATCTAGCGCTTCATTTTTTAACGCGGAATAGCCTTTATAGTCTGCTGTTTTTCCTGCGGGTGGTCGATAGTAGGGATGGCTCAACCAGGCGGTTTTACCCTGTGGTGAGCCATCTAAAGAAAGTTTGATACCAGCGATACGAAAATGATTGTGGTAGTTCGTGGTTCGCTCCGCCATCAGACGCTTAAATTTTGGCAAGTTGCGGTAAAATACCGGATCGGGATAGGCGGCAACATCAATTTCAAGCTGCTTTTGTTGTGATGCGGCAATGAGGCCATTGATATTGTCAGGGGTGGCTCGACCTTCTTGCACCGTGGTAAAACCAGCGGCTAAATAGGCTTGCTGAGCACCTTGTAGCATGTCAAACAAATGTTTGTTAGATTTTGGCTTAATGATTTTCATGGCGGCAACAAAAAAGGCCATCTCTTCCAATACACCATTGGGCTGTTGGCTACCTTTCAGTCGCCGGATCACACCACCGGCGGGGTTGTTTGTGCTAGCGCTATAGCCGACAAGCTCCAGTGCTTTTGTATTGAGAACCCCAAGGTGAAAGGATTGGTGAATAATCATAACAGGTCGCTCAAGACTCACTCGGTCGAGATCTTTGGCGGTCGGATGACGCTGTTCAAACAGTTGGGAATCGTCATAGTTCATACCAATAATCCAACCGGTTTGTTTGGCTTGTTGGCTATTTTTATGAGCCTTCAGGTTTTTTATCAATTGCGCTATGTCGTTGGTATTGCCCTCGGGTTTGGCGGCAAGGTTAGCCGATTGGGACAATAGCCCGACCATACTAAAGTGACCATGAGCATCAATAAAAGCCGGCAATAGGGTGTGACCTTTTAGATCGATCATTCTAGTATTTTTGCCCTTAAAATTTTCTATCTTTGCAAGAACTCCCACAGCTATTATTTTGCCATTGTGAACAGCTAACGCCTTTGGACTGATATTATTTTGCTGCATGCTAATAATAGGACCACCAAAATAAATACTATCTGCAATTGGTTTGGCGGCTTGTTGGCTACAAGCGGACACAAGTAAAACAATGCTTAGCGTTAATAAGTGCAGGTGATAAAAGCGGAGTATTTTCATTTTATTCGCTCTTTTGTTATTAGTCGAAACGATTTCAATTAGAAATTAGTAAAACGAGTTGTTAACTGGCATACTACCCTTAATCTAGAGCAAAAGAAACTGTCCAATCACTTCGAATGAAAGAGGAAAAAGCGATGTCAAATGAAGGTTATCATGAACCGATTAACGAATTAACTGATGAAACTCGCGATATGCACCGTGCCATTACATCACTAATGGAAGAGTTAGAAGCGGTGGACTGGTACAATCAACGAGTGGATGCCTGTAAAGATCCAGAATTAAAGAAGATTTTAGAGCACAACCGTGATGAAGAAAAAGAACATGCAGCCATGGTGCTTGAATGGATTAGGCGTCAAGATCCGAGGTTTGACAAAGAGCTAAAAGATTATTTATTTACCGATCAACCGATTTCACATTAATCTAAAATGAGACGCCTCGTTTCTGCGCTCATTTTGCAACAAGGCAAAGTCTTGTTGGCGTTACGAAAAAATACCAAGGAATATGCTGATTTTTGGTCGGTGCCAGTGGGGCATGTAGAAGGTAATGAAAGTGATCTGCAGGCGATCAAACGCGAGCTAAAGGAAGAGTTAGGCATTAAAGCGATAAAGCTTAAAGCCTTACACCTGGTTGAAGACAAAGAGCAGCTTATTCGGCATCAGGTTTTTCATTTACTGCAGTGGCAAGGTAGCATTGAGAATAAAGAGCCGCACTTATGTCACCTGTTGGATTGGTTCCCTATTGGTCAACTTCCTGAGCCAATCACAGCATTCAGTTTAAAAATAATTAGTCAATCAGCAGACTATTTGAAGAGTTAGTTATTATAGGGGTAGTTTTTCCAGAGTTGGTTTTTACTGGCATAGTTTTTATAGGTGGATAACGAGTGGAATCGATTTTTCAAGAAATCAAGCAAGCAACCAAAGCGATAAAAAAGGTGGCTAATAAAACGCCTGTTTTAAAGTCCACTTATTTAGATCAACAGCAAAATTGTGAAATATATTTTAAGTGTGAAAACTTTCAAAAAGTTGGCGCTTTTAAATTTCGCGGTGCATTTAATGCCATGCGTCAGCTTAGCCCGCAGCAAAAACAAAAGGGTGTCATCGCCTATTCATCTGGTAATCATGCACAAGCAGTTGCACTAGTTGGACAAATGCTATCGATTAAAACCACCCTTGTGATGCCGAGTAACGCGCCCAAAATAAAACAACAGGCGACGCGTGATTATGGTGCAAAAGTGGTGCTATTTGACCCTCAAAAAACCAGCCGAGAGGCGGTCGCGGCCGATCTCAATGGCGACCAACAATTAACCCTTATTAAGCCCTTTGATGATCTAAGGCTTATCGCTGGACAAGCCACCGCAGCGGTTGAATTAATTGAAGAAGTTGGTGAACTCGATTTTATTTTAGCGCCCTGCGGTGGCGGCGGCCTGCTATCCGGTACGGCTGTAGCAACAAAAAATACCAACCCCAACTGCCAAGTCATCGGTGTCGAACCTAAAAATGCAGACGATGCCACGCGATCATTTTATTCTGGTGTACTTCATAGCAACCCGAACCCTGATACGATTGCCGATGGCACACGCACCACCTGTTTGGGTGAAATTACTTTTCCCTTGATACAACAGCATGTAGATCAAATGATCACCGTCAGCGAAGAGCAAATAAAACAAGCGGTACGCTTTTTCTTTTACCGTATGAAAATAGTGGTTGAACCATCGGGTGCTTTAGGGCTTGCTGCAATTTTAAGCGGCGCATTAAAAATTAATGGAAAAGTCGGCGTTATCGTCAGCGGCGGTAATATTGATGCTAGTCTAATGGCAGACATATTGCAGGGTTAAAATAGGATCCTTTAAACTCTGTGTTGATTGCGGCTTATTTTGTTGTTTTCGCGCTTTCTACATCATACCCGCTTTGCACGTCATTCCCACGCAGGCGGGAATCCATCATTTTATCATCGTCCCAAAGATAAAGTAGCTATGATGCAGACCAGCCTAATCAATGAATTGTTATGTTGGTTAGGTCCTGCTTACAATTACAGTTATTAACTACTCACTTAGTAAGCCATTTCTGAAACGCTTGTAGGAAAATGGCCCGGGTTGTTGTAGGATATTAGCCATAGTTTGACTGTCCGGTATATTTTTTTCAATTAAAGCATCTGGGTAGCTCAGCCTACGCCATTAATAAAATACGCCAATAGATTGAGGGCAATGGAGGAAACTAATAAAATGGTTGGAAAAAGCGCTCAACATAGTAAAATCGGCTTGACCCCTATTGTTCGACTAGCGTATCTTCTTTATCTAGAAACCATTCACCTTCAATACGACTATCATCTAAGAGACTGTGAATAGCATTTTCAACTAATCTAGCGTCACTATGCTCCCATGCAGCAATATATTGTGCTTTTATCGGTGACTTGGTGTTACTGATCTGTTGCAATCGTGAGGATAAAGTCGCGTTACCCTTGCCGGTGATACCGACTTTTTTATAGGGGATGTCGATATTACCGCCAATATCAATGTGACGCATGACGTATATGATTGAGTGATTATCTTCCATTTGCAGTGATTTCCTTATTGTTTAAGGGTGGGAACCCTGTACTTGAACGAATTCTAACCAATTTTGTAGAAGTATTCCAATATAGTATTATCAATTTACAATTCCTGCTAGGTCTTATAAATATAGGGATTAGATTAGTGTCGTAACTAACAAGGAGCACGTATGAGGGTTTATTATTTTACTTCCAGCAAACACGGATTAGACAATTTGCGTCGAAAACGATTAAAAATTTCAGATTTTACTAAACTTAACGATCCATTTGAGTTGATGGGAATTGAAGTCACTGATCGAGACATTAGAGCAACCGCCAAGAAATATAAAAGCACTATCGCCCGCTCTAAAGGCTTACTGTGTTTTAGTGAGAGTAAATATGATCCAGTTCAATGGGCCCACTATGCAGATGTTCACAAAGGACTATGCCTTGGATTTGACATTCCAGACAGTAAATTGAGGAAAATAAATTATGTTGTTAAACGTCTAGCAACAACCACATTAAGAAACCCCAATAAATTAAATGAAACGCTAACCACCAAATTCAAGCATTGGTCATACGAGGAGGAACACCGCCTCATCATCGATATTGCAGCGAAAGTCAGTCAGAAGGGTTTATTCTTTGAAGATTTTTCAGATGAAATGTCATTGCAAGAAATTTACATTGGTTATCAGTCAGATTTGAGTTTCTCAGATATTAAAAGCAGTTATTCTTCAGTAGAAAATAATGTGGTCGTCAAACACGCGCGCCCCTCGTTTAAGGATTTTAGAATCGTTTGGGACCAAAGTAAAAAAAGCATTCATGTATAAAGGCGTCCTGTGCCTTGATTTAGGCGATGTATATAAAGGAGACACCAGTGAGATTGAATAGACGAAATACTAACAATAGCAACCATTACCCAGACCTTTCCCAAAAGGTTGAAAAAGAGCTGGGCATTATCCTAGGAAAAATCACTCACCACATCCACCCACTGATTGTTGAAAGGGTTACTCGTGCAAATTTAGAATATAGGAAATCGTTTGCAACAACCTGCCACCCATCATGTGATATAGAGTCATTTTTTTATGAAAATTCTGATTGTGTGTTTCCAGGATTTCGCAGACCAATTAATAAGGAGAAGGGAGTGAAATGGAAAAGCAATGTATATAAGGCCGATGGCACGATTCTAAACGATAATACCTTCCCAAGACATATTTGGGCTTATCTAACTATGAATAAAGCCTATTCAGGCGGCTCAAAGGGCATGTGGTCAGCTAGTGGTCTAGACAGATTGGAACTCGCTCATGTATTCAGTCATAAAAAAGATGAGCGGACACTTGAGCAGGCTGTTTTTAATAACGTGGATATAACTCAAGCGCCTTATGGACTTTTTACTTCAGCATCTAATGTTGTACTCATTCCGAAAGTAAAAAAAATAATAGACAGCCACCTTTGAGATATCTCGCACACCAAGTCGGGTTGATCGCTTACAAAAAGTCATAAAATTTTTCGGTTTTGTAAGACATTGACCCGTGTCTTTGTAGGACATTGACTATAGAGTGGCTGTCTGATAGCTATCGTTTTACCAAGTCGGGTTGATCTGCCCACCAAAAAATCGCCGAAATTATTCGGTTTTGTAAGACTGTTGACCCGTGTCTTTTTGTAGGAAATTGACTATAGAAGTGGCTGTCTGATATCGTTTAGATATCTCACCACCAAGTCAGGGTTGATCGCTTACAAAAATTCTTAAAATTACTCGGTTTTGTAAGACATTGACCCGTGTCTTTGTTGGAAATTGACTATAGAGTGGCTGTCTGATATCGTTTTCGACGCTGCAACTTTAAAATGAAGAAAGTTAATTAAATCAATTTTTCCTCTAAAGCGTCGTCCTTCCGTGGACTTTGCTTTAGAAACTCATAATATTTTTAATGCGGTTGCCTTTGATCTTTTGATTAGCAATGAGGCGATCATCCCAAATAATGCGAGACGCAAACAATAATCGCGCCCGATGGTAGGTCAAGTAAACAGAGGCGACGAGACCACTCCGTGGCTAAATGCCGACGGCATAAGCATAGTAGAGTTGCTTATTGGAGGATTTGTGCGGTGGCCAATGCCGGAATAATCGTAAGCGTCCGGAGAAAGACACCTTGTCTTTTAAATGATGGCTTCTAGTTTAACATTCCAAGGCATCAAGTACTCAAGATTGTCAGGCTTCTTCGGTAACTCTTCCAGTAAGGAGCATCAGGTGAGTTGAAAGGTGTGAGGCCATTGGCTTTCGCTGTTTCGATAATGCTTGTAGATTGTGACTTACTCGCATTCGCGCCGTTAGCGGTGTTACTAAAGAGCCAGTTTTTTCTGCCAATCACGAAAGGTTTTTAC
>JAUZSK010000093.1:0-25000 GCA_030949565.1 Enterobacterales bacterium
GAGTATCGACTTCAGTACCAAGGCGAAGAAGGACTGTACCACACTAAACATGGACGGTTTTCATACCCAACTCAAATGTGGTTGGCGTGGCAGATTTTAATACTGATATCCTCTATATGTATCTAGGCTACCGTCGTTTCTTTTAGTCGCCAATATACGAACTTATTAATAAAAAAAGCCGAGATTATTTCTCGGCTTTTTTAATGTTATCGAGTTGCGGTAAATCTATTTATTTGGTTGCTTTAGGCCTTGGCAATCGTACATAAATAGTCTTTTTATTATCTTTAAAATCAAGTTGAATGGCTGAGTTATCGGTCATACCTATTTGCCTCATCCAGCGCTGTACATTGGAAAATACATTTTGCTGCCCAGCAAGTTGACTAACCGAA
The DNA here is from genome assembly GCA_030949565.1 of Enterobacterales bacterium. GTDB lineage: Bacteria > Pseudomonadota > Gammaproteobacteria > Enterobacterales > Kangiellaceae. The sequence continues at coordinate 390 of JAUZSK010000093.1, forward strand.
ATTTCCACACCATCAAGCATAAAAGTGGCCACTCGCATACTTGAGGTATTAGGCGCTTGCATAGTTTCTGGAATATGAGAAAGATTGGGTTTATCACCATCAAACTTTAGGTCATCTAAAAAATATTTTTTAAAGCTAGTGTTGATACGATCAATATTGGCAATGCTATCCTTTGCTTTAAAAAACCAAGTAGAACTATCTCTTTTATAAATGATTCCAATGATACTGAGTTTTCCTGGTACGATAGGATCTTTACTTCCGGGCATCTGTTGCATCATTGGTGCCATTCCCGCAGAGGTGCTAACCGGTGGTTTTCGTGTCATGCTCGATTGTGGAGCCGTATTCATTGGATGACCGGCGGGCAAAGCAGCGGTTGATTTTTGACTCGGTTTATTAAATCTTTGAGATAAAGTGCTATTGATGTTGTCTATTTCTTGGTCACTGTAGCGTCGTTCTTCTTTAGGTTGCACTAGCAGACCGACAATGACACCGACAGCAAGCGCAAGTAAAACTTTTAAATTGGTATTAGACATAATATTTCTTCGTTAAGTTTAAACGGATTTCTATTGTGCCTTTATTTATTTACAAATACAAATACTATTACCAAATACAAATATTCTTTATGCCTTCTTGAAGCAAAAATGTCTCAGCATTTGAACCCTGTAGCATTGCTAAACTTGAATAGCTACCAGCTAGGACGCAACAAGGTGCAAAAGTGGTAATAGAACGCGGTAAACCTTGAATCGGGTAACCGGTTTTTGGATTTAAAATATGTGAATAATTTTTTCCATTTGCTATAAAATATCGCTTTAAGGTTCCACTAGTTGCAATGGCTCCGTTAGCTAGACCAATAGTTTTTTCAGTTTGTTTGGTTTGTTCTACCTGTTCTACTCCAACCATCCAATTTTCGGAAGTTGTGCTTCTATTTATCGCACGTAGATCGCCGCCAAAATTAACTAATAGGTCAAACGCATGATCCGTAAAGCTACTGCTAATTAAATCGGCAACTTTATCCACGGCGTATTCTTTAACCATGCCACCCCAATCGATTTGCATCCGCTCGGGCATACAGAAATGATGTTGATTGTATTTTATTTTTTCGAAACCAATTAAGGCTAATAGTGATTGAACTTGTGAGTCTGTGGGTAGGGTGGAACCGGGTTTAAATTGCCAAGCTTGTCTTAAAACGCCTGAAGTAATATCGAACAGACCATCGCTGAGTTGATACAGGTTTCCCGCATAATCAAGTAGTTGTTTAGTTTCTTGGTCAATCGACACTTTATTAGCATTACTATGATTTAATCGATCGACGAGATTGCCCTTTATATAGCGACTATATTTTTGTTCTATTCGCCGTGTTTCACTGCTGGCTAATAGGGCGATGGCTTGACTGGTTGAAGCATCACAGTCACGTAACAAAACCTCACAAGGACTTGCCATAGCTTTAAATGAGATTTTTACAAAACCCTTATGCTGCTCAATCTGGTAATCATTCATAGACTATTATTGATTGTCAGTGAGCAGCTGTCAATTGGCTTTCATTCTACTTTTTAAAGGTAATAACTCATCTGAAAAATAATCGCATTCACTTTAGGATAGAGGTCGAGTCCGTCTAAGTTAGCAATTCCTGTTGGCTGGTTAGCTTTGATCGGTGATTGAGTATAGTATTCCAGTCGCATTTCAAAGCGATGGTTATTGGCCAACTGCATACCATACTTTAATCCAAGGGTGACCGCATCCATCTCACCCACACGATAATCTGATGTAGCATAAGTTGGTACAGGATTTCCTTGAACTAAAAAAGGCGTATAAAAATCGGCAGCTGATTGATGATAGAACCGAAAATGGGGCTGCCAAAAATCACCAGAATCAGTGAAAAAGAGCCAATGTGTATCAAAAGTATGGGACTGAATATTCCAATCATCGGTCATATATCGGTAAGATAAATCAAACACCGATTCTTCCAAATGATATTTAGTTAAGGCGAAAAATGTTTTCTTGGTTCTTTGGTCGGGGCGGCCTTCATAAATATACTCTTGAACGGCTCCTTGTGTGTTTAAAAGGCTAATGACTTTAAACGGGTCATTTAAATAGCCACTGCTATTAGATATTCCGAGGTTAAATTGGGTTAGCATGCGGCGGCTAACCACTTGAGTCCAACCTAGTAAAACTTCTGAGGTTGAAATGCTGCCGGACAGGTTTCCTCTAGTGGCTTTAAAGGCTCTAGTAAATCGACTCCTGCTTGAAAAATCTCGACGGAAAAGCATGGGTTGCATTGGGTCGGGAATACCCGCTGTGGGCTCGTAGCTATCACTACCACCGGAAAATCCAATTGAGAGGGTTGTATTTTTTTGGAACAGATCTTTCTCTAAACCTAGGTTGGCACTAACCGACGTATAGTCAAGCTCTTTCGAAAAATTGCCTCCCATGGAATAGCGATAATCTTCAGAGAAACTATCAATCCAATTGAAACTACTTTGGACTCTTAAATCTTGAAATGCATCATCTAATGGTGTGGTATTTGCTCCGATGGTATATTGTTGAATGGTGATTTCACCTTCTTCACCACCAGAAGGGCGGGTAAAAGTTTGTGCTGTATTTTGTTCAATCGCTCCATTGGGAGATGAGCCGGTTAATGTATCAAGCACAATTTTAAAATCAAAATTGCCGGTATCATGGAAGTCTTTGTTACCAGAGATGATAAACTCTGCTGCACTTACTCGGTCGATTTCAGAGTAAAGCAAGCTAGAAGCGGCTATATTCCATTCAGATGCAAGATCAGCGGCATCTTTTACATAGTCTTGAGAGTGTGCGCCAGCACCAAGTAACGCGGTAGCAGCTAGTGCTAGCTTTTCTACTAGGTGATTGTTTTTATCGGCTTTATTTGAGATAGAGCGATTAATTAGTTGCATCCGCAGCCACCTCCGGCAAAACTTTTTCCGCCACTTGATGCTTCTTTACTAAAGTAGATATGGTCATCAATTGCTTGATCGAGCGGTGCGGAATTGATCGCCATTGCCGGTTTAGCCAACAAGTCTCTATCCCAAGCCTCAACGCCTAAATTAGCGCAAGCGGAAATATAAAAACTAAATGATAGGATCGTGGTAAGTCTAAAGACAACGAATGCCCCTTGGATCGCTCTATGCTTCATAATTATTCCAAAGATTAGATGTTACAGAAGTGATTGAAGTTGCTTCTCATATTGAAGCGTCTTTTTTACAAAAAAACCAGTATGTGCGACGACAATTTCACCGCTTGAATTAAAAATAATACTCGAAGGCATTCCTTTTATTTTATATTTTTTGGCTAACTGGCCCTTAGGGTCATAGATTATTTTAAAATTGGCCGGCGTTTGTTCGAGAAACTTTTCTGCTAGGATTTGTTTCTTGTCAAGATTAACCGCGATAATCACCAAGTTTTTATCGGCATATTTATTATGCATCTGGTTCATCCAAGGAAAGGATTTTCGGCACGGGATACACCAAGAGGCCCAGAAATCGAGATAAACGACTTTACCTTTATACTGGCTTATATCGAAGTTGTCCAATTGTGTTGGTTTAATTTTTTCCGAAGCAATGACCGCGTTGGATAAAGCAAAAATGATGATCAATCTAAAAACAAAAGAAAGCATTAAAACAAATGGATTTCTAATAGAGCATGTTGTTCTAAATCTCATGATATGGCCTAGAGTGATTTAACAATGATTCAAGTCTATTGGCTAAAAACGACTTTTTCGGTGAGCAATATCACATTTATAGATATTGTCATAGTGATTATAGGTTGAAACTGTCGTATATTTGAACAGTTTATCAGTGAAAGTCGATAATAGATTAATTCTCTTTCACTAATAACCCGCCGCTTGACCATCTTTACGGGATTCTGAGGCGCCATAATAGACACCGTTTTCTAAATCGCGCATGATGGCTTGATAACCGCCATAACCACCTCGGTCAAATTGGATTTTATGGCCCACATTCATCAGAGCTCGCACCACGGGATAAGGTATTTCTGATTCTAAAGCTAAGCTTCCGACACCCTGTAAATAGGCGGTCGAACTAGCGGTTGGCTCGGTTGAGCCGAAATGTTGCCAACGCGGAGCATCACCCGCGGCTTGGAGATCAAGCCCGAAATCAATTAAATTAGTAATGATCTGCACATGCCCTTGAGGTTGCATGGCACCGCCCATTAAACCAAAACTAACCCAAGGTTTACCGTCCTTCATAATAAAGGCAGGAATGATGGTGTGAAAAGGGCGTTTTCCCGGCGCGTAGACATTAGCCTGTTTGCTATCGAGTGAAAACAACTGGCCTCTATCTTGAAACACAAAACCTAATCCGGGAACCACAACTCCCGAACCCATACCGCGATAATTGCTTTGAATAAGCGACACCATATTGCCATCTTTGTCGGCAGTGGTCAGATAAATCGTATCGCCTTGATAGAGAGCGGGATTACCAGCATCCATTCGGTTGGAGGCGCGCTGGCCGATTAGTTTAGTTCGCTGTTTGGCATAGTTTTTAGACAGCAAACCTTTGATAGGAAGTTTATTAAAGTCCGGGTCGGCATAAAACTTCGCACGATCTTCAAACACCAGTTTTTTAGCCTCAACCATTAAATGTAATGTTTCTGCCGATAGAAAGCCACTTTTCTTGAGATCATAATGCTCAAGGATATTAAGCATTTGTAAAGCGGCAATGCCTTGACCATTGGGTGGCAATTCAAAAATATCATAGCCACGATAATTAGTGGATAAAGGTGTGACCCATTGTGAATGATGACTGGCTAAATCTTGATAGCGAATATAACCACCATTATTGCGCATAAAACGATCAATTTTCTTGGCGATTTCACCCTTGTAAAATGCATCCCGTCCCTTTTTCGCGATTAAACTTAAGCTGTTGGCTAAATCTGGATTTCTAAAAATCTGGCCTTTACGCGGCGCTTTACCATAAATAGTGAAAGCATTCTTAAAATCTCCCTTTTGCGGTGCTAATCGTGGCACGCTTTTATTCCAATAATAAGCGATTAACTCACTGACGGGAAAACCCTCACGGGCATAATTAATCGCCGGTGATAATATTTCTTGCATTGGTAATTGACCAAATTTATTGTGCAGCTCAAACCAACCGTCTACCGTACCGGGTACAGAAATGGGCAGCATGCCATAGGGTGGGATGGTGTTGCGACCTAATTTTTTTAGCTGTTGTTTAAGTGCTTTTAAACTGAGATTTTTAGGTGATCGACCACTGGCATTCAGTCCGTAAAGTTTTTGACTTTTTGCATACCAAACGATGGCAAACAGATCACCACCGATACCATTGCCGGTGGGTTCCATCAAACCCAAAGCGGCGTTGGCGGCAATCGCTGCATCAATCGCATTGCCTCCCTGCTTTAGGATATCCAGACCGACTTGAGTCGCTAGTGGTTGACTGGTGGCAACCATTCCGTGGGTGGCTATCACTTCAGATCGAGTGGAAAAGGATTTACCGGTCACTCGATCTACAGCAGATGCCAGAGCATTTGAGAAAATAAATAAAAGGCTTATCGATATTTTTAATAGCTTATCCATTGTTTGCTCCTCGTCGAGATGTTATCTAATAGCCATGCAAGGCATACACCTGTTGTTGTAAATATTGGCTAGATACTTTTTCCGGTGGTATAAGTTCGCCTACTACTAATTCAATTTTAGACATAAACTTGCGTGGTAATCCTTTGAGTGCTTCGCCATTTTTACGGCTAAACCAACTACCCCACAAACCTTTTAATGCCATTGGCACTACCGGAACCGGTGTCCTTTGAATAATTGTCTCAACCCCTTTTTTAAACTCACCTAGTTGCCCATCAGCAGTTAATCGACCTTCAGGAAAAATACATAACACTTCGCCATCTTCGAGTGCTTGAGCGATTTTATCGAAGGCTAATTTTTTGATGGCAGGATCTTCTTTTGCCGGGGCGATAGGTATGGCTCCAATGAGTTTAAAAAATTTACCGATTAAGGGCAGTTTAAAGATCCGATGATCCATAACAAAACGAACATTGCGTTTGCAATAGCCTCCAATAATTAATGCATCGACAAAGCTGACATGGTTGCAGACTAATACACAGGCGCCTTTTTTTGGAATGCTGCTGAGATTTAATTGTTTGATACGGTAAATGCTATTGATTAAACACCAAGTAATAAAGCGTGTAATAAATTCCGGGGCTTTACTAAAAACATAAATAGCCACCAGTACATTCAGTAGACCGGTGATTAAAAAAAGTTGAGGGATGGAATAGCCTTGGGCTAAAAGTAGCATAGAAAATAGACCAGAAACCACCATGAAAAAAGCATTCAAAATGTTGTTACTCGCAATAATGCGCGATAAATGTGATTGTTCACTTCTTTGCTGTACTAAGGAATAGAGGGGGACGGTATAAATGCCGCCAAATATTCCAATGAGAGTAATATCGGCAAGTACGCGCCAGTTTTGAGGATTATCCAAAAACTCGCGCCAGCTATAAAGAGGGCTCATTCCACTACTCGGGTTGGCATAATAGATATCAATCGCAAATAAACTCAGACCAATCGCGCCAATAGGCACTAAACCAATTTCAACCCGTCCATTCGATAAGCGCTCACACAATATCGAACCAACACCAATACCGATGGAGAAAAAGGCTAACACTAAGGTTGCCACCAGTTCTTTCCCGGCGAGGGTGTATTGTGTGTAGTTGGCTATCTGAGCCAAAAAAACAGCGCCATAAAACCAAAACCATGAAATGCCTAAAATAGCCAGAAAGACCACCTGATTGGTTTTTAAATAACGCAGATTTTTTACGGTTTCAGATACAGGATTCCAATTAATCTTTAATTCAGGCACCACTGAAGGCGTGAGTGGAATTTCACGACTAGTGAGATAGCCAATAATAGACACACTGACAATAGTTAAAGATAACCATAAGGCAACATTGCTATGCAGTGAAACTAGCACGCCACCTAAAATAGTACCAATCAATATGGCGATAAAGGTTCCGGATTCGACCAAGGCATTGCCACCGACTAATTCATCTTCGTGCAAATGTTGCGGTAATAGGCCATATTTAATGGGCCCAAAAACCGTTGACTGTAATCCCATCAAAAATAACACCAGCAGTAGCAAGGGTGTATGGTCTAGAAAAAGGCCAAGTGTGGCACACAGCATAATGACAATCTCAGCTATTTTTATATAACGTATGCTACGGGATTTCTCATATTTATCGGCCAGTTGACCAACTGTGGCGGAGAACAAAAAGAAAGGCAAGATAAAAATAACCGCCGCCGCCGTAACCACCAGCTTAGGATCAAGCCCTAGAACGCTGACGCCTCGATAACCAATTAATATCACCAACGCATTTTTAAAAATATTGTCATTTAGAGCGCCTAGTGCCTGAGTTAAAAAGAAGGGCAAAAAACGCCGCTGTTTCAAAAGCGAAAACTGGGATGGTTGCAGATCTGAGGTTTTATTTTTATTTGTCATTTTGGCGGTACTCACTCATCATAAATTGTCCATGGCCTAAAAAGTAATCGACCTGTTGCATCACCTGACTATTCCACATCATAAAGGAGTGATGCAAGGGCAATATGATAAAGTCTGACATATTGCGACACCGAGTATTGGATATCTCTACTACACCATCGCCGGGAGCGCCTTTGGTGGCCTGTTGGTAGAACCATGTGACCGGAATAATAACATGAAAGTCCTTGTCACCGGCAATAATACCCGTTGCTATCTTGGGTTCTGGTAAATGGGCAATAAAGTGACTGTCTGGTTTTAAATGATTGGCAATTTTAGGTGTGAAATGCTTAAAAATGGGGTGTGATAGTGCATAAGAAGCTGTTTCAGTGCCTTGATTAGGCGTCCCTAGCATCACGCAGCGGCCAAGCTTAGCGGGGTAAGGATCAAATAATGGGTGAGCTAATATTGCACGAATTAAAATCCCGCCGAAGGAATGACCAACAAAATGTAACGGCTGGCGCGGATTGACCCAGTTGATAATTTTTTGAGCCAATTGAGTGGCTAACTCATGGATATCCTGCGTCATCGGTGAATAATTGAGATTAATTGTATTGTAGCCTTTATCCTGCATGGCTTTTTGCATAATCCACATACTTCGCGGGGAACGGCCAAGACCATGCAGTAACACTAGCTGCTGACTTGTTGTGATAGCTGGCTTTCCCATTTATTAACTAGCCTCTAATTGGAAAAAATTAACACTATTGCGAAAGCATTGAGTGGATAATTCTTGCAATGAACAATTTCTGGCCTCAGCGATTTTTTGTGCCACGTAGGGCAGATATTGTGGTAAATTCCGGCTAGATCTGGGTTTCGGTCGCATATTTCTTGGTAATAGATAAGGCGCATCGGTTTCGATCATCAATCGATCATCAGGTATATAACGGACTAGATCATTAAGCGTTTGGCCGCGCCTTTCGTCACAGATCCATCCGGTGATCCCAATATAAAGATCTAAATCGAGATAGGCCTTAAGTGCATGTGCTTCTCCGGTGAAACAATGTATCACAGCGCCCTTTATTTGGGATCGATAATTTCTTAACAAAGCATGTTGTGCATCAAATGCGTCGCGTTCGTGCAAGAATAGAGGTTTGTTAACCTCGACAGCCAACTGTAATTGCCGTTCAAATACCGAAAGTTGCTGTTCTTTTGGAGAGAAATTACGATTAAAGTCTAGGCCGCATTCCCCCACCGCGACCACTTGCGGCTGCGTCAGTAGTTTTTTTATCTTGGTTAAGTCTTGCTTGCTAAAGTCTTTGGCATCATGGGGATGGCAACCCGCGGTGGAAAATAACTGCTGAGGATGTTTTTTGCACAGCCGATGGGCTTGGTGGCTATCCTTCGCATTAGTGCCGGTCACAATTTGATAAACCACACCGGCATCTTGAGCATCAGCAATCACCTGATCACGATCTTTGTCAAATCCCGTATTGGTTAAATTAACGCCAATATCAATCCAACGGAGACTATTTTTCATTGACCACCTGTAACACTTATCTTTGCTTAGAGTTAATTAGTGTAGAATAACATAAACTTAAATCTTGTGGGGTTTCTGAATCATGTCTGATTACACACTCTATGGCGCTGAATTTTCGCTTTATTCTGGAAAAATCCGTAGTTATCTGCGTTATAAGCAGTTGGATTATGAGGAGGTTTTTTCCAGTATCGGTATTTACAAGAAAATCATTGTACCGAATACCGGTGTTAAATATATTCCGGTGGTTAAAACGCCTAGTGGCGAATATCTACAAGATACCAGTGTTATCATTGATCGCATTGAACAAGATGAGCCGCAGCGTAGCGTTATACCAACGGGAACTAAACAGCATTTGGTGTCACTACTTTTAGAGCTTTATGGCGATGAATGGTTGTTAATTCCGGCTATGCACTACCGCTGGAATTACAATAATTTCCCTTTCGTGTATCAAGAATTTGGTGGCATTGTCGCTCCAAAAATGCCTGCTTTTATAAGAGGTTTTATCGGTAAGCGTATTGGTGCACCCTTTAAAAAAATCGTTCCAAAGCTCGGCATTACACAAAAATCCATTCCAGCTATTGAGCATTGGTATGAAAAGGAATTTTTAGTGCAACTTAATCAGCATTTTTCAGAACATGATTTCCTGTTAGGTGGACGACCATCAATTGGCGACTTTGGCTTCTTCGGGCCACTTTATGCGCATTTGTATCGTGATCCTTATCCCGGACAATTAATGCAAAAAAATTGCACCGCAGGTTGCCGCATGGGTTGAACGAATGTTGGATGCATCCGAGGTTACTGGCGAGTTTTTAGCGGATGATCAGATCCCCGATAGCCTATTGCCAATTTTAAAGCACCTGTTTAAGGTTCAGTGGCCTCTGCTGCAAGATATTTCCGATAGATTAAATCAATGGCTCGGTCAGCAAGCGATAGTGGATAAACAAGACCTAGCCATCCCTCGGCGTTTAGGAATGCATACCATGACCATCGGTGCGATTGAAGAACAGCGTTTAGTTTTGCCTTATAGTTTGTGGATGATGCAACGACCTCTGGATTATTATCAGGGATTAGAGCCGAGTCAGCAGCAATCAATCGAGGATTTACTAATCCAACTTGATGCCCAGCAAGCGCTGCAATTTAAACTAAAAAATCGCGTCACTCGCATCAATAATCAGTTTGTTATTGATGCGATATAAATGGACCATTGTATATCATGCAAGTAGCCAGTGAAAAAATTAAACGCATCTGGCAAACGGTGGCGGTGATCCCTAAAGGTAAAGTCGCCAGCTATGGTCAAATAGCCGATCTCGCGGGACTACCAGGACGCGCTCGTCTAGTGGGTAAAGCCTTGGGCATGACCCCGAAAGAAATGAAACTACCTTGGTACAGAGTACTGCGTTCTAGCGGACAACTGGCATTTACTAAAGCCAGCCCCAGCGCTGAAAAACAAAAAAAATTATTACAAGCAGAGGGCGTAGTCGTCCTCAATAATCGAGTAAAACTCACACAGCACGCTTGGCAACCGAGCTTAGATGAGATTCTATTAAAGTTAAAATTTTAGCTTTTACAACCCAGCGCTTGGTTGTCGTTCCAAAGATAATTTTGCCTTGATACAGCCCTGCGTAATCAAGGGATTGCGATGTTGATCACCTTCTGTTTAAAAATTACATTCCCTAGCGGCTTATTTTGTAAGCCATTTCTGCAATGCTTGTAGGAAATTGACCCGGATTGTTGTAGGATATTAGCCATAGTTTGAGTGTCTGGTATTTCATCTACATGACGTTCAGACTCAATGCATATGACACTTTTAATGCTCGACCAGTCTTTACTATCAGAGAGCCAGCGGTTGTCTATTTCCAGTTGCAGACAGCGCCTCACTTCAATTCGCCCATGACCGGTATCGGTTTCTTCATGCTGGGAAAATTTAGATTGCTTTAATTTTTCTCGATGAGCAATATGAAACCAGGCTTTTACCTCTTCGCTCAGTTTTCCCTGATTACCTTTTAAAGCAATAACATAGTCTGCCCCTTTTTCAATGATTTTATCGGCTATTGAATGTTGGCATCCCATCGCATCCAGCGTGACTGTACTGTCTTTAACATCCAGTAAATCAAGTAGTTTCGGAATGGCGGTGATCTCATTAGATTTATCATCAACTCGCTGTTGTCCTAAGACTAAACCATGACCACAACTCCATGCACTGACCATATGTAAAGGGTTCTTTCTATTTTTAGTGGTAAATGAACGCCTTGCCGTTTTACCATCAATGGCGATAACGCTCATATGGGTCTGTTGCGCAATGCTTTGAACCCACTGAATAAAACAGCTTTGGATACTCGCTGGTTCCAATCGACTTAATACTCTGGCAATTGTATCGTGTTTGGGGATACCGTTTTCAAAAGGTAGATATTTCTTCATCCAGTCCAATTTGGCGACCCCAAAATCTTCGATATCTTCCCAACCCTCAGCACCACTAAGGACTGCACAGACGGATAAAAAGAGAATATCAATGAGCTGATGCTTTTTATGTCGTTCTATTCGGGGATCATTAATGATTGAAAAATGGCTAATAAAATTGTTTGTCATGCTCGGAAACCTCTGATTGATTTCCTGATCTGATCGTTATTTTACGAAATAGTTCAATTTTATCTAAAATTTAATGATCTTGCCCTGAACATTTAGACGATGCGCAGTTGATCCACATGAATGGACGGGTGTATGATTACAACCTCGGAAGATTCTTGAGTGTCGATCCCTTTATACAAGCACCGGGTAATTCACAGTCAATGAACCCTTATTCATACATTATGAATAACCCATTGGCGGGGACGGATCCGAGTGGATACGCCGCAGATATAGACCAAGACAAATTAGAAGTCAAAGTTACGAGCCAATCAAGAACCCGTAGTGCGCCAACAGGCTCAAGAATAAAAAGAGATACCTCTCGAACCATCACTGCAACGGTAACCGATGAGAGTGGAAAGTCGAGTAATTATGTCTACACGGCAGCACGCAATGGGAGTGAAAGCGCTTTCAAAATAACGCCGATAGCGTTAAAGCTGGATAATACGGATTTAGGTTCAAAAGGGCAGGTGGGTGTTGGCACCAATGGGGATAGTCTTTCACCATCCCTACCATTAGATGCTTCAAATAATAGCGTGTCGGGCTCTGTACCTACCCATTTATCTAGTGAGAAAGGGCGTGAAAAATTTGTTAATGAACAAGTTGCTATATTAAAACAAGAAGGAATAATTAAAGGTGATCATGTTGTTAAATATATTGATAAATTCACTGTCGCGACTTTGAATGATGAAGGGCAAATAACAAATACTCGTTCATTTGTCGATAGAAAAGATGCTTTAACGAATATTCGATCAGGTGAAAGTAAGGATTTAGATCTAAGATTAATATCAGGTGAAACAAGTCGAGGAGGAGCTTCTTTTATTTATCGTTCTGCACTAGAAAATCGGATCATGAAAGTTAAAACTATCTTGACAGATGAAGAGGGTTTTAACTATACGGCAAGGAGAGATAGATTGTTTGCTACTAGAGAGAATCTACGATTTACATTAGTACACGAGTTTCAACATGCTCAAGGAGTCACGAGTGAGTTTCTTGCTGATGATAGAGCTTTTAAAGCTTTAGGTTATCCAGGTTATTAGTGGAGAAGAGTATGAAATCATTAATTATAATTATTTTGTTTTGCCAAATATATAGCGTTTCAGGAAACAATTATCGAGAAAAACCGTTTTCTTATTACGCAAAAAAATCTTATTCCACTATGGTTGTTGAATTTATCAAGAAAGAAAAATCTAGCAAGCTAAATACTTGTTTTAAGGTTACAGCAAAAATTTTAGAAAGTTCGAATAATCTAAAAGGCATTGTTACTTTTTGGGTCAATACGGGGCGAGATTTTTTTGATGGTATAGATAATTATTTGTTGATCACATTTAAAGCCTCTGATGAGACGAGTCTAAAATGCGGCGAAGGGAAAAGATTTATTTATGTCCAAAGTCGATTGCAATCTATGTTTCCACTATTAGATCGCTCATCTTGCGACTTGTCAGTAAAATGTAATTTTTATATAACTAGGAGAAATGTATTTGGCGAAGAGCTTTCTTTTGGAAGGCGTTATATTAAAAATTATATTTATGAACACAATTCAATATATGCTGAAGGTTCAATAAGTAACATCATGGACCTTATGTTAAATAAAAGAAAAAATTTAATGGTTGATTGATTAATAGTAGAGAAAAAGAAGCACCTAAAAGGCAGAGGGTCAGATCTTGTTATTTGCTTTTTAAGATTGTTGATTGATTAATAGTAGAGAAAAAGAACCACTCAAAGCTCTGTCAGAAATGGCAGAGCTTTTTTGATTTTAAAAGCTTATTTTTTAGTTGCTGTTATCGTACCTGCTGTACGACCCGTGCCATATGAGTTTTCCTTACAAAACTATCAATCACCAAAATCAAAGCTTGTTGATCTTTATCGGATAAAACATCTACTTGTTGATAGAGAGATTGCAACTCATGATTATGGAGTTGTATGTTCTTGGTTGGCTTTTTACGTCCTGCCAATTCATCAATACTGACATTGAGAATATCGGCAATTTTAAAAAACAATGGGGGTCAAGCCGATTTTACTATGTTGAGCGCTTTTCAACAATTATCAAGGTCAAGTCCATTTACATTAAAAGACAATCCGTCAACGCCTATCATATGGGTAATGCCACTAAATCAGCGGGCGGTAACGCCGGTGCTAATGCGGTTAAAAGTGTTTTGTTAGCCAATAACAAAGGCAGCCGTTACTACCACTATGAAAGTGCGCTACCTTCACCGCGACCGACTAGGCTCCAAAACAATGGGGGTCAAGCCGATTTTACTATGTTGAGCGCTTTTCAATAATTATCAAGGTCAAGTCCATTTACAATAAAAGACAATCCGTCAACGCCTATCAGATGGGTAATAGCCATAGTTTGACTGTCTAGTATTATTCTTCGGCAAGCCGCGAGATGGGCGATTAAGGGATAATTTCACCGATGTTTTAACAGGGATCACCATCCCACAAAATATCCTCGGCTCAGAGACCACCAACCGCGGCTTTACCGATCACAAAAATAATGGACAGGCGGAAATCAGAAGGCGTCTTCTTTAAATAAGGCTATCTCTGAGACTTGGAGATGAAATTAATTATTTGTTCAGGACGGAAGGCGTTTTGTTTGATTATCGCTTAATTATCCGAATTTCAGGCGAGCTTCAAATTCCTAAGAGGTAAGAAATGCATTGCGATGATGGATTTTACTTTTTGTGTTGTTAAATTATTAATTTCCGGCAGGTTTTAAAGCCCTTCAACCATTTTTTCTTTAACGCTTCGGCTTTTTGCTGCAATAAAATCAGTTTGCCAACGAAATAACCTTGATGGGTAGCAAAGTGTTGTACTTGTCCAAGCCATTGACTGGGTCGTAGATTGAGATGAGCGAGGGTGGACTCGATATGGGAAGGCATTTTTGATTTGTTGGGGTAGGCTATGGATTTACCACTTATTTATATGGTTATATTGAAAGGTAAAACGAGTAATCTTGAATGTCGATAATTGCATCGAGGTTTATTTTAGTCTATTATCGGTCTATAAATAGTCTGAAAAGAAATGAACCATGCAAACTGAAACTCTAAGCTATGTCAAAGAACACGCCAACCATCTAGAACTTGACGGACCTCTATTGATTACTCAAAAGGGTAATGCTCGTTTTGTTCTACAAAATGTTGAAGATTATGAGTATCAGCAGGAGTCTTTAGCCTTACTAAAACTACTGGTTATATCAGATCTCTCTGCGAAAGAGGATATTCTCTCGTTCGATCAAGCCTTTGCTGATTAGTAACTAAACTGCTAATAACCGTCAATGCCAAGCACCTATAAAATAGTTGCGTCTTCGACCTTCGAGCTAAGCCTCAATCGTTGGATGCATTTTTTAAGCAGAAAATATTCGGCAAAATTGGCCGTTGAAATAAAACTGTCAGTGAAACAATCACTAAAATATAAGCTATCAGAAAATCCTTATTTGGCACCTATCAGCGATCGGTTAATTGACTTAGGAATCAAGGATTACCGTCAATATGCGTTGGATTCTCATAATATCATTTTTTATCGAATTAATGAGGTTAAAAAACAAGTTGTTTTATTGATCGTCATGGACAGCAGACAAAGTATTCAAAAATTGTTAGCCGATATAGTATTATTAACTTAACTAATAGTTATACATCCGTTAAAAACCAAATGTAACCAATGCTGTTTTAACCATTTATCTGATGATAGATGCAAGATTAGATCTTGGTTTGCGTAGCAATAAAAACTCTTACGCTAAGATATTTAAAGCCACAAAAACTGATAGGATCAGGATGGCGTTGGTCAACCTAATCAGGTTTTACATGGTGATAGTCAATGCAAAACTCGAAATCCTCTTGAATATTATTAACTCAACATAAATCCTATTCAGAGCTTCTCTTATCCACAATCACCTTACCTTGTTTAATCACCATGCTACAAGCATTACTACCTATCCCGTAGCTGAGTTCTGCCGGTGATGTGAGATCCCATAGCGCTAAATCCGCTTGTTTTCTGCCGATACGCTGGTCTTTATTTAATGCTTTGGCGGCATTGATGGTCACGCCTTGTAACGCTTCGAGTGGTGTTAATTTAAACAGTGTGGTCGCCATATTCATTGCCAGTAAAATCGAAAGACAGGGGGAATTCCAGGGTTGTGATCAGTTGCAATAGCGATGGGAACTTTGGCTTTTCTAAGTGCATTTATCGGTGGTAATTGAGTTTCGGATAAGAAATAGAAAGCTGCGGGTAGCAGAGTGGCAATAGTGTTGGATTGTTTTAATGCTGGGATATCGTTAGGCGACAAAAATTCTAAATGATCGACCGACCAAGCATTATATTCACTGGTAAGTTTGGTGCCTTTCAGATCGGACAATTGTTCTGCATGCAATTTTATAGGCAAGCCAAGGCTTTGTGCTTTTTTAAAAACTCGCTCTGTTTGTTCAAGATTAAATAATGGGAGTCATAAACAATGGGGGTCTACCATTGAAATTAGTAGTTGTTAGGCCGGTATTATACTAAAAAATAATAGACAGGTAGCTTTGAGATATCTCGCTCACCAAGCCGTGTTGATATCTTACAAAAAGTTCTGAAACTTCTCGGTTTTGTAAGACATTGACCCGTGTCTTTGGGCAGACGCATACAATATAAAAGGAGATGAGGTGGGTAAGAAAGAGTGTAATGATAGTGAATTGTGTGATTTAATGTTGGCGAAATGAACCGAAGGGGTCAATGTAAATTGATCTTTAGTTTTCTTATTTGATGAATAACACAATATTGAGGGTGACCCCAGAAAGTAGAAAAAGGAGGGCTAGATGAATACCAATCTAAGCAAACAAATCAAACAGAATTTTTTAGCACTTTTTAGTATTATTATTGCAATCTCAGCATTATCTTATAATTCTTGGCGGAATGAGCGTTCTGAAGCTAACCGAAATATAAGAGCGGCAGGGTTTGAAATTATGCGAGAAGCAGCCCATTTACAATATATTGTTGATAGCACGACCTTTTCTAATAATCCTCAGAAAACTGATCCGATTAATGGTTGGGTTAAAGTTGGACTTATAGTATCGCTTTCTGAGTTAATGATGCCAGAAGTAGAGCAAAAATCCTTGCAACTCAAAACAGTTTGGTCAAATAACTGGTCCTCATTACAAGCCGATAAACAAGCAAATGAAAAGATTAGCGAGGCCAATGCTGAGTTGTTGACGCAAGTAAGGAAAAACCTTCTCATGCTCAACTAGGCATAGGCTATTCATAATTGGTCTAGAAATAGCAAGGTTATTATTTGACCATTTGGTCAGTTCATGATAGTTTCGTAAGATTGTCGGGTAGCAAAACGAACAATGTTAGCCGATAAAATGGTTCAAGATTTAGAGCCCTAAAAAACAATAAAATGACTTTACTAAATAACACATATTTCTAATTTAAAATAGACACTTACAGGGGAAAGGCATGAAAAGAATCATTCGCTTGTCGCTGCTTTTTATATTCAGCGCATTATTTACCACACAGCTTATGGCTGTTGGGACTTCTTCAGGTATCCGCGGAACTTTAGTCGATGCTGATGGAAATCCAATCGCTTCACAGACCGTTGTGATTACTCATACACCTACCGGGCGTACTAAAAGCCTGACCACCACTGCCAATGGTATTTTTCAGGCCAGCGGTTTAAGCGTAGGTGGTCCTTATACACTTTCATTAAAGGCTAATGACAGTTATAAGGCTGATGAATTAACGGGCCTTTATTTAACGCTAGGTCGTACCGAAAGCATCCAAATGCAAGCTGTTAGTGCATCTAGTGAAGGTGCAGTGGTTATGATTGTTGGCAGTACAAGCTTGGCAGGTGCCTTTAAAAGAGGCCCTAGTTCTGATTTTAGTGATTCAGATATCGCCAATACTGCAGCAATCAGTCGCGATATTAAGTCAATCTTGAAAAGAGACTCTAAAGTGGTTGTCGATTCCACGGTTAATGGCGGACCTGCTTTGTCTATTGCTGGTGGTAATATCCGTAGCAATAGCTTAACGGTTGATGGTGTTAAGCAAAATGATGATTTCGGTCTAAACAAAAATGGTTATCCGGGGCGTCGTACACCGATTTCTCTTGATGCTATTGAGCAACTAGAAGTTAACATTGCACCTTATGACGTCACTTACGGTGATTTCCAAGGTGGTAACGTTAATATCGTGACTAAGTCCGGTACTAATGAATTTTCTGGTTCGGCATTCTATTACCGTTCAGACGATAGTATGATTGGTGATACTAGCCGTGGTAGCAACCTGAATATAGGTTCTTTTTCAGAAGATACCTATGGCTTTACGGTAGGTGGACCAATAATTAAAGATAAACTTTTCTTCTTTGCTTCTTATGAAAAATTCAAATCTAAATCGCCTTACCAGTTCACCCTTGATAATCAAGATGGTGTGGTGGATGCCAATGAAAGAATTGGTATAACTCAAGCAGATTTTGATCAAATTGCTCAAGTTGCTAGAGATGTTTGGGGTTACGATATTGGTGGTTACAACGTCCCTAAAATAGAGGAAGATGAAAAACTACTTTTAAAATTCGACTATTACATCAATGAAGACCATCGTGCATCATTAACCTACCAAGATAACTCAGGTAATACGGTTCGTGATTATTGGGGCGAAACATTTCCTTCAGCACCTTGGACAACTGCCGAGTCGAATCGTTTTAACCAAGCAGAAACTTTGAATGCTTATAGTTTACAAGTATTCTCTGATTGGTCAGATGATTTTTCTACCGAAGTTAAGATATCCAACAAAAAAGTGAAGACATCTCAAAATCCTTTATTAGGTGCTAACTTTGAGCAAATGTTAATAACCACTGATAATGGTGGTCAACTGTATATTGGTCCTGATATGTTCCGCCATGCTAATCGTCTTTCTAATGAGCGATTTGCGATGAAAATCAAAGGTGATTACTACATCAATGAAGACCATAAAATTACTGCTGGTTGGGAACATGAGAAGTTGGACATTTATAACCTGTTTGTATTTGGTTCTCTCGGTTTTGTTCAATTTGGCTCAGTCAGTGATTTTGCTAACAATTTAGGATTTCATGTTTATCAAAATGCTTTATCGGGTAATCCTTTAGACGCGGTTGACCAATTTCAATACACGGTCGATACCTTTTATGCGCAAGATCAGTGGAGCGTATCAGAAGATTTAACTGTTACTTATGGTTTGCGTTATAGCAGTTACACTAACAATGATAAGCCAACACTTAACCCAAACTTTGTCGCCCGACATGGGTTCTCTAACCAAGGCAACTTTGATGGACTAACTTTATTGGAGCCAAGAGCCGGTTTTACCTACTCAATGGATGACGATACGGTAATCCGAGGTGGTATTGGTCTATTTGGTGGCGGTTCACCTAATGTATGGCTATCTAACTCTTACGGTAACGATGGTCGTCGTAAAGTATTTACCGGCTGTTTCGCTTGTTCGAATGGTCACGATATCCCTCAGCAGATTTTGGATAATTTAGCGGCTGGTGGATTTGGTGGAAGTACTAATGTTAATGGCGATACTAATGCTATTTCTCCTGATTTTGAGATTCCAAGTGTATGGAAACTTAATTTAGGCTTAGATCGTCGTCAAGATCTAGGTTTCTTAGGTAAAGAATGGTTATTGAGTACTGACATAATCCTAACGGATGTTAAGAATGCTGCTAAATACCGTGAACTTAACTTCCAACAAATTGATACAGCACCTGATGGTCGTCCTATTTATGATGATGTTGCACCTTATGATTTGTTGTTAGAAAATACTAGCAAAGGTGGTGGCTTGGTTTGGAGTTTCGATGCAGCTAAGCGTTTTGAAACTAAAGACATGGGAACTTTCGATTTTAATGTAGGTTACACTTTCCAAAACCTAACGGAAGTAAATCCTGGTAATGCTTTTATCGCGTTTGAAGGCTATGCAATGCCAGCTAATTCTGACTTCCAAAGTGATACTGAATTCAATTCAGAGTTTGAAGTGACTCATAGCTTTGTCGCTAACCTTACTTGGAGTGATGTGTTATTTGGTGAAAATATGACTAACATATCATTAGCTTATAATGGTCATACTGGTCGTCATTTCAGTCATACCATGCGCACAAGTGATACTTTTGGTGGTTTCCCATTCGCTGGATTTGCAGATTGGGATGCTTTCAATTCGCAGCTACTTTACGTACCAACTGGCGCCAACGATCCATTGGTTAACTTTGCAACGGGTTTTGATACTACGGCATTCTTTAACTATATTGATACGCAAGATTGTTTAACTCGCGGTCAAATAGCCGATCGTCATGCCTGTAGTAGCAGTTGGATTAATCGTTTTGATTTAAGACTTTTGCAAGAAGTTAAGTTTGGCAATGATCAAGCGATTGAAATTACTTTCGATATTGAAAATGTTGCCAATCTTCTTAACAGTGATTGGGGACGTATTGAAGGTTTTGTTCAGCCGTTTAATGCACCGGTAGTTGATGCAAGCATTGCTAATGGGCAGTATGTCTATAACAATTTCACTAAGCCTCAACAAACGGTTGCTAAGGTTCCATCAGTCTGGAAAATGCAACTTGGTGTTAAATATCGTTTCTAGTAGAAACTTTATTTAAACTAATAAAAAACCGAAAGCTTGCTTTCGGTTTTTTTTATTGCTTCATTTATAACCAGAGGTGTTAAACTTTTGTCCGTTTTTAGGCTAGATAAATACCACCGAGTATTTTAAGTTTCGATGCGCCGGTGACCGAAGGTAGATTGCTAGCTAATTGATTGACTCGGCAATAGGCTAACCAAGCAAAGCACATGGATTCTAAATAATCGCCATCCACACCAAGTTGGTTAGTGGTGCCAATTGGTGCAGAATTGTTTTGACTCAATGCCTGTATTAGTTGCGGATTATGTGCTCCGCCGCCACAACAAAAGATCTGATAGTCAGAAAGTTTTAATTTATCAATGGCTTGCATGATACTGACCGAAGTCAGTTCTAAAAGGGTCGCCTGAATATCCGCAGCGGTCGCAAAGCCGTCATATTGATTAAGTTGTTCATTTAGCCAATCTAAACTAAAGTGTTCCCGTCCGGTACTTTTTGGATAGCTTCTCTGAAAATAATCATTCGCTAAAAGTTGCTTGAGTAATGCTTTATCCACCTTTCCCTGAAGCGCAAAGAGTCCGTCTTTATCAAAACCTTGTGCGGCATCAGTGTGCTGCAGTTTAAACCAAGCATCCATTAAAGTATTGGCCGGTCCAGTATCAAATCCGATAACCGTTTGTGTAGGGTCTTTGGGTAAATAAGTAATATTGGCAATACCACCCAGGTTTAAAATAATTCGATCGGCCTCAGCACTTCGCAAAATGGCGTTGTGAAAAGCCGGGGCCAAAGGTGCTCCCTGTCCACCAGCAGCCATATCAGCGCGGCGAAAATCGGCTACGGTGGTTATGTTTGTTTTCTCTGCAATAGTATTGGGATCACCAATTTGATAACTAAAAGGAAAAGCTCGATCGGGCCGATGGCGGATGGTTTGCCCATGGCTACCGATGGCTATAATATCCTTTGTATGCAGATTATTGTCTTTTAGACACTGATTCACAGCTTGGGCAAATAATTGTCCCAACTGAGTATCCAGTGATGCTAATTGCTCGATGCGATGCTTGTCACCTCGATGCGCTTTAACCAAAGGTTGAGAGAGGTCGGCTATCGCTTGTTTGATTGACTGTGGGATGTCAAATTCGCTAAATGCGACCAGTTGAACCTTGTGGACTTCAATTCTGGTGATAGCAACGTCAACGGCATCTACACTGGTGCCGGACATTAGTCCAATAAATAAACCTTGATGTTTAATCGTCATTCGGGCGTTTAATCAATGGGCGATGCATTACATGGCCACCTGATAACTGGATTGAATTTGTTTGCGAGTTTCTAGCTGATTGATTAAGCTTTGACTGGCAATTAAAAAGCGTGCTTTTTCCGATTGCTCAATGGGATTAGCTTTAGGCAGCTTAACTGTTCGAGGGTTGCGGTGCACACCATTCACCACAAATTCATAGTGTAGATGAGGTGCTTCTGCGAGTCCGGTTGAACCGACGTAACCAATCACTTGCCCTTGTTTTACTCTTTTACCGCGACTAACCGCACGACGCGACATATGTAAGTATTTAGTGACAATACCTTGACCATGTTGAATAAAAACATATTTGCCATTGTATTGGTTGTAGCTTGATTGAATCACTTTACCATCACCTGCTGCGTGGATGGGAGTACCGGTTTTGGCGCGATAGTCGATACCTCGATGCGCTTTCCAGCGTTTTAAAATAGGATGAAAACGTCTTGGTTTAAAACCCGAGCTAATATAAGAAAACTTAATCGGCGCTCGTAGAAAAGCCTTCTTTAAATTAAGCCCTTGCGGTGTATAGTAGCTAGTGTTATTTTTTTGAGTCGGTAAAGCGTACCGCTTTAAATGTCGCCCCTTGGTTAACAAACTCTGCGGCTAAGATTTGGCCGTTACCTATTTTTTTCGCCGTCTAAAAACTTCTCTTGATAGAGCACTGTAAAGGAATCATCAGTCCTAATATCAAGAATGAAATCGATATCCCAAGCAAAAATATTGGCAAGATTGACCACCAGGCGATCAGTGAGTCCGGCGCGTTTGCCAGAAGCATACAGAGAATCAATAATTTTACCCGAAACGTAGGCAGTTCGATACTCGATGCTTTTATTGACCAGTTTACTGATATAGCTATATTGAATCGGAGTGGGCTGCTCACTCGATGTGCCGCGGCTTGATTGTGCCGCTTTTGTGGACACCTTTGGAGCTAGTACTTGTCTGTTGATATAGAGCGTATTTTGCAAGTCGATGACGTATTTTAAAGCCAATAGTTGCTTATTCTTGTCGAGCTGATAATGGATGATCTCTCCAGGACGTAAATATTTTAATTTTTTAGTTTTTTCATCCAAAGTAATAATTTGGTAAACTATTTGTGGAGAAAGGCCGATGCGTTTAAATATCTTGGATAGGTTATCACCTTTACCAACTACCTGTTTTTTCCAGCGATCGGCACTAGCAAAGGGCGATAATTCATGGTGAATGGGGGCTATATGCTGAATATTTAAAGGGATCTCGATAGGATCTGAGTAGATAGAACTAGCACTAAGGTCGGGTTCAGAAATATCCGAAAGTATGTCTTGAGTCGTTGAACTTGCGCTTGATACTTGATTGGGTGCTGACAATGCGAGTTTAATTTCGCCGCTATTGACCGGCTGCATTTGAGCTTCTGCCGCGTCTGATAATGGTAGGGTTTTAGTGCTAATGGAGTTTTGCTGAGCCGCTCGGTTATCAACTTTCGGATTATCGGACAAAAAATAGACTAGCAGAGTCACCAATATCGCCATTGAAATAATGCTAAAAGGGTGGGTTGCCCAAAGCGGAAGATGCTTGAACCATTCCCGATTAAAGAACCTTTTGTTATTTTGTGCCTTGTAATCGTGTTTAATCATACAACTTTTAGTCAGTTCCGTATAAAATGCTGGCTATTTTAACAATGACCTTGCGCTTTTGGGGTAAAAGGTTAACATTCTCTCTTTCGATAGGCCGATTTTAGCCTGTTTTACGCGGACAAGAAAGTAGAGATAATAAATCCCTCAAAACGAGTGGCTCAATAGCAACAATTGGTTTAATTATGACACAACAAGATTCAGTAAAAGATTTAATACAAGATTTAACCTGGCGCGGTATGATTTCGCAGATGACTGCTGAAGAGGATTTCACCCAGCATCTGAGCGAGCAGATGAGAACCGTTTATTGTGGCTTTGACCCCACCGCCGACAGCCTACATATTGGTAGCCTTGTACCCTTGTTGGCGCTAAAGCGCTTTCAGCAGTATGGCCACAAGCCCATTGCCCTTGTTGGTGGAGCGACAGGACTAATCGGTGACCCATCGTTTAAGGCCACCGAAAGACAGCTTAATTCAACCGATGTGGTGGAAGGTTGGGTAGAAAGTCTTAAAAAGCAGGTGAGTCAGTTTATTGATTTTGATTGTGGCGATCACTCTGCATTGGTGGCTAATAATCTTGATTGGACTAAAGGCGTGGATGTTTTAGACTTTTTACGGGATGTGGGTAAGCATTTCTCAATTAATGCCATGATTCAAAAAGAATCAGTCAAGCAGCGCATCGATCGTGAGGGTGAAGGGATCTCCTTTACCGAATTTAGCTATATGATATTGCAATCTTATGATTTCGCTGAGCTCAATAAGCGAAATAATTGCACGATCCAAATTGGTGGTAGCGATCAATGGGGCAATATCACCGGCGGTATTGATTTAACCCGCCGTATGAACCGCCAACAGGTGTTTGGCATGACCTTACCCTTAGTGACTAAATCGGATGGTACAAAATTCGGTAAAACAGAGAGTGGCACCATTTGGTTGGATGCTAAAAAGACCAGCCAATATGCTTTTTACCAGTTTTGGCTAAATACGGCCGATGCCGACGTATACACGTTCTTAAAATACTTTACTTTTTTAACCGAGCCGCAGATAGTCGATATCGAGCAAGAAGACCAACAAGCCGAAGGTCGCCCTAAAGCGCAAGGCATTTTAGCCCAAGAAGTGACCAAGCTAGTGCATGGAGCAGAAGGGCTAGAAGCGGCTGAGCGTATCACTCAAGCCATGTTTAGCGGCAGCCTTGCCGATTTGTCTGAAAGTGATCTTACTCAACTTGCACAAGATGGATTGCCAACCAGCCAACTACCAGCGGATTTTGCCGAAAAGCCAATTACCGCGCTGTTATCCGAATGTGGTATGGCGAAAGTCGGTAGAGAAGTTAAGGATGCACTCGGTCGAAACGCGGTTTTAGTTAATGGTAAAGCTAAAGGCAACGATGATAATATGAAAGCCGCTGAGGTTTTTGCGGCAGACAAAGCCCTGTATGGTCGATTTTTTATGGTTAAGTTAGGTAAAAAGAAGAATCACTTGTTTACTTTGGGCTAGTTGAGC
>JAUZSK010000093.1:30000-37525 GCA_030949565.1 Enterobacterales bacterium
AAGAAATCAACCGAGATCCCCTGAGTAGCGGCGAGCGAAAGGGGGCTAGCCCAAAAGTTACTTATGCGTTAGTGGAACAGTCTGGAAAGTCTGGCAATAGAGGGTGATAGCCCCGTACACGAAAACGCATAGGTAATGAAATATGAGTAGGTCGGGACACGTGATATCCTGATTGAATATGGGGGGACCATCCTCCAAGGCTAAATACTCTCTACCGACCGATAGTGAACCAGTACCGTGAGGGAAAGGCGAAAAGAACCCCTGTGAGGGGAGTGAAATAGAACCTGAAACCGTGTGCATACAAGCAGTGGGAGCTAGATTTAGTCTAGTGACTGCGTACCTTTTGTATAATGGGTCAGCGACTTACTTGTCTGTGGCAAGGCTAACCGTTTAGGGGAGCCGTAGCGAAAGCGAGTCTTAATAGGGCGTCCATAGTCGCAGGCAGTAGACCCGAAACCGGGCGATCTAGCCATGGCCAGGTTGAAGGTTGGGTAACACCAACTGGAGGACCGAACCCACGTATGTTGAAAAATGCGGGGATGAGCTGTGGCTCGGAGTGAAAGGCTAATCAAGCCCGGAGATAGCTGGTTCTCCTCGAAAACTATTTAGGTAGTGCCTCATGTATCACCACTGGGGGTAGAGCACTGTTTCGGCTAGGGGGTCATCCCGACTTACCAACCCGATGCAAACTCCGAATACCAGTGAGTGCAATCATGGGAGACACACGGCGGGTGCTAACGTCCGTCGTGAAAAGGGAAACAACCCAGACCGCCAGCTAAGGTCCCCAAGTTATGGTTAAGTGGGAAACGATGTGGGAAGGCATAGACAGCTAGGAGGTTGGCTTAGAAGCAGCCACCCTTTAAAGAAAGCGTAATAGCTCACTAGTCGAGTCGGCCTGCGCGGAAGATGTAACGGGGCTAAAACCATACACCGAAGCTGCGGATGCGTGTATTTATACACGCATGGTAGAGGAGCGTTGTGTAAGCCTGTGAAGGTGAACCGAGAGGTTTGCTGGAGGTATCACAAGTGCGAATGCTGACATGAGTAACGATAAGGGGAGTGAAAAACTCCCCCGCCGAAAACCCAAGGTTTCCTGTTCTATGCTAATCAGAGCAGGGTGAGTCGGCCCCTAAGGCGAGGCAGAAATGCGTAGTCGATGGGAAACAGGTTAATATTCCTGTACCTGATGTAGTTGCGATGGAGAGACGGAGAAGGCTAAACGAGCCAGGCGATGGTTGTCCTGGTTTAAGGCTGTAGGCAGGTGACTTAGGTAAATCCGGGTTGCCCTTTTAATTAAGAATGCTGAGAGCTGATGACGACGAACTAAGGTTCGGAAGTTGTTGATGCCCTGCTTCCAGGAAAATCTTCTAAGCTTCAGACTACATGAGACCGTACCCCAAACCGACACAGGTGGGAAGGTAGAGAATACCAAGGCGCTTGAGAGAACTCGGGTGAAGGAACTAGGCAAAATGGTACCGTAACTTCGGGAGAAGGTACGCCGACCATGGTGATGGGACTTGCTCCCTAAGCTGAGGTCGGTCTAAGAAACCAGATGGCTGCGACTGTTTATTAAAAACACAGCACTCTGCAAACACGAAAGTGGACGTATAGGGTGTGACGCCTGCCCGGTGCCGGAAGGTTAATTGATTGGGTTATCTTCGGAGAAGCTCATGATCGAAGCCCCGGTAAACGGCGGCCGTAACTATAACGGTCCTAAGGTAGCGAAATTCCTTGTCGGGTAAGTTCCGACCTGCACGAATGGCGTAACGACGGCCATACTGTCTCCACCCGAGACTCAGTGAAATTGAAATTGCGGTGAAGATGCCGTATACCCGCGGCTAGACGGAAAGACCCCGTGAACCTTTACTATAGCTTCACAGTGGACTTAGAACCTGCCTGTGTAGGATAGCTGGGAGGCTTTGAAGTGGTGACGCTAGTCATCATGGAGCCAACCTTGAAATACCAGCCTGGTAGTTTTTGAGTTCTAACTCAGGCCCGTTATCCGGGTCGAGGACATTGTGTGGTGGGTAGTTTGACTGGGGCGGTCTCCTCCCAAAGAGTAACGGAGGAGCACGAAGGTACCCTAATCCCGGTCGGAAATCGGGAGTTTAGTGCAATGGCATAAGGGTGCTTGACTGCGAGACGGACGTGTCGAGCAGGTACGAAAGTAGGTCATAGTGATCCGGTGGTTCTGTATGGAAGGGCCATCGCTCAACGGATAAAAGGTACTCCGGGGATAACAGGCTGATACCGCCCAAGAGTTCATATCGACGGCGGTGTTTGGCACCTCGATGTCGGCTCATCACATCCTGGGGCTGTAGCCGGTCCCAAGGGTATGGCTGTTCGCCATTTAAAGTGGTACGCGAGCTGGGTTTAGAACGTCGTGAGACAGTTCGGTCCCTATCTGCCGTGGGCGTTGGAAATTTGAGGAGAGCTGCTTCTAGTACGAGAGGACCGAAGTGGACAGATCTCTGGTGTTCGGGTTGTCACGCCAGTGGCATTGCCCGGTAGCTACATCTGGACAGGATAACCGCTGAAAGCATCTAAGCGGGAAGCCCCCTCCGAGATAAGATTTCCCTAGAGCTTTAAGCTCTCATAAGGAACGTTGAAGACTACGACGTTGATAGGCCAGGTGTGTAAGTAGAGTGATCTATTGAGCTAACTGGTACTAATGATCCGAGAGGCTTGACCATATAACACCCAAGCATTTTTGAAACATAAAATGAATGGCTGCTGTATTGATAGTTTTGCCAACTGAATGATTCGATAAAAAGAATTGATAAATCAGGATTTTAGTTAATCCACCCTTTGCGCTTGCGCTCGTTGTGACTTAAATTTTAAAGTG
Organism: Enterobacterales bacterium; assembly: GCA_030949565.1. GTDB lineage: Bacteria > Pseudomonadota > Gammaproteobacteria > Enterobacterales > Kangiellaceae. The sequence goes on from JAUZSK010000093.1 coordinate 32,846, forward strand.
AATAGAGCACAGCTTTATTCACCCCAGTTTTGCCTGGTAACCTTAGCGAACGGGAACCACCTGATCCCATCTCGAACTCAGAAGTGAAAACGTTCAGCGCCGATGATAGTGTGGGGTTTCCCCATGTGAAAGTAGGTCATTGCCAGGCTCTTATTAAAGAAAAAGCCCCTCCGGAAACGGTGGGGCTTTTTTTTTGAAATGTATTTTCTTCGTATTCTGCATAAATGAAGGATAATGGATAACAAGGGCGTGGTAGTGCAGTTGTAGCGGATGAGGTAAGAACGCTGGCTAATCGAACGCAGACATCCACCAACGAAATTCAAAATATGGTAGAAAATCTTCAGTCCACTGCTGAATTAACCGTTTCAATTATGCGTCGCGGAGAAGATATTAGTGCGCAAAGTGTCAAACAAACACTAATAGCGACCCAAGCACTTGAGTCGATATCCAGTTCAGTGGTCACTATACAGGATATGAGCACACAAATAGCCACTGCCACGGAGGAGCAGAACGCTGTTACCGAAGAAATCGGACGAAATGTTAGTAATATAAAAATATCTTCGGATGAAACGGTACAATCTTCGATTAACACGGCGGCTGCAACGGAAGAATTAATGACGGAAACGAAGAGTATTAGGGACATGATTAGACAATTCACCGGTTCAATAAAGCGTTAAACGGCCGAATTAATTATCAATCGACTCGTAAAAAAGACACTCTACCGCTAAACAATTGCGCCCGAAGTTAAAGCTTGGCATTCTCACAAAGAAAGTTTATCGAAGGTCTTATGGTCTATACTAATATCAAGCTTATCAACTAATTCTACGAAAACCACTCATTATGGCTGTTTGCTCTATTCCAAATTCAGAGATACCAACTTCATCATTCGTAAGAATCATCCGGAGATTGCTTAATTTATGAATCTCCTTATTGTTGATGATGATATTGTCGATCGGGCTCATATAAAAAGAACATTGAGGCGTTTCGATACGCAATATCAAATTGTCGAAGCTGAAAATGTTAATTCAGCGCTTTCTTTGCTAAATACCATGGAATTTGATGCGATTTTATTGGATTATAATATGCCACAAAGAAATGGCATCGAGTTATTATTAGAGTTAAGAAAGGAAAATAACGATAAAGCCAGTGCCATTATTATGATGAGTACGTCTGAAGAAGAAGAACTTGCAATGGAGTGTTTAAAGGCTGGGGCGCAGGATTTTATTGCTAAGTCAGATATCACTGGATTTCGTTTAAAACGCGCAATAATGGGAGCTAAAGCACGTTTTGAAATGGAAGTTAAACTTCAGAATAGCTATGAAAAGGTCAAACAACTTGCAGAGCATGACAGTTTAACCCAATTGGCAAACCGCTATTTATTTGATGAATCCATTAAGCGTGCGATCGCCAATAACCACCGTAAAACTTACAAAATAGCGTTGCTTCTATTCGATTTAGATCATTTTAAAGATGTTAATGATAATTATGGTCATGATATAGGTGATTTGCTACTCAAAAAAGTAGTAAGGCGAGTTCGTAGTTGTATGCGCGGTCCAGAATTATTTGCTAGGCTTGGTGGTGATGAATTTGCTATTACGCTTAATCACCTTAAAAAGAGCGAAGAGGCTGATAAAGTCGCTTTGCGAATTCTAAAAGTACTAGAGAAACCTTTTTATATTAATCAAACAGAAATAATGATGGGTGCAAGTATTGGTATTTCTATTTATCCAGACAATGCTAAAAATGCAACCGAGATGTTTAAATATGCTGATATTGCAATGTATAGAGCAAAAACACTTGGACGAAATCAATTATGTTTCTTTGAAGAAGAAATGCAAAAACAGTTCGTGGCTCGTTTTGATACGGAAAATAAATTACGTTCGGCATTAAAAAACTTTGAGTTTAAGTTACATTATCAACCCGTTTTCAATGCTAAAACGCTCCATATTTGTGGGTTTGAAGCTTTGATTCGGTGGACCTCCAACGGGAAAAACTATTCTCCCGATCAATTTATACCCATCGCAGAAGATTCACACCAAATTAACGATATTGGACGATGGGTGATAGAGGAAGCGATTACTCAATTAGCAAAATGGAACGTAACCAATGATAAATTGACGATGTCAATAAACTTGTCCCCAGTACAGTTATTTGACCCATTGCTTATACCACATATTAAACTTTGCCTAAACCGTTTATCTGTCCCTGCGCGCTCTATTGAATTTGAACTAACAGAGACCGCGCTGCTCACAAATTCTCCGAAAACCACCGATATGATAGAGCAGATAAGCCAGCTAGGATGCAAAATCGCATTAGATGATTTTGGCACCGGGTTTTCGTCTATTTCGCACCTCCACAGCTATCCGATATCAACTGTGAAAATAGATAAATCTTTAATGCCAACCATGGAGCAACCCGATAGCAAGCTAGTGACCGGCTTGGTTTCAATGTTTCAATCATTAGAGTTGACAGTCGTTGCAGAAGGCATTGAATCAAGTACCCAATTAGATTTTTGTAAAAATTTGGAAATTCAAAAATTACAGGGGTATCATCTTTCAAAGCCTTTGTCGGCAGACCAAATTAATTGTCACAGGATGGTTGTCTGATGAGTGTTATATAAAATGAACAAGCTAAAGAGAGCAAAATGAGAGGACAAACGATACATAAACTAGCCTGGTTAGTATTATGCATAAGTCTCTTTCCGTTCGTTTTAAATTGGCTTGGATTCGATTTTTCTTCACTCAATCAATCGATTGATCCGTCTGAAGAGTTAGGTTATACATCCTCTAAGAACGGTTTATTTTTGGCACTAAAAGGCGCCATGTTGCACGCATTGTTGAGAATGGAGCGCCGTAAGTATAGCCATAATTGCGGCCTTTGTGTCATTTCTACACTACGTCAAGAAAGGCGATGTGACGGTTCCCATTATTGGTATAGCAATGCTTTGCGCTGGCTTTACTGATGCTTTTCACACCCTGGCAGCTACCAGAATTATTGCGGCAAATGCTGCAAACACTGATTTCATTCCTTTCACTTGGGCTTTTTCTAGGATCTATAATGCAACAGTGATGATTGCTGGACTTGGTATAAGCTTATGGTTTATTCGTAACCGCAAAGCTAGAAAAACGTGGAATTTAATTCAAGAATATAAGCTGCTAGTTTTAGTCGCACTACTTTTCGTAGGTATTGCCATCGTATCCGTTTTGACAGCCGCTACCAGTCAGAATTTACCGACCACTACTTTTCCAAGCGCATTAATTACGCGACCTTATGATGTTTTGCCTTTGGCGTTATTTCTATTTACAGGTGCTTTAGCTTGGAGTTGGTATAAACTAGGTCCTAGCGTTTTAAAGCTAGCTATAATGTATAGTATCGTGCCTGAAGTCGTGACTCAGCTACATATGAGCTTTGGATCGGTTGCACTATTTGATAACGATTTTAATATTGCACACGCATTAAAAATATTTGCTTATGCTTGTATATTAATTGGTTTACTAATTAGTATTTCATCTACCAAAACGGCTTCAAAAATAAATACAGCACTAAATTTTGAGGACCAACCAACGAAGTATCAGTCTTCTTTATCTAAATTAAATTTACTCGATATAGGCAAGGCTAAATATTCACAAGCTTTAGTGATTCCATTGACTATTTTTTTACTCATGTTAATTGTAACCAGTACTATATCCACTCTCTATTATAAACAAACAAAAATATTCCTTATACAAGAGCAACATAATCAGCTTGTTCTTAAAACTAAACAAGTAGAAAATGTTCTATTGCGTTTATATGAACAAGTCGATCGAGACATCCACTTTTTAAGCCAAACACACCCTATTCAAGGTATCATTCAGAGTGTTAATAGTCATAGTGATAGCCAGACAAGTTTAGCTTTTTGGAAAAAAAGAATTGAAGATGTTTTTCGTGGGATATTAAAAACTAACCTTGATTATACTCAAATCAGATACCTATCCTTTGATCAGAAGATTGCTCAATTAGTTGCCATCTATCGAATAGGCAATCGGATTCATGCACTACCCTTAGCTGGCCAAGAAGATATTGATTTGGACGATTTTCTAGCGCAAACCAAATCCATGGTGCCAGGTCAAACTGTGTTTAGTGATCTACTATTAAATCAAACAATTAATAAACAGCAGATGACTCTTCTAAAAATTGCCATACCAATTTTTGATAAACAAAAGGATAGGTTATTCGGAGTGATCGAAATGAGCATCGACATTAACAGCTATCTGATTCGATTGCGCTCAGATTTGTTGGAAGATTTAGACTTCCATCTGGCCAATAATACTGGTGTCATCGTTTTTAATCATTCGACAGAAAACCGCAGGTTTCTAAATCGGAAAATGGATGAGCGTTTTAATATTGGATCATCGGTTGTAGCGCTTTCACCTGTTGATTTAGATTTAATGGAAAATAATAATCAGAGCTATACTACGATTAAATTGGATTTTAGTGACAGCAATTATCAGCAATCGAATTACGATAATGTGCTCTATTATCGGTTTTTACTCTGGCCCTTTAGCCGCGAAAAGGCGCTGAGAGTAATTGCATTAATTGACCGTCAAGCGATTGATATGAAGCTGGATAACTTAAGGTTAACCAGTATACTACTCGGACTCGCTTTCTCTATTTTTGGGCTAACTCTAGGAATCATTGCAT
>JAUZSK010000094.1 GCA_030949565.1 Enterobacterales bacterium
GATCACGAAAAAAGCTTTACAATTACTAAAGGTATGATCAAATAGCAGAACTCACTCTTTATGAACAAAAATCATGTCTCACGCCATACAATCTCACTTTGCCTCAATAAGCGATAAACGTCAATTAGGAAAGATAGAACATTCATTAATCGACATCATCACTTTATGTATTTGCGGCGTCGTTGCTGGCGCCGATGGTTGGTCTGATATTGAAGAGTTTGGTTTAACCCATCAAAAATGGTTACAAAATAAAGGGCTTTTAGCGAATGGAATACCGGTCGACGACACAATTGCTCGTGTCATGTCATCATTGGATCCAACCGAGTTTCAGTCGAGCTTTATTAGTTGGATGAATAGTTTATCCGTTGCGACGGAAGGAGAAGTGATTGCCATTGACGGAAAAACGCTCAGACATTCATTTGATAATAAGACCCGAAAATCAGCGATCCATATGGTCAGCGCCTTTGCTAGCGGAAATGGTGTTGTATTAGGTCAAATAAAAACCGCTGAAAAATCCAATGAAATTACTGCCATTCCGGCTTTATTGAAACTGCTTGATATTAAAGGAAGTATTGTCACGATAGATGCGATGGGGTGCCAGAAAAAAATAACACAGAAGATAATTGAAGAAAGTGCTGATTATGTTATAGCGGTCAAAGGAAACCAAAAAACACTTTATGACGATATTAAATACTTCTTCAACGAGTCAGAAAAGCAACATTATAAATCCGTTAATTTTGATTATCATGAAGAAGTCGATAAGGGCCATGGACGCATAGAAACAAGGCGTTATTGGCTAACGAGCCACTTAGAGTGTTTGGCTAAGCCAGAAAAATGGTTTGGATTGCAATGCATAGGAATGGCTGAAAATGAAACATTAAGAAATGGAAAAATCACCATTGAGCGAAGGTACTTCATCAGCAGTTTATCCGACGATGCAAAAACATTTGCTAGGGCTGTCAGAAGTCATTGGGGCATTGAAAATAGTTTGCATTGGGTTTTGGATATGAGTTTTCGAGAAGATGAAAGTCGGATCAGAAAAAATAATGGTGCCGAAAATTTTGCTGTTGTCAGACATTTAGCATTGAACTTACTCAAGAAAGAAAAAACTCACAAACGTGGTATGAAAGGTAAACGCTATAAAGCGGCTCTGGATATTAGCTATGCAGAAAAAGTGCTTTCACCGATATTATGACTGATCTCGACCATTCATGCGGTTGCCGTGACCAGTGGGGTTATCAAGTATACTTCTTAATAAGACAGACGGAGCTGGGTGATAAGCAAGGGATTGACCTTCCAAACTTAAAGACAAGTACGATATTACTAAAGCTCCCCCAAATATTACGATGGCCAAATGGACAAAATATGAAAATTTGTCTGACGAGCAAAAGTACGCCATTCACATGGCAAGTGAGGCGATGAGGAAATCTCTAAGGTTAGCATCTCACAATTAGCAATGCTCCGCTAGGAGAAATTGCTAAAGATGGTGTTAAAGCAGTTTGGTATGCGGATCCGAAACCATAGGAGCTTGAAAGGACTAGGAAGATACTTTGCAAAAGGAGCATGGGCGCAGGGGGGAAAATATACAGTTTAATGGTAAAGCTATGGTGAAATTGCTGCCTGGTGGTAGCGGGATTCAAGGGGGAGTCGGGATGGTTAATTATCCTATGGTTCCGTTTAGAGGTATGCCTGCGGGACAAAAAGCATTTGAATATGTAGCGACTCATGAAATGGCACATACGACTTATAGCAATTCTAATTCTTTTAATCCTGAATCTAACTCAGATAGATTCTACAAAGAACTATATAAAAGGTGACTATTGATAATGTTAAAAAATATAATATTTTTTGTGGCAATATCACCTTAAATAGTGGAGCTGAAGCTAGAACATGTATTCGATCAATGTCATTGGATGAGGAAATAAAAAAACACTAGGAATATATTTATTGCAAAGATTATTGCGGCTAAAGTTACAAAAGAAAATATGTCTGGATTTCCATTAGAATTTGAAGCTGAATTTAAAGTGTTAGAAGTTTTAAAAGGAGAGGGGGAAATTAATTTTGAGTATCTGAGAAAAGACAGAGGCGGAGTTTTAAATTCATTCCTGGTTATCGTTATTTAGTTTTTACCAACAACGGCGAGGTAGGTGGATGTTCGAATGGAACTAGATATTCATCGTTTGGAAAACTTACCGAAGAAGATAGTGTTCTGCCAAATTTAATTAGAGATATGATAAAGGAATAAAAAGCACCAGTCAGGAAAACCTTTTGAATAAGGACCAGCAATCTGTCGTTAACCCGTTTTAGAACGAGGCTTAAATACGATAGAGAATGGGCAGTTAAATAACTTAGTAGATAAAGAAATAGACCCTAAAAGTTATGCCGACATTCTTTTAGGAGATAGCAAGGAAATAGTAGAAAAAATAGTGCGTAATGTATTAAATGTAGCTGGTGATGGAAAGGGAACTATCGCTATTTCTGGTTTTAGAAATGCCTCTGTAGGACCAATTTCGGGAATATTGACTTTAGGTATTTCTTCGGATGACAAATTATTTTTAATGCTCGATGCTGGATTGGGAAAAGTCATGGATTTGCTGATAACTCTACTGGAGATTTTCCAATGCCAGCTTCTCTAAAAAAGTATTCCGGTGATGCTACAGCTGTTGGGATAACATTTGTTATAGGGGCTAGGGTTGGACCATGGGGTGGTGGTTTTGGCGCTCGTGGTGTACAGGTTTCTATTTCTGATAATAGGAATAGGATGATTGCCACAGCAAGAGGCGTTTTTGAAGGACCATATCGTAATTCCTCAAAAAGCGGGGGCGCTTTGTAAGAGATAGATCACACGAACTTCAGAGATCGCTTACGTTAACTGGGTATAATCGATCACAATCACCCTTTATTGCCTCAAGTATACTCGCAGTCATGGAACGATGTGTCGATGGCAATACAGGAAATACCCAATTCGTCTTTGTTAAAAATGGCGTGATCGGCACTAGCCTGCCATTAGATATCGAATATACCCATGATAATGTCGCTTTTAATCTCGGTTTTGTTGCTGCACAGTTGCTTGAAATGGCTCAGCGATATTACGATGAAGTGAAAGCGTTAAAGGATGAAAACGCACGGCTCAGTGGACGTGCTAAGCGTCCAGAGCTCAAGCCCAGCACTATCGCCAAACAAGATCGAGATTATCAACAAACTAAAAGGAAACGTACGGAGCGAAAGAACCCGACTAAATCAACACTGCCTATTACGCAAACGATCACCTTAAAACCACAACAAAGCATCCCAGAAGGTGCTCGCTTTAAAGGCTACAAATCATTTTATGTTCAAGAAATCAAAATGTCAGTTCATCATATTTGTTATCGGCGAGAAAGATGGAAACTTCCCAACGGGGAAACTCTTTTAGGTGCGTTACCCGAGGAGATAAAAAGCAATCATTTTGGCCCACAGTTGCGTCAGTTTATTCTTTATCAATATTTTCATAATCACGTGACACAACCGTTATTACTTAATCAATTAAGGGAGTTGGGATTTTCGATCTCCAGTGGTCAATTATCAAATCTTCTGACGAAGAAAATGCCTCCTTTCTCAAAGAGAAAGAGC